>NZ_JAUBOR010000067.1:0-24005 GCF_036700305.1 Microcoleus sp. Z1_A1
AAGCTTGCACACGCGGAGCGTTCAAACCAGTCAAAGTCTTTCTCTGTAAAGGTTTTAGGCTTTTTCGGCAAGCCCTACTTAAACAATACTCTAGCCATAATACTCCTTAATAATATTATTTATCAATAAATTTAGAGGTATTCCTTTAGCTGTTATTTTTGCTAACGAGAGGCCAAACTCCGCTCAAGCGCCAAAAACAGTCATAATCGTGATAAAACGATGTTTTTTCCTACTGATTTACATACCAGAACTCAAATCAGTGAAAATTTTTCTCAAATACCCCTTGACTAAAATACTAAAATTGTTGATTATCTATATCAATAACCTGCGATCGCTTAAAACCCCCCTGGCATCTTTCTCAAGAGGTAAATCGCCGTGACCAGCATGGCAAAATCCTTCCCAGCCGAAGGAAAATCATTTCCCTGGTGGGTCGGCAACGCCGGCTTAATCAACCTTTCGGGCCGTTTGCTCCGTATCCACGTCGCCCACGCCGGCCTCATCGTCTTCTGGGCGGGAGTCTATACCCTATTGGAGTCTAAATTTACATGGATTCTCACGGAAAATATACTTTAGGAGCATCTAAAAAATAGCACGAATAAATAACAGATAATCCATGACAATCCTCGTTCAACTTTTTTATTTTTTCCGACATGAATTTATACAGTGCTAACTCACTCAAAGTCGAACTCAACCAAAGAGGCTGCCGCCTGACTCCCCAGCGAGAAACTATTTTGAGTGTTTTTCAAAATCTGCCACAAGGCAATCATTTAAGTGCGGAAGAATTATACAAGACTTTGCAGAATAAAGGAGAACGAATAGGCTTGTCTACTGTCTACCGAACGCTGCATTTATTAGCAAGAATAGGAATTTTGCGTGAACTAGAATTAGCAGAAGGACACAAACATTACGAACTGAATTTTCCCGAATTGCACCACCACCACCATCTGGTTTGCATTCAGTGTCACAAAACCTTTGAATTTAGCGATGAATCTATTTTAAAAATTGGCAAAAAGCAAGTTGAAAAAGCTGGGGTAGAACTGCTTGACTGTCAGTTAACTGTGCGAGCTGTTTGTTTGGAAGCGCTACGGGAGGGATGGCCTTCTTTGGTACCCAGCAATTGGTTGTGTCCCAGATATCATTCGGAAATGAAGGAGGAAATTAGTTGAGTTGAATCAAATAAACTTCGGCACTTGGTAATTGGTGGTAATTGGTGATTTGTGCTTTTTTATTCGTTATGAGCTGTTAGTTATTAGCACCTAAAAATAACCAATGACAACTGACAACTGACGGCTGACTGCTGAATTCACTTTTGCAATTAAGCAACCTCAGAAGAATCGCAACGTTGGTGTTCCATCCGAAATATGTTAGCGTACAAACTAGCAACAATCTGTTTGCCTTCCTGCGTCAACTGCAAGTAACCGAGAGATTCACTGATGTGAGGATAAATACCGCTCCAGTAAAACTTAGAGTAGCTTTGCAGCAAGTCGCCCGGATGTCGATAGCCCAAAACTTTAGTAGCACCGCTTTCTTCTAACTCGTAAAACAGCGCGCCAATTTTCTGCAAATATTGCGGGTTGCTGAGCTGACCTATCAAGTCAGCACCGCGCACTAAACTAGAGTAATTAACTGCATCCTCGTCTGTGTTACCGTCAAGCACCGAGAAACGAGTCTGTTCTATGTTCTGCTTAATTATCTCAGCATTAATTAGCTTGTGGTTGCCGAAGCGCTCGTCAATGAACAATTTAGCTCTGTCAACTCGGTAAGGAGCTAGGCTGGCCGCCGTTGCACCGGGAGCAAGTGCAATTCTCATGCCATCTTTTCCTGTAGCATATAATCCTTCTGATTCTTGGTCTTGCCGGCAAACTCCTTTGACATATCCGATGTCTTGGCACAGCAAAGAAATGATGAAGTGCAGCCAATCTTCGCAGGAAACTCCGCCCTTGCGAATGTGTTTTCCCCGCAAGATTTCTTGACCGACTAAGCTAATGCAAATGGCGTGTTCTACATTGTGATAAAGAGCGTCGCTGTTGGCGATGTTTTCTAACGCCATTGCCCCCACCCAGGCAATAATGTCAGCATAGTCTGATTTGTAGCCTCCGTAAGTGCGGCTGTAACCGTTCTGAAGTTGTTCGATGAAAGCCTCGATCAGAAGTTCTGTAGAATTAAACATACCCTATCCTTTTACCTTAATATTGCCTTTCCACAGGGGTGCATCTATTTGGGAGTCCTCTAAATTTTATGGATGAGATTTTAGCTCACAACTCCTGCACCCCGTGTGTGTTGTGATCTGTGGATGGCAAGTGGGTAGCAATCTCAAAACTCATTGACGCAGCTACGCCCGGGGACTTACGAAGCAATCTCGCGCCCTGACTCAAAACTCCGAAGCAACTCAGTCCATCACTGACACCCATCCCCGCCGTACTGCATACAGCAGCCTGCTAACAATTTTTCGATCCTCTGAACTTTTTAAACTGTGAGAATTAATTGCGTATTGAATTTGCTGGAACACAGTGCGATCGATCTTACCGGATTTCCAAATGTTCAAGTAAAGTTCGGAAATTGTATATTCAGGAATATAAGCTTTGGTTGTCATCTGCTGTCAACTCAATGTATATTTCTTATTGTCCGGTAATTTTAGATAACTTTATGTGATGTAGATCGGCTATAGACTGTGATGCGATCCCAGGCTGGAGTTAATGCGCCTCTCCTCACAATGGTAATTCGATCGCAAAAGCGCGATATTGCGATCGTCATAAATTTTGCTGACGGCTGTGACAATCATCATAGTTGCGCCTAAATTATAGGATGTCACATACCATTCTCCCGTTGCGCTCGCCCCCTCCCAACTTGCAGCAAGGAAGGAAGTTTGAGCGCGGGTCGCGCAAATTTCTTGCCAAAGAAACACGCGTCGTGTACAATACAGAGTCTGGTATCCTCACTTACCCATAATTATTTTCATTCATCCCGTCCCCCCAGAGGGGAAGGGACTTTCAGTGCGGATACAGCCAAATCACTATATTCAGCAAAAAGCTAGAAATGCCGTAACTCATGCCCACTATTCAGCAACTCATCCGTTCAGCACGGGAACAAACGCAGAAAAAAACCAAATCGCCAGCTCTCAAGAGTTGCCCGCAGCGCCGCGGAGTTTGCACCAGAGTGTACACGACCACCCCGAAAAAACCCAACTCGGCGCTGCGGAAGGTGGCTCGGGTACGGCTGACCTCTGGTTTTGAAGTCACCGCCTACATCCCAGGGATCGGTCACAACTTGCAAGAACACTCGGTAGTAATGATCCGGGGCGGTCGGGTAAAAGATTTGCCCGGAGTTAGATACCACATCATTCGGGGTACATTAGACACCGCTGGGGTGAAAGACCGCAAGCAGGGTCGTTCCAAATACGGGGCCAAGCGTCCTAAAGAGAAAAAATAACACGGAACTCGCCCGATCGTCGGGGTTGGGAAGCAAAAATAAATCCGATCGCGCCGCTCAATTGCACGCTCGATCGTCATAAATCGAAATGTGATCCCAAAACCCCAAACTCAATCATTCAAAATCAAAAATCCCAAATAGAACTATGTCTCGCCGCACAGTTATTCAAAAACGTCCAGTTCCACCAGATCCAACCTACAACAGCCGGTTGGTAAGCATGATGGTGAGACGGATCATGCAGCACGGCAAAAAATCCGTTGCCTCCAGCATCGTCTACGACGCCCTCAAAACCATCCAAGAACGCACAGGGGCTGAACCGTTAGACTTGTTTGAAAAAGCAGTCAAAAACGCGACACCCCTGGTCGAAGTCAAAGCCCGCCGGGTAGGTGGCGCCACCTACCAAGTGCCAATGGAAGTGCGTTCCGATCGCGGTACAACCCTCGCCCTCCGCTGGCTGATCAGATTTGCCCGCGCCCGCACCGGCCGCTCGATGGCCGCCAAGCTAGCCAACGAACTGATGGATGCAGCTAACGAAACAGGGAGTGCTATTCGCAAGCGCGAAGAAACTCACAGGATGGCTGAAGCTAACAAGGCTTTTGCTCACTACCGCTACTAACTGCAACAACTGGCATGGAGAAGAGCGCGATCGTGCGGTATAAAAGCATCGGGTGAGAAATTGGAAAGTGTAATAAGTTTTGAGTGTTGAGATTGCTTCTCTTGGCGCAGTTGCGATTGGTGAAGCAAACTCAAAACTCTCAAAATCAAAATTCATGCACTCAAAATTCATGCACTCTCTGAATCCTCCATGTCGCATCCTTAATATTTTTGTAAACAAATCTTGCAAAAAATATTAAAATGTAACAATAAGCTCCAGAGACTTTTGTAAGTCACTGGGGAGTGCAAAATAGGGTTACTGTGTAGTATAATAGTATTATAACAGCAACACAAGATTAAGGAGGTAGCTGTGGCACGTACCGTCCCGCTAGAAAAAACTCGCAACATCGGCATCGCAGCCCACATAGACGCGGGCAAAACAACAACAACTGAAAGAATTCTGTTCTATTCAGGCATGGTTCACAAAATGGGTGAAGTGCACGAGGGAACAGCAGTCACTGACTGGATGGAGCAAGAGCGGGAGCGGGGAATTACGATTACTGCCGCTGCTATCACCACCAGTTGGAAAGATTACAAAATCAACATCATCGACACTCCCGGACACGTAGACTTCACGATCGAAGTCGAACGCTCGATGCGAGTGCTCGACGGAGTGATCGCAGTGTTCTGCTCGGTAGGGGGAGTGCAGCCGCAATCCGAAACAGTTTGGCGACAGGCTGATCGGTACAAAGTACCGAGGATCGTGTTCGTCAATAAAATGGATCGGATGGGGGCAAACTTCTACAAAGTCTACGGCCAAATTCGCGATCGCATGAGAGCGAACGCCGTACCCATCCAAATCCCGATCGGCAGTGAAGAAAACTTCCGGGGAATTGTAGACTTAGTGCACATGAAAGCCTATATCTACAACAACGACACGGGAACCGACATCGAGGAAGTAGAAATCCCCGATGAAGTAAAGGATCTAGCCGTAGAATACCGCACCAAGCTGATCGAGTCGGTAGCAGAAACCAACGACGCCCTCACGGAGAAATACCTCGAAGGCGAAGAGTTAACGGAAGACGAAATCCGCTTGGCCCTGCGTCATGGCACTGTCGAAGGTACGATCGTCCCCATGTTGTGCGGTTCGGCCTTCAAAAACAAAGGCGTTCAGTTGTTGTTGGATGCAGTCATCGACTATCTGCCGTCGCCCTTGGAAGTCCCTCCAATTCAAGGACTCCTACCCAACGGCGACACAGCAGAGCGGTTTGCCGACGACAACGCCCCGCTGTCAGCTCTGGCATTCAAAATCATGGCTGACCCCTACGGCCGCCTGACCTTTGTTCGCGTCTACTCCGGTATCCTCAAAAAAGGAACCTATGTCCTGAACTCCACCAAAGACAAAAAAGAGCGGGTTTCTCGCCTAATTGTACTCAAAGCGGACGATCGGATAGAAGTTGAGGAACTGCGCGCCGGAGACTTGGGAGCAGCCTTGGGTTTGAAAGACACCTTCACAGGCGACACCCTCTGCGAAGAAGGAGCGCCAGTGATTCTGGAATCTCTGTTTATACCAGAGCCAGTTATCTCGGTGGCTGTCGAACCCAAAACCAAACAAGACATGGAGAAGCTCTCCAAAGCCCTCCAGTCGCTCTCGGAAGAAGACCCCACCTTCCGAGTCAACGTTGACCCAGAAACCAACCAGACAGTCATCGCCGGCATGGGCGAACTGCACCTGGAAATCCTGGTAGACAGGATGCTGCGGGAATTCAAAGTAGAAGCGAACGTGGGTCAGCCACAAGTAGCCTACCGTGAAACCATTCGCAAATCCGTCCGCGCCGAAGGTAAATTTATCCGCCAAAGCGGCGGTAAAGGTCAGTACGGTCACGTCGTGATCGAACTAGAACCCACCGAAGTCGGAAGCGGCTTTGAATTTGTCTCCAAAATTGTTGGTGGCACTGTACCCAAAGAGTACATCGGCCCAGCAGAACAAGGGATGAAAGAAGCGTGCGAATCAGGTATTGTAGCAGGATATCCCGTGATTGACCTCAAAGCTACTATGGTAGACGGGTCTTTCCACGATGTAGACTCCTCAGAAATGGCATTTAAGATCGCCGGTTCAATGGCGATCAAAGAAGCCGTGATGAAGGCGTCTCCAGTGCTGCTAGAGCCTATGATGAAAGTAGAGGTGGAAGTTCCCGAAGATTACATCGGGAACGTCATCGGAGACCTCAACTCGCGTCGGGGTCAGATCGAAGGTCAAGAGACGGATCAGGGGATAGCCAAAGTTTCTGTAAAAGTTCCACTAGCAGAAATGTTTGGTTACGCCACCGACATCCGCTCGAAAACCCAAGGTCGAGGCATCTTCACAATGGAATTCAGCCATTACGAAGAAGTGCCGCGAAACGTGGCTGAAGCCATTATCGCTAAGAACAAAGGGAACTAATGATTTTGGATTTTAGATTTTGGATTTTGGATTGAATCCAAAGTCTAGAATCTAAAATCTCAAGTCTAAAATCGCTAAAAGAAACAAGGAACAGATCAAGAATGGCACGCGCAAAATTTGAACGGAATAAGCCCCACGTAAACATCGGCACGATCGGTCACGTTGACCACGGCAAAACAACTTTGACCGCCGCGATTACGATGACTCTCTCTGCACTAGGTCAAGCAAAGGCTAAGAACTACGCCGACATCGACGCTGCGCCTGAAGAAAAAGCACGGGGTATTACGATTAATACTGCTCACGTGGAATACGAAACCACAGGTCGGCACTATGCCCACGTAGATTGTCCCGGACACGCTGACTATGTGAAAAACATGATCACCGGTGCAGCTCAAATGGACGGCGGCATCCTAGTAGTGTCAGCAGCAGACGGCCCCATGCCTCAAACTCGCGAACACATCCTGCTAGCTAAGCAAGTTGGCGTTCCCAGCTTGGTTGTCTTCTTGAACAAAGAAGACATGGTGGATGATGCTGAACTGTTGGAATTGGTAGAACTGGAAGTTCGCGAACTTTTGAGCTCTTACGATTTTCCGGGCGATGACATCCCCATCGTCACAGGTTCGGGATTGAAAGCTCTCGAAGCGATGCTTGCTAATCCCAAGACTGTCAAGGGCGAAAATGAGTGGGTTGACAAAATCTACAAGCTGATGGAAGAAGTAGATGCTTACATCCCCACCCCAGAACGCGAAGTTGACAAGCCTTTCTTGATGGCAGTTGAAGACGTATTCTCGATTACTGGTCGGGGTACTGTCGCCACAGGCCGGATCGAACGTGGAACTATCAAAGTCGGCGAAACAGTCGAATTGGTGGGTCTTAAGGACACTCGCAGCACTACAGTGACTGGTGTAGAAATGTTCACCAAGTCTCTGGAAGAAGGTTTGGCCGGCGACAACGTTGGTCTACTGCTACGGGGGATTTTAAAGGCGGATATTGAGCGCGGAATGGTGATTGCCAAGCCGAAAAGCATCATGCCTCACACTCAGTTTGAATCTGAAGTGTACATCCTGAAGAAGGAAGAAGGCGGCCGGCACACGCCCTTTTTCTCTGGCTATCGCCCTCAATTCTACGTCCGTACCACTGACGTGACCGGCACGATCGCACAATTCACCGCTGATGACGGTAGTGAAGCAGAAATGGTGATGCCAGGTGACCGGATCAAAATGACTGTTGAGTTGATTCACCCGATCGCGATCGAACAAGGAATGCGCTTCGCTATCCGCGAAGGCGGCCGCACCGTCGGCGCCGGCGTTGTTTCCAAAATCCTCAAGTAGGACTCGCATAACAGCTTAAATAGCAGAAAAGCCGCCAAATGTCAATAGGCTTTTCTGCTATTTAGTGAGTAGTGAGTAGTTATAGGTTAGTGGCCAGTTGTTAGTAGTTATGGGTTAAATGTTCAATAACAGATAACAAATAACAAATGACTGATGACTAATGACTAATGACTAAAAATAAACTGAACCTCGAAAATTCAAGAAACAAAAATGGCAACAATTCAACAACAAAAAATTCGCATCCGCCTCAAAGCTTTCGATCGCCGAATTCTAGACGCATCCTGCGAAAAGATTGTAGATACAGCAAATCGGACAGCAGCCACAGCGATCGGCCCGATTCCCCTACCGACAAAACGACGGATTTACTGCTTGCTGCGATCGCCCCACGTAGACAAAGATTCTCGCGAACACTTTGAAACCCGCACGCACCGCCGGATTATCGACATTCACCAGCCATCGGCAAAAACAATTGACGCTTTGATGAAACTGGATTTGCCCGCCGGCGTAGATATCGAAGTCAAGCTGTAGATTGACTTATCGAAAACTTGAAAAGAAGGAACAAAGATTAAATAAATTGTTCCTTCTTTTTGTTGAAATTTCCCTAGTCATTAGTTATAGCAGAAGGAAGAAGGAAGAAGGAAGAAGGAAGAAGAAAGAAGGAAGAAGGAAGAAGGAAGAAGGAAGAAGGAAGAAGGAAGAAAATCAATCGTTTCAGCCATTAACAACGTCCTAACCGTCTTGGCAGTGGCTATATGAGTTATTAGTTATTAATCAGCAATAATTTTGGCTCCGGCACTAACTTAAATAATTATTCTTAATTAAGGGGGTATCACTACAAAAACCCTCCTTTAGCAGTCGCTATCATCGCCTTCCGCAGCACTGAGTTTAGCAAAAAGGTATATTTAACATTTTGACGAAATAACGCCTTTGTCAAGCTGCCAGCACCGGAGATAGCGAGCAGTCGATCCCGTTGCCAGCGCAAAAGCCCGATCGCTCCTGCCCCGGAATTGCCTTTAATCAGTTAAAGTAAGAAAAATAAGCGCAAGTACCGTCACTTTTGAGCGACAATGGCATCCTCTTCCTCTGTAGCAGTTCGCGAACTCCCCTTATTTCCGTTGCCGGAAGTGGTTCTATTTCCAGGTAGGCCACTCCCACTGCAAATCTTCGAGTTTCGCTATCGAATCATGATGAATACGATTCTGGAGGGCGATCGGCGTTTCGGTGTGCTCATGTGGGACCCCAACCAAAACAAAGTCTCTGCAGTTGGCTGTTGCGCCGAAGTGATTCACTGTCAGCGCCTGCCCGACGATCGCATGAAAATTATGACTCTCGGCCAGCAGCGGTTCCGAGTCCTCGACGCCGTTCGGGAAAAACCCTATTTAGTCGGTCTAGTAGAATGGATCGAAGACGCACCCCCGCAACAAGACCTCAGACCTTTGGGAAAAGATGTCGAACAACTGCTGAGAGATGTAGTTCGCCTCTCCAGCAAATTGATGGATCAGCCGATCGACCTGCCCGAAGACATTCCCAGTTTGCCTACAGAATTGTCCTACTGGGTAGCCAGCTACCTTTACGGTGCAGCGACAGAACAGCAAACTCTTTTAGAATTGCAAGATACTGCTGCGAGATTGGAACGCGAAACCGAAATTTTGACTTCTACTCGCAATCACTTGGCAGCGAGGACTGTACTTAAAGATACCCTCAAGTAGCCAATTTGCCTAGGAAAAAGCACGATCGGTTTGACCTGCATTGAAGAAATAATTACACAAAAATCATTCGATTTTCGATTTTCGATTTTCGATGGGGAATGAGTTATTGAACTAAGGGTTTGGAGATTGCCTACAGTTCCATTCTTTTTTGGAACAGGTATCTGTTTAATTCTTAACTTCAAACAGGTTCGGATAGGTTCCTTATAGCAGTAAATGCTTGTGTTAGAAAATCACGACCAACCGAAACCATACGATGCAGTTAGAGGCGGTCAACTACCACCTCCTGTGGGCGGTGTAGTGCTCGGCGGACTAGCAGGAGTTAAACATCGGCTGTCTAGTTCTGTCAAAGAACATCGAATCGCCGCCCTGAGAGAGACATTGAATTACGGCGATGCCGGCTTAAAAATAGTCATCAAGATTTGTCAAAGCGAAACAGGGCGAGTGCAGCGGGCGGCCTGCGATTTGCTTCGACAAAGGCTGAATTCGATCGCCCGCGAAAAATTACAGGCCTTTGTAGCTTCAAGTTCAGATGCAGAAGCTGAGGTAGACAGCACCGAAAAAATATTAAAGCACTCATCCGGTGCAGTCTCCGAAAAAAATTACGATCGGCAAATGTCCGAAGCACAGTTAATATTTGAGACAATTACGCAGCAAATGCAACCAAATTTGTTGCTATTAGAAGCACTGGTAGCCTCTGTTGAACGGGAAGAATTTACCACCGAACTGATGAATCTTTGGGAACTATTAATCTTAGAAATTCAGGAACCTCTCAAAGAACTGCGTCAGGCTGTTGGCAGTGCGATTTCCGCCCAACTGCGGATTCAGTGGCTGTACAATCAAGCTGAATCTCAAGCCCACCAGTGGCAGCAGCGAGCTTTGCTAGCTCTTCAGACACAGGATAAGAATTCAATCCGCCTCGCCGTGGTTCGCCAGCAGGTTCAAGTTGATCGGGCAGCAGAACTAAAAATTGACTTAGACTACCAAACTGTGCGAGTAGAAACTCTCAATCGCAACTTGCTGGCTTTGGAAAGTAAGATTGCTCAAGCTAATTCCAAGAAAGAGATCCTCAAGATGCAGCTTCATTTTGCTAAGGTACAGCAGCAAATAGACTTCACTTTCAGCCAAGTCAATAGTATATTTTTTAGTCCTTAATTGTCGGATTATTCTGTTATATATTCCGTGAGTTCAAACTTGTCTGACGCAAAAATGTATTGCCCCACTTAAATTTGCCTCATCTAGCTTAGCTCCCTCCAGATTAGCACCGCATAAAAATGCCCCGCTCAAATTAGCACCGCTCAAATCAGCACCGCTCAAATCAGCGCCCTCAAGGTTACTTTCACACAAAAAAGCGTTTCTCAAGTTTGCTCTTCTGAGACTCACTCCCCGCAGTTTAGCGTCGCTGAGATTGGCTTTTTCAAGGTTTGTCTTGTCCAAACAAGCATCTAGGAGGTTCGCCTCCATCAAGTTGGCGTTTTCCAAGTTTGCTCCGCTCAAATTAACACCAATCATTTTGGTGTCGCTCAAGTTGGCGTTTTCCAAGTTTGCTTCAATCAGGTCAGCTCCTGTTAATCTTGCGAAAGTTAGATCGGCTCCGCTTAGGTTAGCCCCATTTAGGCTGGTCATCACTAGGCAAGCATTCTTTAGCTTGGCAGCTATTAAGTTTGCCCCCCTTAAGTTCGCCAAAGCAAAATTGATTTCCTTCAGATTTGCACAGGCTAGATTAATATGAATTAGGAAAGCTTCTCGCAAAAAAGCCTCTTTCAAGTTGGTTTCATGAAAATTTCTTTCTCCGGCTGCGTATCGCTTGAGAAGTTCATCAGCATTCATCTCGCCAGCCTCCTAAGTTTTACTTAAAAATAAATTATACTACTGACAGTACATTGTAGCAACCAAATATTTTTAAAGTTTCGGTGTGATTTTTTAATTCTTCGAGTGCCGATCGAACAAATGCTTCGCAGGCGTTAGCCTCAACGTCCATAAAGAAAATATATTCTCCGAGCGATCGTTTAGTCGGTCTAGATTCAATCCGACTTAAATTAATACCGCGACTGGCAAATACTTGCAAAGGTTTTACCAGTGCTCCCGGCATATTGGCAGGTACGCTGAAAGCTAGTGAGGTATGGGTGCAATTAGACGATGAAGCATCGAGGATCAACTTAGAAGCAGATTGTGTAATGGATTTAAGGGATGAGTGATCCCCTGGTTCTACGTTGGCGATTTCTCCACCACTCCTACTGAGTACCCAAAATCGAGTGTAATTATCGGGATAATCATTAATGGGGTGAGCTAACACTGGCAAATGGTAAAGTTCAGCAGCTCTTGGCGAAGATATCGCTGCTACATTTGTATCTTCCAGATATTGCAATGCTTCCGTGGTTGAATTCGCCGGAATTAATTGGGCTGAGGGAATAAACTGCCCCAACCATACCTGACACTGAGCTAGCGCTTGCGGGTGAGAGTAAACTTTTTTAATCTCGTTAAAATTTTTAGCATTAGACACTAGGGCGTGGGAAATTGGCAAAACTAAGGCGTGTTGAATGCGGAGTTGATCGAGTCGCCACAGTGTATCTAAGGTGACAGTCACGCTGCCTTCGATCGAATTTTCGACGGGCACAACTGAATAATCAACCTGCCCTACGGCAGATGCCTCTAGCGCTTGAGAAATGGTGGAATAAGGACACAGGGTGCATTCCAAGTTAGTTTCCAGGCTCAACCAATTGACATAAGCTAGAGCCGCTGTTTCTGCATTTGTACCAACAGGGCCGAGATGTGCGATCCTCTTCGAGGGCTTCGCTAACGAAATTTTCATTTACAGGCAATTTTAGGTTACAAATGTTTGCTTTACTCTCATCAGCTAGGAAGTATGATGAAAAATTAGCGATGTCCCGAAAGCTTTTATCAGTGATTTCTCGGATGACATTGCTGGGTACACGACTTAGGACGCGACTTATGTCACCCAAAAAAAGGTGATAGTTTATTAAGATATGCTTAGGAATCCTATATTTTGATATTTTCTCATGTATACCCGCTTTAATTCTTCCCAATCCGTTGAGCTCGCCGTACCAGAGGAACGGGTTCCCATTCAACATTATCTGCGTCAGCCGAGGCGACTGGTGAACGCCCTTGTCGATCAAAGTCGCACACAACAGCTAAGCGAGGACTGTTTCCGCTTAAAAATGCGACCGTTACAATTTATGATGCTGAGCATTCAACCCACAGTAGACATGAGGGTGTGGGCCCAGTCGGATGGCACAATCAATTTGGAGTCCGTCGCCTGCGAAATTCGTGGCGTGGGTTATATAAACGATCGCTTTGCTCTCAATCTCAAAGGAAAGCTTTGTGTACACCAAAGCAGCGGGGTAGCATACTTGAGGGGAAAAGCGGATTTGGAAGTGCAAGTAGAATTACCGCCGCCGTTTTGGCTGACGCCCAAACCCATTTTAGAAGCAACGGGGAATGCTTTGCTCAAGAGCGTACTGCTGAGCGTCAAACAGCGGTTGATGCACCAGTTGCTCTTAGATTACCGCCGCTGGGCAAGCAGCGAAAGTGAACTAAGATCGATCGAGATCCCCCCTATCTTATCTTTAGAAGGCTGAAATCCTACTAAAGAAGCTGTTAATTAATGTATAGGGATATTTAGGCACAAATCAGGCAACTTACCACAGTATTACTTAGACGCTCGATTTGGACATCGGGATATTTGTCGGAACGAGCCAGCAGGGATAGATAGCTGCCGCTCAGTCAAGATCGATTTGAGTGATCCCTCCAAGTTCATCGTCTTCGATGATTCCCACGCCCCCCGGCAAAGGAGTTGACTTGTCTTTTGAAACTTCGTCCTTTTGGCGAAATTCGCGCTGCGGTGGCTTGATTATTTTGCCCGGTTGATTCATTGCGCCCACCCGAATCCTGATTTTTGGCCCAGAATTGCCCAAGCGAATTGTCATCCCGTCCACAACGGACACCTGAGCGATCGGTCTATCATCTACATAAGTGCCGTTAGCACCAAAATTAATAATTTCCCAGCCATTAGCGTGATTCCACAGTTCTACGTGGTGGCGGGAAACTACAGCGCTGTAAATAATTACATCATTGTCGTTCGATCGACCGATCCGAACCACCGGTTCTGATTCAAAACACCAACTTTGAACTGGGACAGACTGGATAGGATGTAAAAGAGTTAAGGTAATCACTGATGTTTTGACACTCCACCGCCAGACAGCAACGGGGATACTTCCAGAGAGATTTTTTGGGAGAAAACTGCAAAAAATTTGCTTTTTAAAGGCGTCGTCAGTGGACCACTATTCCCCCTATCTGCCCTAAAAGTCGAACTTTTGGCTGCTTGAGGTATTTGAAGCAACTTTTGAGGGTTAGCTTTTGGCGCAGGGGCAAATTTTTGCGGTACTCGGTAACAACCAAACACGATGTGATAAATCGGGTGAACTTCCCAGTAATGGACAGCGGTTTTAACCGCTTGATTAATTTGGTCTGTGAGGGAGCGATTCTGCCGATGGGTGAGTCGCTCAATTCTATCGGCTAAATAATCCTTTTGCCGCTGATGAACCAGAGAATTTAACTCAGACCCGCGCTGGTTGCACCGCTGATTCGAGTTCTCGGTCGGGCGAGAGTCACTGCTCAACGACTTGCTGTTTATAAAGAAAGAAGTTAACCAATTATTAATCCTGGGGTGTCTAGATAAAATACTTGTGGATTGTATCTGAGATATTGCACCATTCTCAATTACTTGTTTAGGGAGCGGGATCTTGCCTGTTTCACAAGAAAATTCACTCTTTGTGGAACAGGCAAGATGCCTGTTCTTGAGAATAGTGCAAGATGTGAGTTGTATCAAACAGCATAGGTCATTTTGAGTTGCTAACATTTTCCTTATTGATGCAATACCTTTAAAATACAATGCTTTGAGCAGCACTGGAATTTTGAGCGACAAGGCATCAATCTCTCATAGCGAAAATACCGATCGACCTTCCTCGCGCGCGGCCCCCAAATGCGCTCGGCAATTAGTCCCCCGGCGAGCGGGAAGGCCAAACTTCAGCTCAAATCTGACTCAGGCGGCTCCGGATTCGGATCTGGCGGGACAGATTCTTGCCTTTGCCGCTTCAACTCTGCAACTTTTTCTTGAGCTACATCCCTGACTTCGAGAGCTTTATCTTGGAATTTTTCCGCCAGACTTTGAGCGCCCCGCTTCACACCTGCCACATTTTTGAGAGTTCTGTCGAAATCTTCATGTAAAAACTCTGCTACCAGACCGACTTTTTTGTGCAGTCCCTCCGCGTACTGCACTGGCTCCGATACAGCAGCTTCAGAGACGATCGCCCGCTTGCTGCCGATGGTCGAAATAGCTGCCACAGGTAACAAGTAAATGTCGTCTAAAACACCGCGCCAGCCGCTCGATTTAAATAGGTAGTTGGTGACTGAACCCGTGCGGACATCAAATAGGTAGTCAACCACTGCACCTGCCTTATTTCCAGCGTCCGTGAGCACCTCAAGCCCGATCGGACAAACAGCTTGTTCCGGCTGATGAAGTTCCGGCAGTTCCGGGTTAATGGTGACAAAAACATTTTCCCCCACCGTATCTACTTGCGCCCAAGCGAACCAAGTTTTTTTGCTCCCCAAAAGTCCCGACTTGCAAGTAAAGCCGATCGCCCGTTGGGAGTGAGCATCGAGCCAAACCCGATCTACCCTGCCGACCTCTTCCGCCGTTCTGCGGTCGATGGTGCGGCGGCCCTGCAGTTCGCTGCGCCTAACAATCTGTGGTGATGTACTCATAAATAAACTCCTGAGTGCCGCCTTTGAAAAATGTCGATCGTCCAAAGAAGCCGATTTAATATTCTTCTTCCGAATAATGGCGATTATTATCTGCCTGGGTTAACTCGTCCTCTTCCCTGGAAGTGCCAACTTCTTTGTGGTCGGGAACGGGAATCGTGCTCATGTGCACGCCGGCCGAGGGAGCGTGAATTTCCTTAGCCTCCCTGGGCTTGACGCCAAGAAGTCCTAACTGGACGGAGGATTGATTCGGGCCTACGTTGATTTGAATTTTCGGCCCAGAGCGAGCCAAGTGAACGATCAGACCGTCCACAATGGGAACCTTAGCGATCGGCTTACCATCGAGGTAAGTGCCGTTGGTACCTAAATTGATCAGTTCCCAAGTTATGCCGCTGCGCCGCAATTCGATGTGGCGACGAGAAACCACAGCGCTAAAAAGAACGACGTGGTTTTCGGTCGAGCGCCCGATCCGCACGACCTGCTCGTCTTCAAAGATCCAACTGCGGACGGGTATAGACTGGAGTGGATGTAGCAAGGTCAGCTTAATCACATTGGCAGCATTGAGTTTTGGTAGAGCGCCTCAAGATGCGATTTTAGATTTTAGACTTTCGATCGCCCAATCCAAACTCGCTCTAAGAGATTTGAAATAAAAACGTAACCAGGTCTCCTTTGCCCAGAGAGATGCGGTCTCCCGGTCGCAACCGGTGGCGGTTTCCCTTGGGTAGCGGAGTATTGTTGACGTAAGTGCCGTTGGAACTGCCTACATCTTCTAGGTAGCAAGCATCTCCCTCCACCCGGAGATTTGCGTGTACCCGAGAAACTATCTCAGAATTAGCAAATCCCGAAACATCAATATCCGGCGGCACTAAGTCATTTGGCTTGCCTATGTGAACCACAGCCAGACTGTGAGGCAATTCCATCGGCGTATTTGTCTGAACGTGTAGCAGGCGCGCGGACTGCTGTTGCAGTTGAGTTTTAGCTACACCTGCTGGCTGCAGGTCCGGAACCGGAGGAGAGATAGTTACTGGTGTTGCCACCGATTCAGTTGTAACAGGAACCGAGGGCGAAGGCGGGGGATCTGGAATCGTCGGAATGCTGGCGGTAGTTTTTTCCAAGTTGAGCCCCTTATTCAGGGTAACTAGAGGTTCCATTGCCATCAGAGGATCGGGTGGCACTAAATCGGGCGCCGGTGACGATACCACTGTGGGGCCTACAGGCGAGGGGGACGTTACTGTCACCTCAACTTCTGGAACTATGGATATGGAACCCGGACGCAAGTTAAAGCCACACTGGCCGCAAAATGCTGCATCTGTCTGAACTGCTGCACCGCAGTTCGAGCAACTTGCGGTAACAGGTAAAGGCGTGTAGCAAGCCTCACACTGGCTGGCCCCGTCGGGGTTCTGGTGATTGCAATTGGGACAGACAATCATCGATTTCTCCTTGCTATCGGCCAGATTTTCAAATCAGCCTCATAAAAATACTCGTCGTGTATATGGTCAAATTTTAACTTTAACCGCCACAATTCTTATATTGCTTCTAATACTAGCAACTGAGCTGACGCCGTGACGTTAGCTGTGATGGGCAAGATTGAGTTAGTGATAATGCTGACTGTGTTGGCACGCTTGCGACTCTATGGGCTATTTTACTGCTGCGCCAGCCGCCGCATCGAGGAGCCACCAAAGCTCGCCCTCTGGTTGAACGAGTCTGGCTGGATAAGTCATTTCGTCGGCTGCGGGGGCAAAAATTTGAGCAAGGGCGGGTTGTTTGCTGGCTCCTGCGACCATGAAGATGACGCACCGGGCCCGGTTGATTAAGGGGACTGTAAAGGTAATGCGGGGTTGACCGTCTTTGTTGCCGACAGTTACTAGGGCATCCCGGACTTCCAAGGCTGCTGTGCCGGGAAATAGAGAGGCTGTGTGGGCGTCGTCTCCTATGCCCAATAAAATGATGTCGAAGGCAGGAAACTCGCCGTCGGATACTTTGAAGAACTGCTGCAATTCGGTTTGGTGCGCTGCTGCGTCGGCTGCGGGGTCGCCGGCGCCTGTGGGCATGGGGTGGATGTTGCTGGCGGGGATATTCACTCGATCGAGCCACGCGAGGCGCGCCATTTTTTGATTGCTGTCTGGGTGTTCTGGGGGAACGTAGCGTTCGTCGCCCCAGAAAACGTGAATTTTGTCCCAAGCCAGGTCTTGGGCTGCGATCGATCTGTATAGGGGTTCTGGTGTGCTTCCGCCCGCTGCGGCGATCGTACAAAGTCCGCGTTCTGCTATGGCTTCTGAGATTTTCGACAGCACAATCTCCAGCGATCGATCTATTAGTTGTTCCCGATTTGCTAATACTTCAACTACTTTTTTCATTAATTTCCTCTCAACTTTACTTGGGTGTTGTTCTCACCAATTGCCAATTTTACCTTGACATTTTGGTTTGAGGTCGATCGGCTGACAGACCCGGCAGGCCGCGCACCGCATCCCATAAGATTTTATCATGTTATGCCCCTTGATTTAAGGAAAGCAAGACTTATTTCTACCAGTGCTTTATGGATTTTCACCGGTTGCATTGAGCTGTCGCAACTTTCAATCAAAAGTTCGATCGTACTCGGAGCATCTGTGCAGAAAGTAAAAAGCGTTTTTTGGGACTCGGATCCGTCCCACACAGCAAAGTCTATAAATATAGCCAGCCGGACGATCGCACACCGACAGTAAAAGCCAAACCGAGATGCTCCCGATCGCACTTACGCCGACATAGCAAAAATAATCAAGATTGATGTGGTAGACTAGGAAAAATAGTTTTAAATCCGCACGCTCGGAAGGAAGCAAAACTATGTCAATTTTTAAGCGATTTCCTACATCAGTCCGCTATCTAATAGCGCGGTTGCGCCACTGGACGCAACCGGCGGTTTGGGCTCCCTTAGCCGTGCTGTGTGCAGGGGGATTATTTATCTGGGAGGTCTCTGTAAATCCAGAAAGGTTGAGTATAGATGGCGAAGAAGAACCAGCCTCAAACACTCCAGCTTCGCTATCGGGACTATCTGCTGAAGATACCGCCATTGCCGCTGAAATCGACAGCTCACCAGTGCTAGTCAATCAGTTTAATGGATCTACTGCTTCTGAACTGAACTTGTTAAATTCATCAGTAGTAAAAAGCAAAGGTTTATTCGAGGAACTTCGAGATCGGGACTTAGAAACTCCTCAGCCATCTTCAGCACCCAAGCAGGTAGGAAGCAGCGGATTTTTCTCCTTGCCAAATTTAGCAAATCCTGCTGTCGAGGCGGGAAACAATAACCCCCAAAATTCCAGCTTGCCAAGTTCAAACGCAACATCACCGTTGAGTTTATCTAGCAGCGGGAGACTAACTTCTGGGATAAAAACGATTAAGCCTGAGTCTGGGGGTACAGCGACAGCAACTTTATCGCAGGCGTCGAATGATGCTAATTCAGATAAACAAAACGAAAATTCTCTGCCTTTGAGTCCGCTGCAAGCAGCTATGAAAAAATACGTCGTTGCTAACACTTCGGCAACGGCGGCTTCAGGTGAGAAAACAGCAGACGAGGCTACATTGCTCGATCGACCGGCTTCCGATCCTGCTGCAGGAAATGCGACAAATTTGCTCCCAACGACCGCTACAGCTCAAAGTGGAGCCAATCCTGTGAATGTTCCCACAGCACTTCCCCCCCTTGTGACTCCGACAAATACTGTGAGCAAGGAATCTCAAGAATTCTTAAAACCGACAGCTACAGTCGCTGAATCATTGGCGGGGTTAAATTCCAGAGTGCCGAACCTCCCCGAAATTAATGCAGGGGCTGCACCGGTGGCTTTGCCGAAAAATCCCTACCAAACTGATTTATCTGGTTCCGGCTTCGCAACTGAAGTTCAACCTGTGGCACTTCCAGTAGCCATACCTTCGCCAACACCTCTACTTCCGAATGTCAGTCCATCTCCCTTTCCGAATGGGATTGGGGGAAGCAAGATAATTAACCCTCAATTCTCTCCCAATTCAGCGAATTCTCAATTTCAAACACCTCCACCGAGTCAGCTTAATTTACCACAGCAGCCTAACTTTGGAGTTGTTCCCCAAAATACCAATCAGGGCGTGCAGCCCATTCAACCTCAAACTTTTGCTACACCAGGCTCCCTGGCTCCGGGACGCTACATTGGCGGTGGCGAAATCAATACTTTTTCTAATCCTTAAATGATGGAAGTTCGGCCACGAAAACGATATTATCAACTCCCAATTCCCAATTCCCAATGTTATTGGTAAAACTTACCTAGCGGCAGCCCGCACCAACAACAATCCCCCGATTCCCAAACCAAACACGATGGGCAGCCAAGCCGAAAGAATCGGAGTCAAAACAGCTTTCACTCCCATAGAACTGGTGATGAAAGAAAATACGTAGTAAGTAAAAATCACAACTACGCTAATACCAAAACTCGTTCCTCTGCCGGAGCGGCGCGGTTGAGTTCCCAAAGCGGCTCCCACTAAACCAAATACCATGCACACGAAAGGAAAAGCATATTTTTCTTGAATTCGCACCTTTAATTTGCGAATTTGCGGTTCGTCGCCACTGTTTTTAAGGATATCCAAACGCTCTAAAGCTTGGGCAATGTTCATTTCCTTGAAATCCCGCGCTCTAGCAGCTAAATCTAAGGGCGTGCGGGGCAGTTGCAACTGCTGGTGTTGAAACCTAACTATATTGCGGTAAGAGCCATCAGGAGCTACTATATAAGCGGTTCCGTTGAAAAAATCCCAGGTATTTTCTGAGGCATTCCAAGTAGCGGATTCTGAAGAAACGATTTGATTGAGGCCTGGGGTGGAGCGATCGATAATTGTTAAACCTTTCATTTGCTGGCCGTCAAATTGTTCTGCATAAAAAAAGCGGGCCAGGATTTCGTCGCCGCCTTTTTCTGGTTTGCGAAATTCTGTGTAGATAATATTTCTATCTTGAAATATGGGTTTTTCTCGCTTCAGGGCTCTGTCTAAAGTCAGAGTTGCTCTGTAGCTGGCGGCGGGTACAACTAACTCTTGCAAACCAAAAGTTAAACCTGCAACAATTAAACTCATTATCACAGCAGGCAGTATCAATCGGTACACGCTAACTCCGCAACTGCGGAGGGCGATGAGTTCGCTGTCGCTTGACATTCGGCTGTAGGCCATTAAGGTTGCTAGCAGCATTGACATGGGGAAAGCCAATACTACGAAGTAGGGAATTTGCAGGAGAAAAATTTCTATGGCTGCGCCGTAGGGGAGGCCGGATTCTGCTACTCTGCGGACTAATTCAAATAAGGCTCCAACTGTGACGGCGACGGATGTAAAGAGTCCGACGCCAAATAAAAATGGGCCGATTAGTTCTTTGGTAATGTACCAGTCCATTACGGAAATTCTCGGCAGCCAGTTGATGGGATTCAAAGAATTGGATATTGCTATTTTCATAGTTTGGGATTTTTGCAGTTTGCTCCTCAATCTAACATCTCAAATCTAAAATTCTACCGTTTGCCGAATGCCTTCAAAAGACTATCGCACGAAGTTGTCACCTAAGTAATACTGTCGCACTAAAGGGTTGCTGTAGAGTTCTTCTTCAGCCCCGGAGGCTAAAATTTGGCCGTCTCGCATGATGTAGGCTCGATCGGTAATTTCGAGGGTTTCTCGGACGTTGTGATCGGTGATGAGGATGCCGATTTTACGATCGCGCAGTTTAGCAATAATGGTTTGAATTTCGTCTACTGCGATCGGATCGACGCCTGCAAACGGTTCGTCTAAAAATAGAAACATGGGCCCGTCTCGCCCTGCGGCTAAGGCTCTGGCCAGTTCAGTCCGCCGCCTTTCTCCCCCTGATATTTGAATTCCCAAACTAGATGCTATTTTTTCTAAGCGAAATTCTTGCAATAGGAAATCGACTCGCTCGCGCCATTCCCAGCGTGGCACTTGAGTTTGTTCTAGGACTAACAAAATGTTGTCCCGCACGCTCATGTTTCGGAAAATGCTTGCTTCTTGAGCGAGATAGCCAATTCCCAAATGTGCTCGCTGGTGCATCGCCAATTTAGTGATGTCTAAATCGTTTAGCCAAACGGTGCCTTGATTTGGTTTTTCTAATCCGGTTGCTATGTAAAATGTTGTGGTTTTGCCGGCACCGTTGGGGCCTAGCAATCCTACGATTTCTCCTTGGGCTACTGACAGGTTGACGCGGCTGACTACATTGCGTTTTCCGTAGGACTTGTGAATATTTTCGAGTACAATTTTCATTTTCGCTCCCGGCAACCTCTACAAGCTCAATTTCAGACTGCAGCTTTGTGCGATCGAGTCTCTAATTTAAATTTTACCTTTTCAAGTTTGTGAGTTTTATAAAGACGAAATTTCGCATCTATCCCAAGTAGTAGGTTTTGGCTGAGGCGAAATTTCGCTGCTGCAAGCCACTGTTACCGGGGGGCTGTAGTTGGACGTGGGGATCCCAATGTATTTTGGGCTGCCGCATCTTGTTCGGGGGCAACCAGATAAACAGATTCTACCTGTCCTGGGTTGTCTGGGAGGGCAATAAACCGCCCTTCGTCGATGAGGTATGTTATGGTTTCGCCGCGCAGGCTGTTGCCCTGCTGCAATACGTAAACATCTCCGCTGAGAATGATCCGGCGCTCGCGGCTGAAATATTGAGCTTGAGCCGCAGTTGCTTGTATTTGGCGGGCTGGATAGTTGATTTGGACGTTGCCGCGGGCTGTCACGATGCCGGTTTTGGAGTCGGCTTCTTGAATGTCCGATCGCACGCTGAGAGTGCGGGGCGGCCCGGCTTGCGGGTAGGTGGGAGAGGCGATCGCGCCTGCCAGAGTGAGGGGCAACAGCAGCGATAATCCTTTGAATATTCGGGAATTGAGTAGTTTAGCGGAGGACATCATAAGCTTGGAGTCTCAATATTTGTGAAATTGCTGAAGGGCATTATCTCCAGTTAGATATTTTATCTTAACGGTCAGAAAGATTCCCGTGAGGTCGATCGATTGACCCGATAGTCTCAACCAATTATCCTAGCAAGACAACAGCGAATTTAATTGGCTATTTTGCTCAGTGGCTGCAACTGTCTTAACCGGGAACGGGCAAGATGCTCCTTCCACAGCAAATAAATCTGCTTGTGCAGCGGGCAAGAAAGCCAGCCCTCCTCTGTGTAGAGGCCAAGTATACTGCACCCTAATACAAACATTTATTTAACTTTTATTTAACTTTTTGGTACTTTGATAATTCGCGGCAATTGCAAGCCTGCAACTTCTGTACCTGCGAATAAAGGTAAAAAATCAGCAACTGTTTCCGGGCCAGCTTGTTGCAAAGCGCTCAAAAGTTTAGCACTTTGTCCGAGCAAGTCTTCAACTGCAATTCCAGCATAACTAGGCTGATAATAACTGAGCCGATTTATTCCTTCTCCCAGCAAGATTACTGCACCGCGCCAGTTTTGATTTCCTAAGTGATAAAGCGCGACGGCAATTTGCAATATTCCCTGATAAAACCTTTTTTCTGGGTCGCCAGCTTCCATCCACAAAGCCTCTAGAGTGTCGTGACAAGCATAAAAGTCTTGACTGTTAAACTGTTCGATACCTTGCCAAAAGTCGATGGGGATTTCCTCTGTCATTCGATTGGAGATTGGGGATTTTCGATGGCGGATGTGTGTTTGAGTAGGCGGCGATCGATTTTGGTTAAATAGCTAAGTCTTAAAAATAGGAAAAATAACGACCTCTTTTCAAAACTACTGCCATTTCACGACCGCCTACTTAACTAATTACATAGTATCTCTGACCGCTTGAATCTGATCCATTCCTATTTCCTGATTTGTTCCAGCGAAATCGTTATCTGGCGTCAGAAATAACATACAGTGACACTCTTTGCGCTCGCGCATGGGAATGCAGGGACAGTTCCAGTAGGCGGCTTTTACTTCGGCTTCTTTATCTTCGTAATGGCGACAAGGGCATAAGGGAGCGCCTAGTTCATCCTTGTGTTTTGCTAGTCCTTCTATCACGACAGCAGTGACGGAAGGTTCGGAACAAAAGTAAGTTCCCGTGCGCTTGGCGTAGGTTTCGGAGAAATTCTTCATTGCCTCCAAAGTTTTTTCGTTGGATAGTTTAGATTTTTCTGTTGTGTTCATAGTTTAGGATCGGAGTTGAGGATGCTACGAGCTTTTGACAATTGTAGCGCAGAATGTGATTTTAAACACTGGTATATTTCTGTTTAGTTACAAGGAAGAAAACCTTGACAAAGATTGAGTTTTAGGTTGTTGGTTTTTTAGTGGTTTTTGTCTATCCCGGAGGGTGGGGGAAACTGGCGGGAGAGCGAGTTTTTGGAGCTACCAAAAGATTTGGGCGATCGATCGCCCTCAACTATCATCCCCCAAAGGGGATAAAAATCGGCTAAGATAGCACGGCGCTCTTTCTGTGACGGCTATAGGCACGGCATCTGATGGCAACTTCCCCGAACCGCACCGGCACAGGCGATCGAAAATCTCCTGCTTCTGGGCTGATTTGGCCGGCTGACACCGAGTTAGTCGCATTAGTGCTTGAATTGACTCCCGGCGCTGCTAGCCATCTGTACGCGCAGTATGCTATAGGTTTGCACGCTTGGTTTTTAGGTCAAGTACACCAAACTGACCCGGATTTATCGAAACTTTTGCGCGATTAACAGTCAATCGATTTTAGATTTTAGATTTTAGATTTTAGATTTTAGATTTTAGATTTTAGATTTTAGATTTTAGATTTT
>NZ_JAUBOR010000068.1:0-23280 GCF_036700305.1 Microcoleus sp. Z1_A1
TCGGCACGACTCTAAATGTACGTCGAGACAGAGTAAGACTACCGGGCGTAGCGTCCGTCAATGAAGCGTAAAGAATCCCCACGCCTTCAGGCTGGGGAGTATGTCAACCTATGATACCAACATCCAAGCCCAAATTAAACACTCATCCCTGGTGTATCGTGCGACAATTGCCAAATATGCAGCGATTGGTGGTTGCTCGGTTCCACCGTCGGGGCGATGCGGAGGGATATATCCAGATTTTACAGCGGTTGTTGCCGACGGCTAAACACGCGATCGTTTTTGATACGACTGGGGCTGAGAAATTGCCACAAGTGCGATCGACTCAATTAGAACGCATCTTGTAATTAATCAGGAGCATCGAATTTTACAACAAGTGCGATCGCTCTTTCCTTAAATTCACTTAACAACGGATAAGCTACAATATTCCAAGAGTATCTGAGAGCTGTTATTCCTATGAATACTCAATTAATGGTAAAACCTTCTTCTTTGATACCCCAAGGCATCAAAATGGTAGAATTTGGGAATATTTACTTATTCAGATTTACCGACGATATCCAATCTCGCATGGAAGAACTGCTAGAGAGAAAAAGACTAGATTTGTTAACTGTCGATGAAATTCCCGAATTAGCTGGCATCATCGAACTATCCCGAATTTTTACCTTGATTAACGCCCAACTTTCCACTCAAGCTAAATGGTGTCCGATCGCACTCGACAATTTATACGACAACGAGCTAAATATCTCTGCGAATACTGCCACTCTCCAGAATATCTAAGCCCAGATCGCTTTACCATAGATCATCTCATGCCCAAATCTCTAGGCGGATCTGATGACAGTGAAAATTTAGCATTAGCTTGCCGTCGCTGCAACGAA
This sequence comes from Microcoleus sp. Z1_A1, assembly GCF_036700305.1. Lineage (NCBI taxonomy): Bacteria > Bacillati > Cyanobacteriota > Cyanophyceae > Oscillatoriales > Microcoleaceae > Microcoleus > Microcoleus sp. Z1_A1. Next base: position 873 of record NZ_JAUBOR010000068.1, read on the forward strand.
CGCCACTACAATTTTACCAACGGAATTGACCAGGAAACTCAGCAAGAATGTTTATTATTTAATCCTCGTCAGCAGCAGTGGTCAGAACATTTTATCTGGACAGCAGATGGCCTAAATATTGTCCCTAAAACTCCCATAGGTCGAGCAACTTGCAATCGGCTTGACCTTAATGATGAACGTTATGATGAAGAGGATTCGATTCGGCGATCGCGCAGGTTTTGGGTAGAAGGTGGTTGGCATCCACCTGCTGAAGATGCTCGTCAATTAGAATAAGCACGATCGTTCAATCCAAAAGTTTTATGAAATGAAGCATTTGCGCCGTCAATCTACAGATAAACCTAGAGATTTTTGGCGCAAATACGTTGTCGAACTGATACTTTTGCCAGAGATTAAATCCTCTGGTTGAAACATCTAAATTAGCAAATTAGATGAGTTTGACAGCCCGCAGACCAAACATCAGCACTGTCGCCAAGCCGATCATGCCGCCAAAGATCCCAAAATAAGTTATTGCTCCGCTAAGAGTCATGGCAATTTCTCCAAAACAATCAATAAAAAGACATATAAGAACTATAATCTAAAATCTAATATCTAAATTAGATAAATATGCAATCCATAATTAAAGTTGACTTGGGGCCACAATCTTACAATGTTTGCGTGCGATCGGGCGGTTTAGACGAACTCGGCAGTCTGATGGGCGATTTAAGTTTGGGCAAAAAAGTGCTGCTGGTGTCGAATCAGTCGATTTTTCGGCAGTACGGCGAAAGAGCAACAGCAGCCCTCGAATCAGCCGGTCTGGAAGTCAGTAGCTGCATTTTACCACCGGGAGAACAGTACAAAACTTTAAATTCGGTACAGAAAATTTACGGTGCGGCTTTGGAAAACCGCTTAGAACGTTCCTCGACAATGGTGGCTTTGGGCGGCGGGGTGGTTGGCGATATGACGGGTTTTGCGGCGGCGACTTGGCTGCGGGGAATTAATGTCGTGCAGGTTCCGACTTCGCTGCTGGCGATGGTTGATGCTTCTATCGGCGGCAAAACGGGGGTAAATCATCCTTTAGGGAAGAATTTAATCGGGGCTTTTCACCAGCCACGTTTGGTTTTGATTGACCCGGATGTACTCAAAACTCTGCCGGCGAGGGAGTTTCGGTCGGCGATGGCGGAAGTCATCAAGTACGGGGTGATTTGGGATGCTGAACTTTTCGGGAAGTTGGAGAATTGCAAGCGTTTGGATCAAATGCGCTATGTGAAGGCGGATTTGTTGGCAGAAATTTTGAGCAGGTCTTGCCAAGCTAAGGCTGAGGTGGTCAGCAAAGACGAGAAGGAATCGGGTTTGCGGGCGATTTTGAATTACGGACACACCATCGGTCATGCTGTGGAAAGTTTGACCAATTACAAGGTGATCAATCACGGGGAAGGAGTGGCTATCGGCATGGCTGCGTCAAGCCGGTTGGCTGTGGAGTTGGGAATGTGGGATGCTGAGTACGATCGCCGCCAGTCTGCTTTACTTGAAAAAGCGGGTTTACCTGCCAAATTGCCGGCGGGTGTGGATGTTGAGGAAATTTTGCATACTTTGCAACTGGACAAGAAGGTGCAGGATGGCAAGGTGCGGTTTGTGCTGCCGGTGCGCTTGGGTGAGGCTGCTGTGAGCGATCGGGTGGATGGGGATTTGATTATACAAGTTTTGAAGGAAATGCTTTAGATTCTCGTTTTTGGGGGTGTTTAACCGCCGCTGAACGCTGATTCACGCCGATCGCCCAAGATTTTTTTTCTTTCAATCGGCGATCGGCGGTTGAGTTTAGGATTCGCTGGATCGCGAATTAATTTCCTCCAAGATTTTCTCTACTCTGTTAGCAGCTTGAGTTCTACCTTGCTTGATAAATAACTCCTTAGCTTTTTTGAGGCTGGCTACCGCCTCCGCTTGGTTTTCCTTGTCTCCTTGCTGGTACAAACCGACTCCTAAATTGTTTAAAGCATCGGGATATCGATCGTTAATTTTAACGGCTTGTCTCCACTGAACAATTGCCTCGGGCAACTGCCCCTGACTTGCCATCGCCACGCCTAAATCGTTGTGAGCTTTGGCGTGCTTCGGGTTGACTTCAATTGCTTTTTGGAATAGAACGATCGCCTCGCTCATTTTACCTTGCCCCGACAGCATAGTTCCCAACTTGTAATAAGCATCCGCTTCTTTGGGATAGCGAGCGATTAGTTGTCGGTACAAAGCTTCGGCATTGACAGCGTTTCCTTGACCGTAAAGGTCGTTGGCAGTTCTCAAACCCACGGTGTAGCCTTTACCTACAACTTGGCACTTTTTCTCGGAGTTGCCTTCCTGCTTGCAAATCCTGAGTTCGTCTCCCTTCATCTCGTAGGACATAACTTCCCGAACAGCAGGGCCTCGGCGTGGGGGCTGCAAGTTCTGCGACTGCAAGTTTTGCGAGAGTTGCAGGGCGATTGTCTCAGCCCCGGCCGGTTCGGCCACTGCGACACTCCAGATTCCTGCACCCACCAAAATGCTTGGGGCAATCCACCTCAAAGGTTTTAACCAGGGAAACTCTCGATCGTTTTTCATGTCTTTTGTGGAAACGTGTTGTTGATATCCTGGGTTTCACTAGGGCCGTAAGAGTCGGAGCCGATGGGGCCCACCCGATGAAATAGTTAGTTATTAACAGTCGAGATATTTTAGCACTGCGGGGCCGAGTTTGAGTTAAATTAGAGTAGAATTTCGATCGATTCTCAGTCAACCTTAGCAGGAAAATAGAAATGGGGCAGTCTATTCTTACCATGCTCTTTGCGCTCATCCTCGGCTACGCTGTTAACTCCAGCGTCAAAATAGTCAGCGGTGGCGACGAAGCTTTAGTGGAACGTTTGGGTCAATACAAGCGCACCCTCAAGCCAGGATTCCACTTTATCAGTCCCCTGGTCGAAAAAGTCGTCTGCGTGGACACAACCCGTGAAAGAGTTTTAGATATTAAACCTCAGTCAGCAATCACGGGAGATAATGTGGCTCTAGAAGTCGATGCCGTGGTGTATTGGCGGGTTGTGACTTTAGAGAAAGCTTATTATGGAATAGATCAAATTGAAAATGCGATCGCCAACTTAGTTTTAACCACGTTTCGCGCTGAAATTGGTCGATTGCCAATGCAAGACATCTTGGGTTCCCGAGATGACATGAATAAAAAGTTACTCAAGAAGTTAGACGAAGCTACTCAACCTTGGGGCGTCAAAGTAATTCGCGTAGAAATTCAAAGCATTACACCTCCGAAAAGGGTGCAAGAAGCTATGGAATTGGAGCGCGCCACTAAGAGCGAGTGGCAAGCAATGGTCAATAAGGCGATCGGCACTAAGGAGTATATGAGGCTCTTAGTTGAAGCTTTAGACTCCCATCCCAATAGCAAGCAAGTTTTGAATTACTTAGTAACAGAAAAATACTTGGATGCTCAACAAAAATTGGGCGAAAGCGACAATGCCAAAATTCTGTTTATGGACCCCAGGAGCATGACAGAAGCTTTGGGCGAGCTGATGGGTTCTATGCCCGATGTGATTCATTCTGAGGGCGGGGAAATGAAAGTTATTGATACTCCCACTTCTCAAGACTGATTTCTGAAGATAGCGTCGGCAACCAGACAAACATCGTGCATTTCTCTGACATCGTGAACTCGCAAGATATCTGCCAAATTTGCGATCGCACCTGTACAAGCCGCCGCTGTCCCCCAAACTCTTTGTTTCGCTTCTGGCTGATTCAAAATGTGACCGATGAAGCTTTTTCGCGATACTCCGACTAAAATCGGACAGTTTAAAACACGGAATTTTCGCAACTCTCGCAGAATTTCTAAGTTTTGACTGTAAGTCTTGGCAAAGCCAATACCAGGGTCGAGAATTATTTGAGATTTGTCAATCCCCGCCGCCACTGCTGCAGCAATTCGACTCTCGAAAAATTCCCCAATTTCCCCGATTAAATCCCGATAATCTGTCATTTGTTGCATCGTCTGGGGAGTTCCCCGAATGTGCATCAAAATTATTGGCACTTTTAACTGAGCAACCGTTGACAGCATTTCCGAGTCAAAAGTCGCTCCCGAAATATCATTGATGATATCAGCTCCCGCCTCTACCGCAGCTTTCGCAACCTGCGCTCTGGTAGTATCGACTGAAATAGGAACTGAGGCAAAAATATCGGCTTTTTGTCGCAGTGTTTGTACTACAGGTATAACGCGATCGATCTCATCTCCTAATGATATTTCCACTGCACCGGGCCGAGTAGATTGACCGCCAATATCAATAATATCAACTCCACATTTTACCATGTTTTCCGCTTGCGCCAAAGCAGATTCTATGGTATAGAAATCTCCGCCGTCACTAAAACTGTCAGGGGTTACGTTCAAAACGCCCATTAAATAAGTGCGTTTTCCCCAATCAAAAACTTTATTTCTAATGGTAATTTTTTCTGGGTTATTTGTCATGGCGATCGTGGGATTTGATATCTGACTGAACGCACGGGTAGCCAGAAACCGGGTTTTTTCACGACAATATTTCGTTTCCACCCACAGATTCTGTAAAAAACCCGGTTTCTTTGAGTCTTAATGCGTCCAAGACTGTTCAACCAAAACTCAACCAGCTAAAAACAGTATCAACTGTCAATTCTAATTCAATTTTATCAATTATTGGCAACCGAGCTGCACCTTTGTACAGTTCTACTTTTTGTCCTGGAAATACTGCCAAAATACTCTCTTCTTCTGGATCTAGTAACCACCCCAACTCAGTGCCGTTTCGCGAACAGTGGAGTAAGTTACTCAGCACTTTTGTTTGGCTTTGGTTTGGAGACAGAATTTCTATCGACCAGTCAGGATTAATGTCAAAGCGGTTAGCAATTCTACCCGACGGCAAAAAAGGAATTCTTTCCCATAGGAATACTGCTACATCTGGCACGATTGATGCCTCGCCAAAAGTGCAGCGCAACTCGGGAAAAGCATTGGCAATTTTCCGAGTTTTCGCTACTTGATTGATAGTCTTGCAGAGTTCACCTTGAAGTACGCTGTGTTCACCTTGAGGCATCGGCTTCTGAATGATTTCTCCCTCAAGAAATTCTGAGGCCGGTTCAGTTTCAGGAAGTTTGAGGAACTCGTCTAAGGCGGGTTTGGGTTTAACGATCGCAGTCATAGGTTAATTCTCCCGATCCGAGAAACACTGAACGGCACATCACAATTGTAGGCGATCGCTGTTTAATTCCCGCTGCCTTGTTCCAATTACCAATTAACAATTACCAATTAGCAATTAGCAATTACCTAATTACTGATAATTGACAATTCGAGCAAAACTCGCAGCTTCCAAACTCGCACCGCCTACCAGAACCCCGTCAATCTCAGGCATCGCCATAACTTCATCAATATTCTCCGGTTTAACAGAGCCACCGTACTGAATTGGCACGTCAGGATTAGTCAATTTACTGCGAATCAAACCAATAACTCGGTTAGCTTCCTTCGTTTCGCAAGTATCGCCAGTGCCAATGGCCCAAATCGGTTCGTAAGCAATTACCAATTTCTGCTGGTCAACACCAACCAAATCTTTTGCCAACTGAGAAAAAATGTGAGATTCAGTTTCCCCTGCATCTCGCTGCTGCTTGGTTTCCCCAACGCACAGAATCGGAATTAAATCGTATTTCTGAGCAGCTTTCAGCCGCAAATTCACCGTTTCGTCAGTTTCCCCAAAATATTGGCGCCGTTCGCTGTGGCCGATGATGACATAACGGACACCAAGTTCACTAAGCATTGGCCCGGAAATTTCCCCAGTAAAAGCTCCAGACTCTTGCCAGTGAACGTTCTGAGCACCGAGTCTAATCCGGCTGCCGTGCAAATTTTTCGAGAGGACAGCCAAGGAAGTGAAGGGAACGCAAAGCACGACTTCCCGTTCCTCTGGGGTTTCCGTCAGGCAGGACATGAATCCTTGAAGAAATTCTAGGGATTCAGTCCTAGTTTTGTACATTTTCCAGTTGCCAGCAATAACTATTTTCCGCACGGGTGACTCAGTAGCTCTGTGAACATCAAAATCAGGCAAATTATAGTGTAAAGCTTTAGGGTACATTTCGAGCCCTTATTGCCCAAACTCAATACGAGCTTGCTCAACTAAGTCAACGGTGACGACTTCGGTTTCGGCTTCGCGGGCCAACTGCTCGATGCGGACGCGAGCTTGTCCCCGGACAAAATAGGGAATATTTTTCAGCTTCGCCTTGGCTTCTGGCGTCCATTTTAAATCATCGGAAAATTCGGAATCGGGCATGGCGTTTTGAGCGATCGACTACAAGCCTTCATGGATCTGGCTTTGATGGAAAGCCTGGATGTATTAAATTTACCATAAGTGCGATCGGCCCACACCTTCTCACTCGGCCTTAAATTTGTTGCCTAAAATAGCCGACGCTTCTTGTAAAAGCTGATTCTGCTCTTCTCGAATTGCCTCCAACCTTGTCAAAATATTAGCAAGTCGTTCTTGAGACTCCAAACTGTTTGATGCAACTCCCCTCAATTGTAAACCTGAATTATTTTTGTATTCGGGATTCTGTGAAACTAATGAGTTTACAGCCACTCCACCGACATTACTTACAGATTTAGAGCCGACACTCAAAACCCCTTGCATAAATTTTCCAGGGCTTTGCAGAACAAATAACCATCCTCCAGCAAAAAATCTACTTAAAGCCTGAAAAAGACCCAATATAATGAATACAAATAACAGTATCACTGCTAAAGATATCAGCGGATGACTCACCAACCAGAAGACTACAGGGTGAGAGTCAATCCAATCTTTAACAGTACCATTGATAGCATTTTTGATGGCATCTGAAGCGGCATCGCTCATATTTCCCGCCTTGTTAATGCTATCTTCTAATGAAGCCTTAGCCTTTTCTGTAGCTTGATTTACACTCTCTACAGCTTGGCTAGTGCTTTGATTCAGAGTATTGAGCGCAGAGTTAGTAGTTTGATTAATAGTTTCTTTAGCAGTTGCCGCGGACTGAGAAACAGCATTAACAGCTTTGTTGGTACTTTCACTGACGCGACTAACTGCTTGATTAGCAATTTCCGATATAGAAAGTCTCGCTTTTTCGGTTTTCTCCGCTACATTACCTAAAGCATTGTTCGTAGCTTGATTAACAGTATTAACGGCAGAATTTGTAGTTTGAGTAAGAGCTTCTTTTGCCTGAGACGCAGTTTCGGAGAGAGAATATTTAGCTTGTGCTGTTGATTCAGAAGTAGAATTCACTGCTTTTTCGACTTCCTCAGTCCAAATTTCTTTCGTTTTTTGAAAGCTTTGAGAAAAATCCGGCAGTGCTACTTCCATAGTCAGTGAGCTCCATTAAGTTAATTTACTGTTTCCAGTGATTATAGTATAGCTTCTCTTTTTAATAGTGGGACTTTAGCCCAAAATAGAGTGAGAAATAGAGCTAAGATATATAGAGTCAACTTTTGAGGTTAGTGTCTTTCCTGATGGAATCTGATGAGATCAACACTTGGGACATCCATGATCCCATGCTTTGAAAGATAGTGTCAACGCTTTGACGATGTGTTTCCTACTCAAGCCCAAAGACAGGAGTTTAGACACTATTTGGGGCGATTATTGGGAGAAAGCAGAGAAACAACCTATCCGAGAGCGCGCAAAACGCTATAAATGTTTCTTAACAAAGCTTACGCCTTTTTGCAGTCAGAGCTGCCTGGTGCGAACAAACGCTCAACCAAGGGCGAATCTATACGGGATCGTGTGACCATCAGATGTATTCCCCAAAAATAGCTCGGACGATCGCTCAAAGATGAGGTAAGAATTTGATGCACCTGAAAAAGGCTGAATAAAGTTGATAAATATAGGATATTATCCCACGGGCGATCGCGGGATAACAGGCGATCGTTCGTCAAAGATCGCTCGACTTTGTAAAAAGTGTTTAATGCTCCCAAAAATAATTACATATTTACAAAAATTAGCGCAAGTTACCAGACTTTATATCCCCAAAAAAAGCGATAAATTTTAAGTAGACTGTGGCTGTTGGTTTAACAAACCCGACGCTGCCTAGGATTTTGTTGATGCAGCTTAGCTAGTGTATAATTTATGACATATTGGTCAATTTTTCACTTTCCATCCCAAGCTCAAAATATGCTAGGCTAGAATGTTTCCAAAGCTTGAGATACACCATGACGTATGTATCAATCATTAGAAGAGTCAGCCATTTCAACTAACCCATCTACGGAACAGTCCTCTCTAATTCTGATTGTGGATGACGATGCCTTGATGCGTTTACAACTTCGACTGTATTTACAGAAGGAAAAATACCGAGTGGCCGAAGCTACGGATGGGTTGACAGGGCTAGCAGCTTATGAGGAAGTACATCCAGACTTGATCCTGCTAGATGCAGTGATGCCTACTATGGATGGTTTTGCTTGTTGTCAAAAATTATCTGAAGTGCCTGAGAGCGATCGCCCACCTATTTTGATGATTACTAGCTTAGAAGACAAAGAATCTGTCGATCGAGCGTTTGCAGCGGGAGCTGCTGACTATATCACTAAGCCCATTCACTGGGCTGTTCTGCGACAGAGAGTACGACGGTTGATTCAGCAATTCCATTTGCAACAGCAACAAACCCTACTTTACAAACAGCTAGAAGCCGCCAATCGACAATTAAAATACCTCGCGTCAATTGACGGTTTGACTCAGATTGCCAATCGCCGTCAGTTTGACCAACAGCTAGAGGAGGAGTGGCGACGCATGACGAGGCAGCAAACTCCTTTGTCACTGATTTTGTGTGATATAGATTTGTTCAAGCCTTACAACGATACTTATGGACACCAAGCAGGGGATCTATGTTTAAAGCAAGTTGCGGCAACTCTCAATCGCAGTATTAATCGAGCTGGAGATTTAGTAGCACGTTATGGAGGTGAAGAATTTGTAGTGATTTTATCCGACACCGAGCTTGAGGGAGCCGTCCAAATCGTTAAGCAAATGCAGGATCGCATCCAAGCTTTAGCAATAGTCCATAAGAGTTCTCCGCATCATTGCATTACGCTCAGCTTCGGTATTACCAGTGTAATTCCTACCCAAGAGAGTCGGCCTGAAACTTTAATTGCTGCTGCCGATGCAGCACTTTATCAAGCCAAAGACAAAGGTCGTAATACTTTTTGCACCAAGATTCATACAGTCAATGAATTCACCCGTTAAATCATCAGGGTAAAAACTATGCCTCTCGTCATTTGGAAGGATTGCTTAATAATTGTTATTCCAAAAATTGGCCACCACCATAAACAATTGATTGAGCAACTCAATAGCTTAGTGAATGCCATGTTGGCAAACCGTGGCCAGGAAGAAATAAAAGGTATTGTAGATTTTTTAGACTTGTACATAGCACAAAAATTAGAGTTTGAAGATTTTTTTAGGCAAAGATACAAATGCCCGGTTGCATCTAACAATGCAGCGGCGCATACCAAATTTATTAAAGCACTGAGTGAAGTTAAACAAGAGCTGAAAATCAAAGGATCGAGCCTTTCGTTAGTCATTAAGCTTAATGAACAATTGCTATAGCAATCCTCGCATCATTTGTAAAAATATGTAGGGGTAGTGCTACCCCTACTCCCCGTGCCTACCCCAACCTGCATCGGGGCAACCACGGGGGGTTTGCCCCTACAAGAATTACACGAATCATTTAGGATTGCTATAGATTGGTTCGTGAACCATATTAAAAAAAGTCGATCGAGAACTCAACTCCTACATGAGTAAGCCTTGATTTTAGTCTTAAAGCCTAAATAAGCGGTTCTGCGACCTTCATGGAAACTGTCAGGGAAATAACGAGAGTGCCTCTACGAAGATTTTTTATCAGAATCAGTTCATATTCAGCAAGTAGCAATTCTAGAAGTTTATGGGAGGGTCGATCTGAGTGCGTGATCAAAGATGGTTTGGTGCGATCGCCCTTCTGACTGCTGCCGGTTTTCTGGGCAACCATTGCAATTTGTCTCTTTTCTTTGGGGTTGATTTCCTCTTTGGCAGTATTCCCATACTAATTATTACTTATTACTTCGGCTGGGGCTGGGGAGGCTTGGCTGGTCTAATTGCAGGCAGCTATACTTATATCCTTTGGCATCATCCATACGCCACGATTATTTTGGTGATGGAGACTCTGTTTGTAGGGTTTCTTTGCAAGAAGTGCAAACAGCCAAATATCCTGTTATTCGATGGAATTTACTGGTTCTTAATTGGAATGCCCCTCGTTTGGCTTTTCTACGGTCAAATGATGCAGATGGATGCGAATCAGGCTATCCTCGTTATGTGCAAACAAGCAGTAAACGGCATTTTCAATGCCTTAGTTGCCAGTTTAATCATTTCCTATGCGCCGATTTATCGGTGGATTAGTGCTTCAAAATATATCGCCCTTTCTTTACAACAAACAATTTTTCATTTGTTGGTAGCTTTTGTATTTATTCCAGGAGTGATACTATTAGTTTTTGATGGTAGGTACTTTGTTAGTCAAATCCAAACCACGGTGCAAACGGAGTTACAAACCAACGCAAAAACTATCACTAGCGCCATATCTAGATGGCATCAGCGACATCTCTTAGCTTTGAATACATTAGCTGAAGAATCGCTCATACCTGAAGCCACCACTGCTGCTAATACAGGGATTCAATCATCCGAACAGCTACAACAACAAATTAGCCTGATCGAGCAGTTGTTGCCAGATTTCGACAAAATTTATGCTACCGATGAATCGGGAACAATTTTAGCGGCTTCTTCTCCTTTTAATCCAACCCGTCGGCGGTTGCTCGAAGAAAGCAGAGAACATAAATATCTGATTACCCTGGCTCAAGAGCGATCGAGACCTTGGATGACTTCTATCCACAAAGATTTATTAATGGATGAACCTCATGTAGGATTAAATGTTCCCCTGCAAGTTCAAGGTCGTTTTATTGGAGTTATCCACGGTTCATTAGGATTGAGCAAGATAAAATCTCTCTACATTTTCCAGAGAAACAATCAGAAAGTTCGCATTACATTGCTAGATCAAAACAACAAAGTCATTGCGAGTAATCAATCCGACCAAAAGCTTTGGACCAGTCTTGAGGAGTCAAAGAACGGCAGCACTCGCACCTTAGAGGGAACCTTGCAGCAGTGGCTTCCTAGCAATGGCAACAATCCGATGATCCGTTGGAAAAACTCTCTGTATATAGAGGAATTTACAATTAGCTCCGAGCTGGACTGGAGAGTACGCTTAGAAATTCCAGCCGCTCCCTATGTCAAAAAATTACAAAATCGTTACAAGGCTGACTTTAGCATTCTACTCGTCATCACAATGTTGGCATTTTTGTTTGCCACGCTGGTAAGCGAACGACTGGTAAAGCCATTATCCTATTTAGCTATTGCGACAACTGACTTACCCAACAAGCTTTCAGAAGAAACATTTGAATGGAAACATAGCTCTGTTACAGAAATCAATGAGCTTGCTAGAAATTTTCAATTGATGGGAATCGTGCTTAATCAAAAATTTAGGGAGATTAAACACGCCAACGCTACATTAGAACAGCGGGTTCAAGAACGAACACAAACATTATCCAAAATCAATCTCTCCCTGAAAGCTGAAATTAAGAGACGTAAACAAGCCGAAGCTGAACTAAGAACAAGAGAGGCGGCGATACGAGCTTTATATGAAGTCACTGCTACCCAAAATCTCAATTTTGAGCAGCGCATCCAAGCGTTGATTGAGATGGGATGTCAGAATTTTGGGCTAGAAAGTGGCATCTTGGCTCGTGTGCAAGATAATACTTATGAGGTGATGGTGGCGCGATCGCCCGATCGAGTCCTGAAACCAGGTGATGTCTTTGATATTAAGGAAACTTTGTGCTGTGAAGCTTTAGACACAAATGAACCCCTAAACATCGAACATATAGGAATCTCCAAATGGCATTACCATCCTGCCTATCTTGCCCTTGGCATAGAAGCTTATATTGGAACACGAGTGTTAGTTGCAGGCAAAGTCTACAGTACCCTCAGCTTTTCTAGTAAATCTCCCCGTGCAGACAGCTTTAAATCTGCCCATGTGGAATTATTGAAGCTGATGGCTCAATGGATTGGTAGTGAAATTGAACGGCATCAGGCAGAAGTCGCTCTGCAAGCGAGTGAAGAGCGGTGGGAACTCGCCCTACGCGGTAGTAATGATGGGGTATGGGATTGGAACGTCAACACCAATGAAGTATTCTTCTCGGCTCGCTGGAAAGAGATGTTGGGCTACGAGGATCATGAAATTCCCAATCAATTAGAGGAATGGAGCAAGCGAGTTCATCCCGACGATATCGGATGGGTGATGCAAGCAATTCAAGATCACTTTCAGCGCCAAACTCCCTTTTATATTACAGAACATCGAGTGCTTTGCAAGGATGGGAGCTACAAATGGATTTTGGCTCGAGGGCAAGCGCTTTCGGATGAAGCGGGCAGAGTTGTCCGCATGACTGGTTCTCAAAGCGATATTACGAACCGCAAACAGTTAGAGCAGGAAATTCAAGCCAGAGAGCAATTATTGAATGCTTTCTTTAAAGGAGCTTCCCTAGCAGGGGTGGGGCTGTGTATCCACGATCGGCAGTTTCGATTTTTACAAATCAATGAGGCACTAGCTGAAATTAATGGCCTCTCTGTGGAGGCTCACTTAGGTAAGACAACCGATGAGATATTGGGGCAATTTGCTCCTGGTGTAAATGCACTGTTACAACAGGTTTTAACGACAGGAAAACCTTCCATAAACTTGGAAATTAGCACAGAAGTAACCAGTCGAACAGGTGCCCAGCGCTACTGGCTCGTTTCTCAGTTTCCCATTTTCAAGGATGCAGAGCATCCTATAGCAGTGGGTTGCATTCTAATTGAAATTAGCGATCGCAAACGAGCCGAAGCGGAACTGCAACAAATGAGTGCGGCGCTAGAAAATGCCGTGGCAGGGATTTCTCGGCTGAACCCTCAAGGACGCTATATCTCTGTCAATGTGACTTATGCTGCCATCTGTGGATATCAGCCCGAGGAAATGCTAGGGATGGAGTGGCAAAGAACCGTTCATCCTGAAGATGTTGAGAAGATGGGGGCTGCTTATGAGCAAATGTTGAGAGAGGGCAGAGTCGAAGCCGAAGCTAGGGGAATGCGAAAAAATGGCTCTAGCTTCTATAAACAAGTGGTGATGGTCTCTGCTTATGACGAGCAAAATGTGTTTGTTGGACATCATTGCTTCATGAAGGATATTAGCGATCGCAAGCAGGCAGAAGAAGCACTACAACGACAGTTGCAAAAAGCCCTACTGCTGAAGCAAATTACCCAAGAAATTCGTCAAAGCCTTAATGCTGAGCAGATATTTGCAACGGCTGCTATTCAGATTGGGCAAACTTTTGGGGTGAGTCGCTGTTTAATTAGCACATACCAGGACAATCCACTGCCTCAGTTTCCTGTCGTTGCAGAGTATCTAGCAGTGGGATGTGCCCCCAGCGGGGAGCATGACATTCTGGTGGCCAGTCCTGCTTATACAAAACGGTTGATGGCTCAAGATGAAGCGATCGCCTCCCCGGATGTCTACTGCGAATCATTGCTCACCTGTGCTCATTCAATTTGTACCAGTCTCAAATTGAGATCGACATTAGCAGTGCGAACCTCTTACCAAGGAGAACCGAATGGTGCCATTTGTTTGCACCAGTGCGATCGCTACCGTCATTGGACTACCGATCAAATCGAGTTGCTAGAATCAGTGGCGGCTCAAGTAGGAATTGCCCTAGCTCAAGCCCAATTACTAGAGCAAGAAACTCGACAACGAGAAGAATTAACTCTGAAAAACTTTGCCCTGGAGCAAACTAGACGGGAAGCAGAAGCTGCGAACCGAGCCAAAAGTGAGTTTCTGGCGATGATGAGCCATGAAATTCGCACTCCCATGAATGCGGTTATTGGTATGACGGGACTACTGCTGGATACAGAACTCAAGGCTCAACAGCGAGACTTTATCGAGACGATTCGCAATAGTGGGGATACCCTCCTGAGTATCATCAACGACATCCTGGACTTCTCCAAAATTGAGTCGGGCAAACTGGAGCTAGAAAAGCATCCCTTGAGCTTGAGAGATTGCATAGAAGGTGCGATCGACCAACTTGCAGTTAAAGCAGATGAGAAGGATATTGAGTTGGGCTACTTCATCCAGCCCCAGACTCCTAAGTTGATTTTGGGTGATGTCACCCGTCTGCGTCAGATTCTAGTTAACTTGCTCAACAATGCGATTAAGTTTACTGAAACTGGGGAAGTTACCATTTCCGTAGAAGCCTCTCTAGTTGATTCTGACAAAACAATTTCTGAGCCAGGGAACTTGTCAGAAAGCTTGTATGAAATCCAGTTTGCCATTCAAGATACAGGCATTGGTATTCCAGCCAATCGGCTCGATCGACTGTTCAAGTCTTTTAGTCAAGTAGATGCTTCGACGACTCGGCAGTATGGAGGGACTGGTTTAGGTTTGGCGATTAGTAAGCGACTTAGTGAAACTATGAACGGCACGATCTGGGTTGAAAGCCGAGGCAACATCGGAGGAACCCCTTCACAAAAATGGCAAGCCACTAACCTTAATCGAGTCACAATGGGTTCTACGTTCTACTTCACGATTGTGGCATCCTCTGTGGCTACTGAGTTAGCGGAACCGATGGAAATGGTACCAGAACTATCTGGCAAGCGTTTATTAATCGTGGATGACCAGCCCACTAACCGACAAATTCTGACGTTGCAAGCAGAGACTTGGGGGATGCAGAGTCTAGCTGCCCAATCGGCTGTCGAAGCGCTCAACTGGCTTGAGAGTGGAGAAACCTTTGATGTGGCTATTTTAGATATGCAAATGCCACAAATCGACGGTCTCACACTCGCCTCAGCCATCCACCAGCATCCTAAGTGCCACCGTTTACCCCTAGTGTTGCTGACTTCAATGGGCTACCCAGAAGCGAGTTCTTCAGCGCTTTCCACCCACTTTGCCGCTTTTTTAAGCAAACCTATCAAACAATCCCAGCTCTATCAAATACTGATCCATGTGCTACAAGCTCAACCGAAAAAAGTTCAACAACAACTTCCTATATCTGTTCAGGATGATATGAAACTGGCCCAGAGACTCCCACTGCGAATTCTTTTAGCAGAAGATCATCTGGTAAATCAGAAGGTGGCACTGCTGCTGTTAGAGCGTTTGGGATACCGGGCCGATGTTGCGGCCAATGGATTGGAAGTTTTGGAAGCCCTGAATCGCCAGCCTTATGATGTCGTGCTGATGGATGTACAAATGCCAGAGATGGATGGACTAGAAGCCACCCGTCGTATTTGCCAGGAGTGGCCGGCTCATACTCGTCCCAGGATTATTGCCATGACGGCGAATGCCATGCAGGGCGATCGCCAGGTTTGTCTTGATGCTGGCATGAATGACTATATCAGTAAACCAATTCGAGTAGAGGTTCTTCACCAAGCGCTGAGTCAGTGTCCACCCAGCCCGGAACCGCAGCAGGAGGCCCAAAAGGAGGAATCAGATAGCAACAAGCCAGAAATTGAGATGCCAGCGGTTAACCTCACAGAACTGCAAGCCTTCTGTAGCAGCATCGATCAAGATTCAAGCCAGATTTTGAGCTTGCTGGCGAATTGCTACTTTGAGGAATCTCTAAAGTTGCTACAAGCTATGAAATTAGCGATCGCTCAAGCGGATACTCAAACCCTAAAGCGAGTGGCTCATACCCTCAAAGGCAGTAGTGCAAATCTAAGCGCAGCTCCTCTCGCCGAGCTTTGTAGCAGGTTAGAAGTTATGAGTACCTCTGGTGAACTAGATCGAGCCTCAACCCTATTGGCTGAAATCGAGGATGAGTACGATCGTGTCAAGAATACTCTCCAACAAGAACTACAAAAGAGGGAAACTAATCTATGAAAGTCAATTAAATAGGCATCTTTTTGTACCAGGACTTAGGCAACTGTCATCCGCGATGCCGCAACCGGGCTATGCGATCGCATACGCACGATCGAGCCTGATTCCAAATCTTTTAGCATCGGAATTATTCATATCATTTTTGGTAACACTCATACATGATGTTGACTGTTGACGGTTGACAGTCAACGCCGTTAACAGTCAACGCCGTGAACAGTGAACTCGAATTTACTATTTCAATGCTAACGGATTGGATATCATATATCTCTTCTCTGCATCTGCGTGAATCAGCGTGCATCCCTTGTCCGGGGCGGTTCATAAATTCTCTTTTTTTTACCGCAGATGAGGGCAGATAAACACAGATGCACCCAGATGAATTATATCAATTCCGGCTGCACCCTGCGTGATTGTTGAGTGTTGACTGTTTGCTGGATTTTACAACAATAATGACTAATGACTAATGACTAATGACTAATGACTGCTGTCGAAGCGGAATCTCGATCGCAAACTCAGTACCTTTCCCCAATTCCGAATTGCATTTTAAAACACCGCCGTGTTTCTCTACCACAATTTGGTAACTAATTGACAGTCCCAATCCAGTACCTTTTCCCACTGCCTTAGTCGTGAAAAAAGGGTCAAATATGCGTTGTCTCATAGATTCCGAAATTCCCGTACCGTTATCAGAAATCCGAATCAGCGCGCTAGGAATAGTACCATTAAGTTGACCGACAGCAGTCGAGATTTTAATTTGAGGAGCTACAGATTGACCAGCGCGCAACTTGTGCGATTCCAAAGCATCGATCGCATTCCCAATTACATTCATGAATACCTGATTCAACTGTCCCGCATAACACTCAACTCGAGGCAAAATGCCGTATTCTTTCACTAGCACAATGTTTGAACTGTCCGCATTAGATTTCAGCCTGTGCTGTAAAATTAACAGCGTGCTGTCAATGCCCTCGTGAATATCAACCGCCTTCATTTGACTTTCGTCAAGACGAGAGAAATTCCTTAAAGACAGAACTATTTGACGGATGCGATCGGCTCCCACCTTCATTGACAATAGCAATTTTGGCAAATCTTCTAGCAGAAATTCCAAGTCAATATCTTCACTCAATTTGTCTATTTCAGGACTATAATCTGGATATTGCTGCTGGTAAAGTTCCAGCAAGCTCAGTAAGCTAGCAGTATATTCACTAGCGTGATTGAGATTGCCGTAAATAAAATTAACCGGATTGTTAATTTCGTGAGCAATCCCGGCTACCAGTTGCCCCAAACCAGACATTTTTTCAGTTTGAATCAATTGAGCTTGAGTCTGCTGCAAATCCTTTAAACTTTGAGCGATTTGTTCTGCTTGGCGTCGGGTTTGAGCGAGCAAATCGGCTTGTTGGATAGCTACGCCTAACTGATTGGCAATCTGAGCTAAAAAGTTAACTTCTGAACTTTCCCAACAGCGGGGCCCAGAATGTTGATAGGCTGTCAATAAACCCCAAAGTTCTTGTCCTACAAAAATCGGCGCGATCGCATAAGCCTTCACCTGAAATTGCTCTAAAATACGGACATTACACTCGGAGTGACAAGCTTGATAGATATCGTCAACGGCTATAGTTTCATTATTCAGATACTTGCCGCCTTGGTTTGACTGCAAATAAGTATCTTGCCAAGCCGTATTGATACCTTCCCCTACCCATTTCATCCAGCCATTTTTTACAAACTCGGCAATATATTGACCGCTAAAATCAGGATTTAAGCGATAAACCGCTATTCTATCGACTTGCATAAACTGACAAACTTCTTGAGTAGCAGTCTTAAAAATCGCGTTGATATCGAGAGATTCTCGAATCTTAGCCACCACTTCAAACAGTATCCGCTGTTGCTCGGATGCCCACTGCAAATCAACTGATTGCTGCCGCGTTTTAGCCAACAAATCTGCTTGTTCTAATCCTACACTCAACTGAATTCCAACTTGCGTAGCAAACTGAATTTCCGAAGTGTTCCAATGGCGCAAACCGCTGCACTGGTGCACGCACAGCAAACCCCAAAGTTCGCTGCCATTCATCAGCGGCATAATCACCTGAGCTCTAATTTGAAATTGAGCTAAAAGAGCAACATGGCAGTCTGAAAGTCCAGAATTTTCGATATCTTGTAGCACTTGTATCTGTCCCTGACTATATTTTTTGGCATATTTTTCGCTAAAAAAATGATCGCGAACTTTTACATTCATTGCCGAAGAAAAACCAGGCAAAACATCTTCGGTAATAAATTCGCCTTCATTAAAATTTAAACTAGGATCGAAGCGATAAATGCCAACTCTATCGGCCTTTAATACCCGTCGCAATTCTGTAGTTGTAGTACGAAAAATTGTATTTAAATCGAGAGATTGTCGAATCTTAGCAACTACCTCAAACAGTATTCGCTCCTGCTCTGCTACCCGCTGCAATTCAACTGCTTGCTGCTGAGTTTGAGCGAGCAAATCTGCTTGTTCTATGGCGATACTGAGCTGAGCGGCAATTTGGGTAGCAAACTTAATTTCGGAAGATTCCCAGTTGCGGGGAGCCGAACATTGGTGTACGCACAGCAACCCCCAAAGGTCGTTGCCTTTCATAATCGGTGCAACTAAAGTAGCTTTGATCTGA
The DNA here is from genome assembly GCF_036700305.1 of Microcoleus sp. Z1_A1. Taxonomy (NCBI): domain Bacteria; kingdom Bacillati; phylum Cyanobacteriota; class Cyanophyceae; order Oscillatoriales; family Microcoleaceae; genus Microcoleus; species Microcoleus sp. Z1_A1. The sequence continues at coordinate 19,418 of NZ_JAUBOR010000068.1, forward strand.
AATTGCTCCAAGACTTTGTGAAAGCAATCTTGCAGTCCGGCCTGTCTGATGTCAGACATGGCGTGAACTCGCCCCTGAGAATAGAGATTGGCGTAGTTTTCTCCAAAGCAGCGATCGTCCACTTTGACTGCCATTGCTGACACAAAATTTGGCAAAACATCTTCGGCAACGAATTCGCCGTCCTTAAATTCTGATGCGGAATCGAAGCGGTAAACTGCCACTCGATCGGCATTTAAAGCCCGTCGCACTTCCTGGGACATCGTGCTAAAAATCTTGTTCAAGTCGAGGGATTTCCGCATTTTAGCCACCACTTCAAACAGCACTTGCTGCTGTTGGGTCAACTGCTGTAGTTGAGCGGTGCGCTTTTGAACTTGATTTTCTAAGTTTGTGTTAAGTTCCTCTATTTGTTGATCGAGTTGGTAGTGGTTAATAGCATTAGAAAAGTGCGTGCCCAAAATTTGGAGCAATTCAATTTCTTCACCCTTCCATTCGCGAATTTGGGCAGTTTTTGATTCTTTCCACGCTTCAAAAGATATCCGAGATTGGGCGAGCCGCGCGTCGCTATCAAACTGTCTAGCCCAGAGAGTTTCGGTGTCAAATTCTTCTCGAAAAATGGTCAAGTAACCGAATATTTGCTGGCGGGCTCTGAGCGGTACGATTAAAATGCTGCGAATTTTGGTCGATCGAAATGCAGGTTGCAGGCTTCTCAAACTGCTAATTTGGTACAAGTCGGGAATTGCCCAAACCTGTTGCTGGCCGGATTTAAAATATTCGTGCCAGACGCTGTATTGCTCAACCTGCGGGTATTTTGCCGAAATTGGCATCTTCGGCCCTGAGCCGCAAGTGTAGACTGTGAGTTCGCCAGTGGAGTTATCCGAATAGGGAACTAGATTCGTAACCGGGCTGCTGTCGGAAACGAATGGTGTGGCGAAAATGCACAGCCTGCCGCCGGCTGCATCTAGTGCTGCTACCGATTCTGCCAAAGCTGTTTGGAGTTCAATCGCTGGCTGGGAGTTAAGGGCTGCGGCGACGCGGTTGACGGCAGCTTCCCGTTGAGCTTTCGCCATCGCTCGGGCCAGGAGGGTTGATTGGGTTATGGCGACGCCAAGCTGATCTGCTACCATCTGAACGCCTTGGAGTTCGTTTTCTGCCACACTCCGGGACTCGGAGTGGTGAGATACCAACAACCCCCAGAATTCTTCGCCGTGAAAAATTGGTACTACCAAGCAAGCCTTGACGCCCAGTGCAGTCAAGTATTCAGCGTGGCAGGGGTCAACCGCACGAAAGTACATTTCGTCGGGCAGTAGTTGGCCGGAAACCGCCTCGCGGCGCGGACTTTGGCCTAGCTGCCCGGAATCTATATCGACGATCGATCGCACCTGTAGTTGGGCGAACAGTTCGCGGGCGTGAGGGGGAATATCGTCTGCTGGAAAATGCAAACCCAATAGGGAGGGCAAGCGGTTGCCGTTAATTGATTCGGCAATCACTTCACCGCTACCGTCGCTATGAAATTTGTAGATTTTTACTCTGTCTGTTCCCAAGAAGGATTGAACTTCCGCTGCTGTTGCGCTCAGAATTTCGGGTAGTTCTAGAGAGTGGCGAATGCGGTTGGCGATGCGTTCGAGCAAATTTGCTCGATCGAACCTCACCTTGACATTTTCGATCTTTAATGAGTCCATTATTAATTTTTTGCTTTCCTAGCAATAATAGTAAGCGGCCCAAAAGTTTTGTGCCTGTTAAAAAATTCGGCAAGCACAGCCATTTAATAAAATATAAATATCCTGATGGCGATCCTCGATTAGTTTTGCACCTGTAGCGATCTGCCTTAAAATTGCAACTTTCCATTGCAACTTTCCATTGTGTGGGATTAAAACTTTTGTACTCTAAATATAAACTTTGTAGAGCCTGCCTTGCAAGTCTCATACCCTAAATGATTACATTTGTCAAGTTTCAAGACTTGCAGAGTCATTCACCGCCACCGATGAAGGTCGCACCGAAGTATCTCAGTCCTGGAGGAAAAAGCTGGCTGAGGAACGAGCTTACGGAAAGAAACAGCATGGAATTCAAAAGGTTAACTCAGAAATCGGGTTTCTACGTCTAGGATTGTATCTGCAGCTAGCGGGTTCGGAGAACAGTCGATCGACAATCCGCAGCTTTTTGAGATATTTTTAGATCAAAAAAAAGCTCCTGCCGTTAAGCAGGAGCCTTTTTCAACTAGACAATCAAATCAGAAATAAATTCGATCGATTAGTCTAAGTCTGGCATAGCCAGCACTGGTTCATTTTCGCGATCGATACCCTTCTCAAAGCCAGCGACAGCCGCGCGAGCGCGACCAGCGTGCCACAAGTGGCCGACCAAGAAGAAGAAACCCATCACAAAGTGGAAACAGGCCAGCCAAGAACGAGGAGAAGTGAAGTTAAACGAGTTAACTTCAGTCGCCACACCGCCCACAGAGTTCAAAGAACCCAAAGGAGCGTGAGTCATGTACTCAGCAGCGCGGCGAGCTTGCCAAGGCTGAATGTCATTCTTGATTTTGTTCAAGTCCAAACCGTTAGTACCGCGCAAGGGTTCCAACCAAGGGCCTTGGAAATCCCAGAAACGCATCGTTTCACCGCCGAAAATGATTTCGCCAGTAGGAGAGCGCATCAGGTATTTACCCAGACCGGTGGGGCCTTGTGCAGAACCGACGTTAGCACCCAAGCGTTGGTCGCGGATCAGGAAGGTCAAAGCTTGCGCTTGAGAAGCTTCCGGGCCCGTCGGGCCGTAGAATTCGCTGGGGTAAGCAGTGTTGTTGAACCAGACAAAGCAGCAAGCGATGAAGCCCATCAGGGACAAAGCACCCAAGCTGTAAGACAGGTAAGCTTCGCCAGACCAGATTAAGGCACGGCGAGCCCAGCCGAAAGGCTTGGTCAAAATGTGCCAAACACCGCCAGCGATACAAATCAGGCCCAGCCAGATGTGACCGCCGATGATGTCTTCCATGTTGTTGACGCTGACAATCCAGCCTTCGCCACCAAAAGGAGAGCGAACCAAGTAGCCAAAAATCACAGCCGGGTTCAGAGTGGGGTTCGTGATAATACGCACGTCCCCGCCGCCTGGAGCCCAAGTGTCATAGACACCGCCGAAGAACATGGCCTTAGCAACCAGCAGCAAGCAACCGCCACCCAACAAAATTAGGTGATAGCCGATGATGTTGGTCATCTGGTTCTTATCTTTCCAGTCGTAGCCGAAGAACGAAGAGTATTCTTCGAGAACTTCCGGGCCGCGAACGGCGTGATAAATGCCGCCCAAACCGAGAACAGCAGATGAAATCAAGTGAAGAACGCCGACTACGAAGAACGGGAAGATATCAGTGACTTCACCGCCGGGGCCTACGCCCCAACCCAAAGTAGCGACGTGGGGCATCAAAATTAAGCCCTGTTCGTACATGGGCTTTTCTGGGATAAAGTGAGCGACTTCAAACAAAGTCATTGCACCGGCCCAGAACACGATCAAGCCAGCGTGAGCGACGTGGGCGCCCAGCAGTTTGCCGGAGAGATTGATCAAACGAGCGTTGCCAGACCACCAAGCGAACCCGGAGGATTCTTGGTCGCGACCGCTTGCGTAGGAATTAGAGAGCGTTACCACCCGGTAGAACCTCCAACGATTTTAGATTTTGGATTTTGGGTTTTTTGTTCCCTAGTAGGGCACGGGAGTACCGCGCCTGCGCCAGGGAGTAGGGATTTGGATTTCAGATTAATTTAAAAAAACTAAATGAATATGAAATCCAAATCCTGATTTTTTTAAAGTGCGTTACCGCGAGGCAGAACTTCTTCAGGGAAGATGAAGTTTTCGTGGGGTTGGTCAGTCGGAGCCATCCAAGC
>NZ_JAUBOR010000069.1:0-22013 GCF_036700305.1 Microcoleus sp. Z1_A1
ACTTACAATTTTAATTGTTATTGTGGGATGGGCCTAAGAGCCCGTCCAAAAAGGACGGGCTCTTAGGCCCATCCCACAAACTTGTGGAAGTTATTTAATTCTCATTCCTTACCTCCCTTGTTATTCCCAGCCTGTCTTTCACACCGACTCTTACCCCATCCTAATTCAGCATATAAGTACAAATCGTAATCCTACTATGGTCATTTTTAATTTGCTCCGAGGCGCGTTTTTGGTCATAGCAATTCAAGGCATGAATCGCATAGCTCAGCAAATTCATAAATACCTGATTCAACTTACCGACATAACATTCTATTTTTGGCAAATCTCTTGGGGACGAGGCGCACTCTACAGATAGAGTTTGTGCGTGCAGGAGTGTTCCCTCTTTCTTCTTCCTTCTCAATAAAAAATCCCGGTTTCTTTAAAAAACCGGGATTTTTCCTACCAACTAAGAGAGGAGTCAAAACTTCACAGGTAGCGGTTGCCGGAATTCTGCATTTCTCGCACAACCCTCTAAACCAAACTACGGCAAATTCTAGTTCCAGCTTCTTTAAAGCTGTCTCATTTCCTCTTCAAGCACCCGAACCAAATCTTGATTGCCACTGGATCTCGCTACTTCTATGCGGTGCATCAGTTGCTTGTGAATGTTAGCGCGGTGGGTTTCTGCTACTTTTTTTACGTTTTGACGATTTGTGTTCATGGTGGACGTTCCTTATATTAAATTTGGTGTACCTGCTACTTCTCTAATATAGCGCTAAATTCCAAAAAGTATCTAAATTTACAAAAAATTTACAGTTGTTGACCGATCGACCAAACTCCTGTATAAGATTGGTCATAAGTCAATAGCGATATCTTGACAATCAGAAGTCATTAGTCATTAGTCAGTAGTCATTAGTCATTAGGCTGATGCCCGATGCTTTTAGGCCCGATGCTTTTAGGCCCAACATTTACATTTAGTCAAGCGGTGCGCGGTACGCACTCAACATTTAGTCAAAACTCAAAACTTGCTTCAGCGCCTCTACCAACTGCTGAAGGTGTGCGAGCTCGTGAGTTGCCATCAGCGAAATCCGAATTCGACTCACGCTGACAGTCGGAGGCCGAATCGCTGGAGCAAAAATACCCATTTCCTTGAGTTTGCTGCCGACTGTTAAAGCGGAGGCTGCATCTTTTAACGGAAGAGTGAAAATTGGGGAGAGGGAATTACTAATTGGTAATTGGTAATTGGTAATCGCGCAATATTTGAAAGTTTCGATATTTTGTCGCAACCGAACTCGGCGTTCTGGTTCTTGCTGTACAATCCTCACAGCTTCTAAAGCAGCAGCCGCGTCAGCAGGCGTCAATGCTGTAGTATAAATCCAACTCGCAGCTCGATTACGCAGAAAATCAATTAAAGCAGCAGATCCCGCAACGTAACCACCTAAACTTCCCAAAGCTTTGCTGAGTGTCCCCACTTGAATCAGTGGTGTTCCCGTACACCCGAAATGTTCTGCACAACCGGCACCGCTAGCACCGAAAACTCCCGTAGCATGAGCTTCATCTACTAATACCATGCAGTTAAAGGTTTCGGCCACAGCCAACAACTGTGGTAGCGGACACAAGTCCCCATCCATGCTAAAGACGCTATCGGTAATAATTAAACACTTGCGATACCTTGCGCGATTTTGCTCTAGCTTGGCTTTTAAATCCTCAAGATTGCAGTGACTGTACTCTAGGGCAGTTGCACCGCTGAGTGTGGCTCCGTTTTTCAGGCTCGAATGGTTGTACTTGTCAGATAATATCAAATCGCGCTTGCCGACAACGGATGCGATCGCCCCTAGATTCGCCAAATATCCCGAACTGAATACTAAAGCATCTTCAGTTTGTTTTAAATTAGCAATAGCTTGTTCTAACTGTCGGTGCAAATCGCGGTGTCCGCTGACCAACCTCGAACCCGTCGCACCCGTACCAAATTCCTTAGTTGCAGCTATAGCAGCTTCAATTAACCTGTCATCGCCCGCAAGTCCCAGATAATCGTTGCTGGCAAAGTTAATCAGGCTGTGGCCTGCTAACTTTACCACAGGCCCAGGGGAACTTTCGATCGATTGTGGCGATCGATACCAATCGGCACGGCGAACTGTGTCCAGGGCCTTCTCTATCCAAGCGTAAGGGTCTGTGTTCATATTGTCCAGCGATCGGGTAATACGTTATATTAGCTGGTGATCAGTTCCTCCCTATCACAGAAGCATATGCCACTCACTAAAAAATACAGATTAGTCACCCGCAGCGATTTTGACGGTCTAGTCTGTGCAGTTTTGCTCAAAGAACTCGATATGATCGACGAGATTAAATTCGTGCATCCTAAAGATATGCAGGATGGGAAAATCGAAATAACAAATAACGATATTAGCACCAATTTACCCTATGTTGAGGGAGTTCATCTAGCTTTCGATCACCATTTCAGCGAAACTCTTAGACACGAGAAAATCAAAATTAACCACATCATCGATCCCTATGCAGCTTCTGCTGCTAGGGTATTGTACAAATATTATGGAGGCCAAGCAAAGTTTCCTGATATTTCTGAGGCGATGATGACGGCCGTTGACAAATCAGATTCCGCTCAATTTTCCCAAGAAGAGGTTCTGCATCCGCAAGAATGGGTGCTGTTAAACTTCATAATGGACGCCCGAACCGGCTTGGGAAGGTTTAAAGAATTTACGGTTTCCAATTATCAGTTAATGATGCAGTTAATCGATTACTGCAAAAATCATACCATCGAGGAAATCTTGCAGCTTCCTGATGTGAAAGAAAGAGTAGACCTCTACTTCGAGCAAGAAGAAAAGTTTAAAGAGCAAATACAGCGCTGCGCCCAAGTATATAATAATTTAGTTGTTTTGGATTTGCGTAACGAAGATGTGATTTATGCGGGTAATCGTTTTGTAATTTATGCTTTGTTCCCCGAATGCAATATATCAATTCACGTACTTTGGGGACTGAAACAACAAAATACTGTTTTCGCAGTTGGCAAGTCAATCTTTAACAAAACTTCTAAAACTAATATTGGGGAGTTAATGTTAAGATATGGGGGTGGTGGCCACCAGAATGCCGGAACTTGTCAGATTGAGAACGATAAAGCTAGTCAAGTTTTGAAAGAGTTAATTGCCCAGATAGAGCAAAATGATTAAATGGGCTTTATCTTTTTGGCAGTCAGGACTTGAGTCTTTGATTATTTATTTTAATTTGAGCACTAAAGTCCTTACTACAAACGGGGATTTTTAGGACTGAACTCATTACTGCAAACGGGAGTTTAGTCCTCAAGGTTTTGATCTGGCGGGTTCTGAACATTGAGACTTTCTGAACTTTTGCCTTTGACTGGTGGCAAATGGTCTACCAAACCCATATCAAAAGCGATATCCGGCAACTCATCAGCGTTATATTTTCCTGGCTCAAACAATCGGCCGGGAGTAAAACAAGGCTGTTTTAATCGTACCACTTCTCCGGGTGAAAACATTCCCCTAAACATTTTGCGTTCGAGTCCCATAATTTCTGCTCTTAAAACAACTTTCGCATTAATCTTAGCAATTTTTGAGCAGCAGCTTCCCAATTAAATAAATCTGCCGTCTCTTTAGCTTTTTGAGCTACCTGAAAACGCATCGGGTCTTCAACAATTTTTCGCAACTGTTCGCGAACCGACTGAACATTTGGCTCGGCCCAATGAGGAGCATTTCTGATTTTTAGATACTCAGTATCGTAACACTTTCCCACGGGAACTAGATCGTAAGCAATGGGATAGCAGTTATCAGCATTGGCGTACTCAGTCGGGCCGCCGTACATAGTCATAGCAACGGGCAAACCTGCTGCAAAGGCATCCAAAATTTTAATCGCAAAACCCTCGCCGCGAAAGGGTGCTAAAAAAGCATCTGCTGACAAGTATAAATCAGCTAGTTCTGCTTTAGTACAAAATTTATGCTTTACCTGAACTTTTGACTTGAACTTGCCGAATTGTTTTTCGATATTTACGAGGTGTTCCACTATAACATCAGGATTTTTGCCACCATCTTTGATAATTAACTCTACGTTAGAATCATCTTTAAACTCTTCACAAAAAGCTTGAATTGCCAGATCCGTGCCAAATCTATACAAATCAAAAGAATTGGTCATGTGCAGAATATACTTTACATCTTTTTGGGTTTTTTGCGGTCTGGGAAAATATAGTTGCGAGATTAAAGGATTGAAACCTAGAGGCATAACTGATACGTTAGCCGCCGGACAGCCAGCTTTTATTAAAACGTTTTTAGAATATTGGCTGACTGCTAGCTTGTGGGATGAAGTGTTAACAGCATCGTAAATCCAGTAATCATAATCATCATGGTTTTTGGCGAATTCGTAATTGATTGCAAAAAGTTCTAAGTTGAGATGTCCGTTGAGTTCTTTTAAAAAATAAGGTTTCCAATAATGAGACCATTTGATATGAAATAAATCTGAGGGTGTGGTGTTCATCCACTTCGCTAGCAGGTCGTTTTCTTCTGCTGTGGAATGGCGGCTGAGATGAGAGGCTATTGTTGAAGGTTCGACCGAAATAGGAATTCCCATTTGGTCTAAAGTTTTGGCCAGGGATAGGGTAATGTCGGTGAAGGAGTTAAAGTGTTGAAAGGCAACGTTAAAGTGAACCATATTTATGGGTTATTAGTGCAGGGCGATCGCATCTAATTTGGTATAAATTGTACTTGACAAATGACATAAAATGCACCTGCCAGAGGCAGGGCTGCGGTGGAGACGGGATGGGCCACCAACAAGTAGTTAAACTGGGAATGGACTCCCGGCAGGTATCTCTCACTGAGGCAGATGGAAAAAGGCTGCCGTGAAATCTATCGGCAACGGAACATTGTTGAACGTGCTATCAAGCGACTCAAGCAATGGAGTCGGAGCGCTATTCGATATGAGAAGCTGCCTGCCAATTATACAGCCACGATCGCGATCGCCTGCATTCTGTTGTGGTTATAGTTTGAAAACACGCCCTAGGCAAGAGCACGTGATGGAGATAAATCAACTAGGTGGAACCCCAGCGAGCGTGCTTAGCTGGCTATCAGCATCACACTCAATTTTTCTTCCTTAGTTTACGAGCTGCGCTTGAATGATGCTGTCAAATGTTTTAAAAATTTCCCTCACCATTATACCTTAATTAAGATGCGATTACGCTGTAATATCTCTGAGTAACTTTTTTTATTCTTTCTATTCTGGGGTAGTTCAAATTGGCAAAATATTCTAAAAACCTGCCATTTAATATAATATTCACCGAAGGCAATGAATCTGTTTGTTTTGGTTGGTGAGTTAAAGTTTGAGTAAAACCTTTTGCCATTGATAGCATCCATCAACGACAATAACTACATTTAAATTTATTCGGATTTAACTGTAGCATATTTGGGGTTCCAATTAAGATGCGTTTACCCTGGAGCGTAAAGCCAGGATTAGGCAGCAGTTAAATCGGTCTACCTATCCTACTTGACTTTTGTGACATTTTCGTAATTTGTCACCAATGGGAAGACCCTGGTAATGAAGATTTGGAGGCAGAGCCTCCAAATTGTTTTCTCCTTTTAATAGAGGATGTGCCTCCTCCAAAAGTCTGCCCAGGCAGAGCCTGGGAAAGATTGAAATAGTCATTGGTCAGGCGTTAATTGTTACTAACTAATAACTAATAACTAATTAGCACTTTTTTACAGCTTCTGGAAGACTGCGAACATCGGCAGATACATCGACAGCAAAATTGAACCTACGATACCACCGACGACCACAATCATCAGAGGTTCTAGCATACTGGTAAGTCCTTTTACTGCTTCTTCCACTTCCGTTTCGTAGAAAGCGCCAACTTTCATCAGCATCTTGTCAAGTTCCCCTGTCTCCTCGCCAATTGCCATCATTTGGATGGCCAAAGACGGAAAAACAGCTTGTTCTTGCAAAGCAATACTGATCATGCCGCCGCCTTGAATTTCCTGTCTCGCATATTCGATCGCATTAGATATCGCCTGATTTCCCGCCACATCTCGCACAATTTCCAAAGAATTGAGAATCGGCACGCCCGATCGCGTCAGCGACCCAAATATCACGCAAAACCTAGCCACCGCAGATTTTTCGATCAAATCGCCAAACACCGGCAATTTCATCGCAATTCTATCAATTTGTAGGCGACCTATGGGAGTTTTGTAGTACATATCGAAGGCAATTTTTAGCGCTATAATTACCCCAATAACTGTCACCTGTTGAATCGGAGGCCAAGCGGTACAAAATGAACTAATTGCCAACATCATCACCGTAAAAGCCGGCAAATCTGCACCAATATCCTTAAAGATTTTAGCGAAAGTTGGTAGCAAGAATATGGTCATTGCGAAAAAAATCACGATCGCGATGGAAAGCACCGTCTTCGGATAAGACATAGCCGAATTAATTTCGGATTCCGTCTTGTGATTTTTTTCCATCATCACCGCCAGACGGTCTAGGGTTTCATCTAGTACCCCCCCGACTTCTCCCGCCGCCACCATACTGATAAACAGTTGGTCAAACACATCAGGAAACTTAGCCATCGCCTCTGCCAAGTTTATCCCCTCCTGAACGTCAGCATTCATGCTTCTGAGCGCTCGCTTCAGCTTAGCATTAGAACACTGCTCGTGCAGCACGGAAAGGCATCGAACGATCGCCACCCCTGCATTAAACATAGCCGCAAACTGACGAGCAAAAATAGCCATATCCTTAACAGTAAGGCTGGTAAGGTTATATTCAATTTGCTCCTGAATCTTACTGAAATCAAAGCCACCTTTCGGTTTTTGGCGGATAACGTTGGTAGCCACAGCTCACCTCTGAAAATTTATTAAAAGTTATGACTCATCAGTCATCAGTCATTAATTCAGCCTGCGAACTCCTGACTAATGACTGCTGACGGAACTAATGAGCTTTTACCGGGGCGCTACCAACCGGTGCCGGGCCGATCAAGCGTTCGAGTTCGTCAGCCTTAGAAGCCTTGGCCATTGCCGATTCCCAAGTGACTTTACCGCTCTTGTAAAGTTCAGCGAGGGCCATTTCCATCGTCCTCATACCCAATTTTGCCCCCATTTGGATTTGGGAGTAAATCATCGGAGTTTTTCCCTCCCGGATCAAGTTAGCCATAGCTGGAGTATTTACCATGATTTCCATAGCGCAGCAGCGGCCGCCCCCAACTTTTATTACCAAATTTTGGCTGGCTATTCCCACCAAAGAGTTAGACACCTGGGCGCGAACCTGGGGTTGTTGAATGGGCGGGAACACGTCCAAAATCCGATCGATAGTTGCAGCCGCCGAATTAGTGTGCAGCGTTCCCATCACCATGTGACCCGTTTCTGCCGCCGAAATTGCCAGACCGATCGTTTCCAAGTCCCGCATTTCCCCCACGAGAATTACATCAGGATCTTCGCGCAAAGCAGCTTTCAGAGCATTAGCAAAGCTCTTAGTATCTTCGCCCTTTTGGCGCTGGTGAAACAAACTCTTGACATTGGGAAACACGTATTCGATCGGGTCTTCAACGGTTAGAATGTGTTCCGCCCGCGTCCGGTTGACCAGATCCAACAAAGCCGCCATCGTAGTAGTTTTCCCGGAACCCGTTTGTCCCGTCACCAACAGCATACCCCTGGGTCTTTCCGTCATATCCCGCAAAACCTGTGGCACGCCTAAAGCATCTGCGTTAGGAATCTTAGAAGCCAGAGCCCGCATACAAGCAGCCCAAGCACCCCGTTCCCGGTAGACATTTACCCGGAACCGAGCCAATCCCCGAACGCCGTAAGCGCAGTCGAGTTCCCACTCCATTTCCAACTGCTTGCGCTGCATATTGTTGAGCATTTGGAAAATTAGGATCTGCACTTCCTCAGCAGACAGAATGTCTCCGTATTGCGTCTGAGGAGTTAGTTTACCGCTGACTCGGAAGAATATAGGCGCGCCCGCTTGGATGTGTATGTCCGAACCCCCTTGCTCTACCAGGGACTCCAGTACGTCTTCAATCATCAGACCCATAGATACCTCTCCTCGATCGAATTGATATGATAGTTATTGACCAATCTAGCTCAGTTAAGAGTCAACAGTTAATAGTCAACAGTTAACTGCTGAATCAATCCAAAAAGCGCGGAGTCAAACAGTACGGACAATCAAGCATCTCCGGCTTCAATTCCGCCTGACAAGTCTTGCAGGTAAGTCCCTGCTTGCGTTTGGCTTTCATTTCAGCCTCCAGCCCAGAGTCTGTAAACGTCACCCGCTCGACTTCTTCAAAGGTAGTCGCGCCTTCCCGCACCAACTGCAAGCTGTAAGCAAGCAGCGTTTTCATCCCTTCTTCTACTGCTGCTTCCTTAATTTGCTCTGTGGGAGCTCCTTGAGTGATCAGAGTTTGAAGCCGCTCAGTATTTTTCAGGAACTCGTAAACCCCTACCCGTCCTTTGTAGCCTAGGCCGCCGCACTTCCGACAAAGTTGCTCGTTGTCTGCGAGTTCCTTCCTTTCCTCCACGGGTATAGTGTTGGCTCTGTAAACAGTTAGATCAATTTCTTGAGAAGCCGACAGACCGTACTTGCCGAGTTCTGCTGCAGTAGGCTGGTAAGGAATGCAGCATTTGTCGCAAACGCGCCGCATCAGACGTTGAGCCAACACGCCCAACAGAGCGGCCGAAACCATGAACGGTTCTACGCCCATTTCGGCCAAACGCGCCACTGCCCCGGCCGCGTCGTTCGTGTGCAGCGTCGTCAGCACCAAGTGTCCCGTCAAAGCAGCTTCCAGAGCAGTTTTTGCCGTTTCCTTGTCCCGCGTTTCCCCCACCAGCATCACGTCAGGGTCTTGCCGCAAAAAAGCCCGCAGAATGTTGGAAAAAGTCAAGTCTTTTTCCCGAATTACTTGACATTGGGTAATTCCTGGCAAAGCATATTCGATCGGGTCTTCCGCCGTACTGATATTAACCCCCGGATCGTTCCGTTCCGCCAGAATCGAGTACAGAGTAGTTGACTTGCCCGAACCCGTCGGCCCCGTCACCAAAATCAGTCCGAACGGACGGCTAGCACTCTCTCGCACTAAAGCCAGAGTTTCTTCGTCGGAGATTAACAAACCCAAACCCAACTGAGTGCTGGAACTGTCCAAAATCCGCAGCACGATTTTTTCACCGTACCGGGAAGGCAAGCTGTTGACCCGGAAATCCACCGTGCGTCCCTCAAACACCCGGCGGATGCGCCCGTCTTGAGCTTGTCGGCGTTCGGCAATATCCAGGTTGGCAATAATCTTGAAACGAGCGGTAATCGATTGGACTACCTGCTTGGGAAACCGGAAATACTCTTGCAGCACTCCGTCTTTCCGCATCCGAATCCGCATGAACTCTTCTTGAGGTTCTACGTGGATGTCAGACACCTTTTCCGACAAAGCTTTCGCCAAAATGATATTGACGGCCTTAATTACGGGAGCAGCCTCTGCATCGTCCAAGGTGTTAGCGAGGTCTTCTTGGTCGGTGCTCTCCTCTACTAGCGAGAGCTCGCCAAAATCTCCCTCCCCTAAATCCATCTTTCTCTGCTTTTCGATTTCAGCTTTTTTAGCTTCCCTCTTAACTTGTTCGTCTTGATAAGCAGAAGTAATGTCCTGGTAGTCGTCCGGCGTAATCACTCGCCGCTGCAAAGCCAAGCCGTGAGGCTGTAAAATCCGCCGCAAATCTTCTATGGCGTTGAGGTTGTCGGGATCTACCATTGCCACTAAAACCGCCGCAGGCTCAGTTTCAGTCTTCGCTACGGGTAAAAACCGACCTTGGTGACAAATGTCGATCGAAATCTTCAATGCGTCGAGCATAACTCCGAGTTGCTCGTTAGACATTTCGCTCATCTCCGGGTCAAATGCTTCAACGCCGTAGACTATCTTCCGTTCAAACATCTGCTGCTTCTTGTAAAGTCGCAGCAATTCTGGGGGTAACGGCTGCCCGGTAAGTGCTTCTAATACCTCCGTCAAACGCTTGCCCGACTTCTGGCTTTCAATTTGAGCTTGCTTCACTTGCTCGCCGTTGACGTAACCCGACAGAATCATCTTGGTGAGAGCCGGAGTAAAAGTGCTTAGAGCAACTATCGATGTGGGGCTGGATGTGGAGCGAAGCGGGGATGTGCTAGTCATAAAAAACACTCAATAGGTGGGAAACTCAGTCACAAAGAGTGCTGAGAGGAAAACCAAGGCGGGGTTTTAACCCCCGTATTCTTTGCTTATGGATCAGCTATCATTTTCTTGCTCAATCCCTATCTCTCAAGTGTAAGCTCGCAGTCCCCTCTAAGCTTCGTCCACAAATTGACGAGATGTTGGAGGGATTTGCCGGTGCTTGCAATCAAATCTTGTTCGTTGAGTGCTAAGTTGCTTACTTACCTGATTAACTTGCGGGATACTCTCGTTATAGCGTCAGGGCACATCACTTGGGGGTTCCCCGTACCGGGAGAGAAAAGCGGGGCGGGGTGTGTCCCCCTCCCAGGCTAATTCTATTTTCCCAAATTGTTTGCTCAAATTACAGCGCCCGTGGTGGCGCGGTTAGCTGTACTAAATTAAAGATGAGCTATGTTCTGTGATGATAGCTTTTACGAAAGCCTCGATCGCCCTTTTGAAATATATTTTGATTAATTATCTGCGATCTGTCACTGCCCGATCGTCGGCTGCATGAGCCCCCAGGGCAAATTTTGAGCAACTCTAGTTTTGGGTCAGTAAATATTACTTTGATTATACCCTGGTTTCCGAACCTTTGCGATCTAAGTTTTACGGTTCAGAAATGTTGGAAAGATGCCCATTAGATATCCATATTATCTAAAGATGAGTATCGTCGCCATACCCGCTAATATCTATCATTTGAATGGCAAAAATTCCACACTTCAAGAAACTTCGGCGTTATTGACTCTGAAAAACCACGCCCCCAATTCGCATCAAGATTAAAAACCTAGTGTCTGAGTTACACAAGCACACACCTAACTATTTAGTTCCTCAATACAAATTTCTTTTTCTCCCCACTTGGCAAACTCAGCAAATGGTAAAAAATGGCAGTGTCAGCTTGCGAATAAAACAGCGTGACCGATGATAACTTTAATTCCCTATCGTTTTAAGTAAACCTTGAAACATCAAGCCTCCTAAATGGGAAATATTGTAGTAGACTTAACCGCAAAATATACTTATAAAAGTTGTAAATGCGATCGCGTTAATTAAAAATGAGGAACCAACAAACATTGGATTGGCCCTATTAATGCCATAATATTATACCTAAATATTTAAACGGGGCTTTGAATATTTTAGGGAAAGCTTTGAGCAATGTCTCCAGGTCGGGCGAGACTTCCTCTTTTCACATTGTGCCATACACCAATACTCCGGACAGTTTTTAAAGAGGGATAGGATCGCAATAAAATAGAGAAGTGAAAAAAGTGAGTGCAATCTGAACCCAAAATAAACAGAAAAAAAGGCACTCTTTTAGGTTAAGCTATAAAAACACACAAGCTCAACAGATTGCCTTATGAACATTATGGAATCCATCTTACAACAAATGCCAGGGATTAGTCAACCCCAAAAGAAGTTTTTAATCACTTTATTCTCAACTATTTTACTGAGCTATGGCAAGGTCAACTTCACGAATCTCAGTCGTTATAGTTGTTTGAGTGAAAAAACCTATCGTCGTCACTTTCTCAAAAGCTTTAACTTTCCACAATTCAATCAATATTTCCTCGAACAATCCTTAAATCCTGAACACACAGTCATTGCTGTTATTGATTGTTCTTTTTTAAAAAAAAGTGGCAAAAAAACTGACGGCAAGGGTTATTTTTATAATGGTGTAGCGGGGAAATCGGAACAGGGTTTGGAAATTTCTGTAATTTCTATTGTCGAAATTGAGAGTCGTTTATCTTATAGCTTAAGCGTGCAACAAACTCCATCACGTCCTCAAATAAAGCCCGTGAAAAAACTGCCACAAAAACCGAAGAATAGCAGGTCAAAGAAATCTCGTAAAAAACAGGAGTCTCACAGCTCAACGCCTGACATCACAAGGGTTGATGACTATGCAAAACACTTGAAGAATACTCGTTGTTTCTTCCCAACTTCTGTACGTCCAAATGGTCGCTGATGGCTATTATTATCGCTCTAAATTCTGGGATGCTGTGCGGGAGTTGAATTTAGACTTTATTGGCAAGCTAAGAGTTGATGCCAACCTACGCTATCTTTATACAGGCGAACAAAATAAACTGGGAGCTCCTCGAAAATATGATGGTAAGGTTGACTGTCAAGACCTGAGTCGTCTTAACTTTGTCAAATACATAAAACCGGGGGTTTCATTATATACATTGGTCGTCTGGAGTTGTTGTTTGAATTGCCAAATTAGGTGGGCTTGTATCTCTGAAGTTCAATCCAACGGCAAAATCAAAAATGCTTTATTATTTAGCACTGATATTCATCTACCACCTGAGCAAATTGTTGAATATTATCAGGCTCGTTTTCAAATCGAATTTATTTTTCGTGATGCTAAACAATTTACGGGATTATCTGATTGTCAAGCTCGTCATTTACCACGGCTGGATTTTCATTTTAATGCCAGTCTGATTGCCTTAAATTTAGCCAAATATCAACTCTCTAGTTGTCATTCATCTGCCAAATCGTTTGTGTTTTCAATGGCTTCTTATAAACGCCTAGAATTCAATAAGCATCTACTTTGTACCTTTATTGATAAGTTAGATTTAGACCCGGATTTGATTTTAAATCACCCCAACCTTCCTTCAGTCTTGTCTTATGGTACTTTGGCTGCTTAAAAACTGTCCGGAGTATTGATACACAGTAAATTCGAGTCCTCTAGATTTACCGGGTTAACTGTATCTGCTAGAATTGATAGGGTTCTGTCGCGCAGCTTTTATGATTGACGAGGAAAAACAGCAAGATCAAGATCCTAACTCAACTGGGGAAACCACCCCAGAGGGTTCGCCAATGGCAAGCGAAAATCCGGCGGCATCAGGAAACTCGAACGAATCGGCGGATTGGGAGCTCGAACTTGCTCGAGCTTATCAAAGTTCTCAAGGCGATCGCCCGCCAGCAAACGCATCCGGGGATACCATCACCGGCAGTTCCACCAACAGCCCGACTGCAGACGGGGCGGAGCCTTGGAAGAAGGAACTGGCCCAGGCCAACGATGAAAAAGAGGCTTTAAAAACTCAGTTGCAAGCCACATCGGCTCAACTAGAAGAACTGAAAAATCAAAATCTCCGCCTAGCAGCAGATTTTGAGAACTTCCGCAGGCGTACCCAAAAGGAAAAAGAAGAGCTAGATTTACAGGCAAGGTGTCTCACGATTAAACCCCTGTTGCCGGTAATTGACAATTTCGAGCGCGCTCGATCGCACATCAAGCCGCAAACCGACGGCGAAATGAACATTCACAAAAGCTACCAAAGTGTTTACAAGCAAATGGTAGATAGCCTCAAGCAAATCGGGGTTTCTCCGATGCGGCCCGAAGGCGAACAGTTTGACCCCAACATCCACGAAGCTCTACTCAGCGAGCCAACTGACGAACACGAGGAAGGCACAATTATCCAAGAACTAGAACGCGGCTACATTCTGGGCGATCGCGTCTTGCGGCACGCCAAAGTGAAAGTTGCAGCGGCTGGGCTATCTGTGGTAGCCTCAGATGAAAATCCCGATAGTTCGGAAAGTTAATCGGGATACAAGCTACTGCATTCCTTAAAGTCACTTACCCCCGAATTCTATTCGGGGGTGCCCAGGTGGCAGACTCACCAACTTATTAATTAAAGATGACTAAAAGCACGTCAGCGCTTTATCCAAAAATTCTGAAAAATGTTTTTACCGGTCTTTGATATTGCTTTAGGACATCAAGTTTATTTCCTACAAATCTAGTCTGGTAATGCTTGTTTAAACAAGCTGAGTCGTTTTTCCTCCCCCAACCTGTAGTTGGAGGTTTCCAAACATCCCACAAAGTTTTATGAGGCGCTATGGGAAAAATTATTGGAATTGACTTAGGCACAACTAACAGTTGCGTAGCTGTGTTAGAGGGCGGTAAACCCGTCGTGATCGCCAATTCCGAGGGCGGTCGCACAACTCCGAGTATAGTAGGATTCGGCAAGGCGGGCGATCGCTTAGTAGGTCAACTAGCCAAGCGGCAAGCTGTAACTAATGCTGTAAATACTGTATACAGTATCAAACGATTTATCGGACGGCGGTGGGACGACACGGAAGAAGAACGAGCGCGGACTCCCTATACCTGCATAAAAGGCAAAGACGATACCGTTAACGTCCAAATTCGGAACAAGGTTCACACTCCCCAAGAAATCTCGGCAATGGTACTCCAAAAGCTCAAGCAAGATGCTGAAGCTTATTTGGGACAAACGGTTACACAAGCCGTGATTACAGTGCCAGCTTACTTCACAGACGCCCAACGGCAAGCTACTAAAGACGCCGGTACGATCGCCGGCCTAGAAGTCCTGCGGATCGTCAACGAACCGACGGCTGCAGCCCTTTCCTACGGGCTGGACAAGCAAAATATAGAACAGAAAATCTTGGTCTTTGACCTGGGCGGCGGTACTTTCGACGTTTCGATCCTGCAACTGGGAGACGGAATTTTTGAAGTCAACGCTACCTCCGGTAACAACCATCTCGGAGGAGATGACTTTGACGACTGCATAGTGCAGTGGCTGGTAGAAGCTTTCCGCACTCAAGAAGGCAGTGACCTTTCACAAGACAAAATGGCCTTGCAGCGCCTCCGAGAAGCTGCCGAAAAAGCAAAAATCGAACTCTCCAACCGGGAATCCACCTCAATCAATTTGCCCTTCATCTCTTCTGACGAAAAAGGGCCGAAGCATTTGGAAATGGAACTCTCCAAAGCTCAGTTTGAAAAACTGGTGGCTCATTTGGTGCAAGCGACGATCGATCCGGTGACTCAAGCCCTCAAAGACGCAAGTTTGACCCCCAAAGACATAGACAGAATTATTTTAGTGGGAGGCTCAACCCGGATTCCGGCAGTTCAACAGGCAATTAGCAAGTATTTTGGGGGCGTTTCTCCCGATAAATCCGTCAATCCCGACGAAGCTGTAGCGGTAGGCGCGGCAATTCAAGCCGGAGTGTTGGGTGGTGAAGTCAAAGACTTGCTGCTGCTCGATGTGACGCCGCTCTCCCTGGGACTCGAAACCTTGGGCGGGGTGTTTACCAAAGTAATCGATCGCAATACAACTATTCCCACGAGCCGATCGCAAATGTACAGCACGGCGACAGACGGGCAAACCTCGGTAGAAATTCACGTCCTCCAAGGCGAGCGGGCATTGGTTAAAGACAATAAAAGTCTCGGCAAGTTCCTGCTCAAAGGCATTCCCCCAGCCCCCCGCGGCGTACCTCAAATCGAAGTTACCTTTGAAATCGATGCCAACGGGATTCTCAAAGTTGCCGCTGAAGACAAGGGAACCGGAAAAGAACAAAGCATCCAAATTTCCAATACAGGGGGATTGAGCGAAACCGAAGTCGAGCGGATGCGACAAGAAGCCGAACTTTACGCCGACGAGGACATCAAGCGCGCTCTACTCGTCGAACTCAAAAATCAAGCTGACTCCCTCGTCTATAATTGTGGTGTAACTTTAAAAACCAACGCGCAACTGCTGAGTGACGAGCTCAAGGCCGAAGCGGAAACAGCCGCAGCAGCCTTGCGGGCAGCGATGAGTAACCCCGACATCACAATCGAGGAACTCACCCCCGCAATCGAATCTTTCAAGCAACTGCTATACTCGCTGGGGACAGCAGTCTACGACCAAGCCCGCAGCGGGGTAGCCCCGTCAGGAGCTGTTGTTGAAAGCGAGATGATGTCAGAAGTAGAATCATCAGAACCAGAAGAGGTTAAAGCGGACGACGACAGCATTTTGCTGAAAGAAGAGCTGCTGGTGGCGCCCCAAGCTCCGCCGGCACCAAAGCCGGAACCAAAGCCGGCACCAAAGCCGGAACCAAAGCCGGAGCGACAGTCAAAACGACAGCCAAGTCCACAGTCAAATCCACAGTCAAGTCCACAGTCAAATCCACAGTCAAGTCCACAGTCAAAACAAAAACAGAAGGTTCCCGAACCAGAAGTTGATGATATGAATCCTTTCCTTTAAAACAGAAAAGCTAAAAATTAAAAGTTAAAAATTAACAATGAGAATTTTTGATTTTTAATCTGTAATTTCAGGAAAGGTAGCCCGTTTCTTTTTCGTACACTTTTTGTTATTTACCTCCAGGCAAGCAGCTCTATGGCCGGTGATTACTATGAAATATTAGGCGTTTCTCGCAGCGCAGACAAAGAAGAAATTAAGCGTGCTTACCGCCGCCTAGCTCGCAAGTACCATCCAGATGTCAACAAAGAATCCGGTGCCGAGGAGCGGTTTAAAGAAATTAACCGCGCCTACGAGGTACTCTCAGAACCAGAAACCCGCGCCCGTTTCGACCGTTTCGGCGAAGCAGGCGTCAGCGGTGCAGGCGCGCCTGGGTTCCAAGACTTTGGTGACAGCTTTGCCGATATTTTTGAAAGCTTCTTTCAGGGCTTTCAGGGAGGCGTCGGTGGGCCACAACAGCAAGGTCGCAGGCGCAGCGGGCCGGTGCGCGGAGACGATTTGCGCCTCGATTTGCGGCTGGATTTTCGAGAAGCAGTGTTTGGTGGGGAAAAAGAACTCCGCATCAAGCATCTAGAAACCTGCGAAACTTGCACCGGGACTGGCGCGAAACCGGGAACCAGACCACAAACCTGCTCGACTTGTACCGGCAGTGGTCAAGTCCGACGCGCTACCCGCACTCCTTTCGGCAGCTTTACTCAAGTTTCAGTTTGCCCCACTTGCAACGGCACCGGGCAAGTGATTGAGGACAAGTGCGAAACTTGCGGCGGCCGAGGCCAGAAAGAAGTGATGAAAAAGCTGAAAATCACAATTCCGGCTGGGGTTGACAACGGTACTCGCTTGCGCGTTTCTAATGAAGGGGATGCCGGCAAACTGGGCGGGCCGCCTGGGGATCTTTACGTGTTCTTGGCGGTGAATGAAGACCCGCTATTTAAGCGCGACGGCACTAACGTTAGCTCGGAAGTTAAGATTAGTTATTTGCAAGCAATTTTAGGGTGCCGGTTGGAAGTGGAAACCGTAGACGGGCCGACGGAATTGTTGATTCCTAGCGGAACTCAGGCGAATACTGTTTTGACTCTTGAGAAAAAAGGGGTGCCTCGGTTGGGAAATCCAGTCAGTCGCGGCGATCATTTGATTACGGTGTCTATTGACATTCCGACTAAGGTGACGGCTGAGGAACGGGAATTGCTGATGCAGCTTGCTAAGCTGAAGGGCGATCGTACTGGTAAAGGCGGTTTGGAAGGATTTCTGGGCAATTTGTTTCAGAAATAAGCAATTTTTGACACCAATTGGTGTCAAATTTTCCTGTTTCAGGATTCCCCAGCCATTGGTTTTAGTATTTGTCAAAAAATTGTGTGGAATTGCTCACAAAAATCTCAGGTGGGACGCTTCCTGGGCATTGCGTTTCAGCAGCGCTCAAAAAAGTGAGCGCAATTGCGCTCACTTTTTTCAGAAAGAATAACAGTCTGTGTCCAATTGGACACAAAATTTTAGATTCTCCAGTTTCCAGGCAACTTGTTTAAAAAACTACGGCTTTCAGGATTTGAGATTGCAAAAAGTATTATGAATTCAACATCGAAAATTGAAAATCCCAAATCCCCAGATGCCAAAATCGATCTGCGGGGTACTCCGTGTCCTCTGAATTTTGTCCGCACTAAACTGCGCTTGGAGCAAATGGCACCGGGAGCAGTTTTGGAAGTGTGGCTGGATGCTGGGGAGCCGATCGAACAAGTGCCCGATAGTCTGAAAATGGAAGGGTACCAGATTCTGGAAACGCAATTTGTCGCGGATGGGCCGGAGTCGGGCTATTTTTCCATGAAAGTGCAGCGCCCCGAACACCAGGAAGCAGGATGAGCCTGAATTCACCCTCGATCGTGGGTACTGTAATTGCTGTTCAGGCTAACTTCTACCAAGTGAGGTTAGATCCCGAAGTCTCCATTGACGGGGAAAAGGCCCCCCTTGCAGATTCTCCGATTCTCTTGTGCACTCGTCGCACTCGACTCAAAAAAATTGGCCAACAGGTGATGGTGGGCGATCGGGTGGTGGTAGACGAACCGGACTGGACTGACCGCCGGGGAGCAATTTCTGAAGTCTTCCCCCGCCAAACAGAACTCAACCGCCCGCCTGTAGCTAATGCCGATCGCATTCTCCTGGTTTTTGCCCTCGCCGAACCAGACTTAGATCCCGCATCATTAACTCGGTTTTTAGTCAAGGCAGAATCTACAGGTTTAGAGGTGAGTTTGTGCCTGAACAAATGCGATTTGGTCACGCCCGATGAGTTGGAACAGTGGCGCGATCGGCTTTCAGGCTGGGGCTACGAACCAATGTTTATTAGCGTCCGCAGCGGTTTAGGAGTTCATGAAGCCCCCGCTAAGGGTCAAAATGAAATTTTTGCCTCGGAACCGCATTTCAATGACTTAGCGGAGAAAATAGAGCCATCTCTGCTGATTTATGAGGATAACCCCCACCTTCCAAATTCGGTCAAGCCGTTACATCCGTTAAATCCCGTACATATGCCGTTGCCGAACTTGCTTCTAGACCACCTGCAAGGAAGAATAACGGTAATTTGTGGCCCTTCTGGGGTTGGCAAGTCCAGCTTGATCAACCAACTGATCCCGGCCCTGAATCTGCGAGTGAACGCTGTTTCCGGCAAACTCGGCCGCGGGCGCCACACGACTCGCCACGTCGAACTATTTGAACTCCCCGGCGGCGGACTTTTGGCCGATACTCCGGGCTTTAATCAACCGGCTCTCGAATGCGATCCGTCCGAGTTAGCGGAATATTTCCCAGAAGCGCGCCAGAGGCTGGCTTTGGGTAGCTGCCAGTTTAGCGACTGTTCGCACCGAGACGAGCCTAACTGTGTCGTGCGGGGGGGTTGGGAGCGCTATGAGTATTACTTGCAGTTTCTCGAAGAGGCGATCGTCCGCGAACAAGCTCTGCAAAACTCCAGCAGCGCCGAATCGAGTTTGAAGCAGCAAACCAAGTCGGATGGTACGCAGCATTACGAACCGAAGCTGCAAACTAAAAAATATCGCCGCTCTTCCCGCCGCCTTCAACACCAGTCACTCCAAGATATGTGTCAAGACTTAGAGGAATTGTGAGGAAGTCGCCGCCCATCGGCCGTAGGTACTAGAAAACCGTACCAAGACTTACCCAGAAACCGGGTTTCCTTGACGAAAATACTTAGTTGCACCCCAAGGGGCTGTTCGCAAAACCGGCTTTCTTTAGTGGCGAGTGCGTAAGTCCTGAGTACATTAATAGCTAAAATTAAATGGCCTTAGATTTGTTAAAAAAAGTAGAACAGAAGCAAAAGTTAGCGGGTACTGCAGGAGCAAAAATATTGTGAATATTCAAGAACTGTTTCAAAAAGGCGGCCCCGCCATGTGGCCCCTGTTGGTGTTATCGATTTTATCTTTGAGTACAATTATCGAGCGTTTGTGGTTTTGGGCAAGCCTCCTGAGCAAAGAAAAGCAGATAGTTAGCCGCATTCTGGAAGCCGCTCGCAGCGATTGGGGGGTGGCTAACGAGATGGCCAGACAAGCTAACAGACAGCCGATCGGGCGATTTCTTTCTGCACCCCTGCGGCTCTACAATCCCGAACCAGATTTATTTCGACTCGCACTCGAAGCAGCAGCCGATGAAGAGTTGGCTTCGATGCGCCGCGGCGACAAAATCTTAGAAGCTACGATCGCTCTGGCGCCTTTGCTGGGCTTGCTGGGAACAGTCCTGGGCTTGATTAACTCGCTCAGTTCCATCCGTCTGGGCGACATCGGCACGGCGGCCACGAGTGGCGTGACATCGGGCATTGGCGAATCGCTGATTACGACTGCTACTGGGATGGTAGTAGCAATTTTTACCTTGGTGTTTTATCGGATATTTCAAGCTTTTTTGTTCAACCAGGCAAAAATATTTCGCAAAGCTGGAAATGAACTGGAATTGCTTTACAGGCAATACTGGCCCGCTGCTAATGCTAAGGGTCGAGCACCCGCTGCTGAATACAGCAATTCTTCTTTTGGTGCAGATGGTTTGAACAGGCGTTCTCTCAATTCTCAAGAACCGGGAGAACGGAATCGGGAGCCGAAATTGAAAGGTTCCGATCCGGCTGAAGATTCTCCTTCTAATAATTAAAACTCCTGAGAACTAATGAAGATTAATCTAGATACTCCTGCTGAAGAGGCTCGGATTGAACTGGTGCCTTTAATTGACGTGATATTTTGCATTCTGACGTTTTTTCTCCTGGCGGCTTTGCAACTGACTCGCCAGCAAGCCATTAATGTCGATTTGCCTAAAGCGAAGACTGGACAAACGCAGATGCGAGAGATGCTGATTGTCAGCATTGACGATTTCGGGCAAACTTATATCGACCAATTGCCTGTTAATTACCAACAGCTCGATCGAGTTTTAAAGAGTTTCCAAAGCCAAAATCCTACGGGGTTGATGGTGCTGTACGCTCCTCAAAATGCTAGATATGCCAAGGTTGTCGAGGTTTTAGACAAATTGAGAGAGGTAGGGGGCGATCGAGTTGCCCTGGCAACTCTTCCTAGTTCGGCTTCCTCCCCATTGCCCAATCCCTCGCTTCCCAATTCTGGCATTCCCGCGACACCTGCGATCGGCAATTCAGGTCAACCTCTGCCGTCTCCTGTGCCTCCGGGGCAGCAACAGTTCAACCCCAATCAGTTTCAATCCCCTCTCCCCGCTCCCGGGCAGCAGCAGTTCAATCCGAATCAGTTTCAATCCCCTCTCCCGGCTCCTGGGCAGCCTAGCAACTTTGGGGCAAATCAGGGCATTCCTCCTGTTTCGCCTGCACCCGCTGCTCCCAATTTCAGTCCTGGAGTCGCCACTCCACCGCAAGATGGCGGGCCCTCCAATTAGTTAGGAAGAAGGTTCGGCAACGGATTGTGTAAGGGATGTAACGGATGTCAGTCCGATGTCCGTCGGAAGAAGGGAGAAGGAAGAAGGGAGAACAGAGCTAGTCCCTAGGTAGCGAATAAATAGACAAAATGATACACTTATAGACAAATATGCGGTGTACCATTTTGTTTAAGCTCGCGCGTTTTCGCAAAAAAGCTGGGATTGTCAGTAAAAACACTCCAACGTTGGGACGTTTCAGGGAAGTTGCAAGCCTTGCGCACCCTGTCAGGTCATCGGTTCTACACCGAAGATGATCTCTTGATAGCCAACGGATTGAAGCCCATAGAAGCCAACCGAAAAACGGTCGTCTACCGCCCTTGTTTCGTCCAGTGGACAGAAACCGGAACTCAAAAATCAGATGCTGGCAATGGAAGCTTTCTGCCCTTGTCGAGGATTAACAGTCGATGATTGGGTGTCAGAAATTGGGGGCGGACTAAATTTTAAAAGGAAAAAGTTTCTAGCAATCATGCTGTCAATGCTCAAAGGTGAAATATCAATAATTGTAATTGCACACAAAGACAGAATGTGTCGCTTTGCTTTTGAATTCATCCAAGAGCTTGCCACGTCGGTTGGATGCGAAATTGTAGTCGCCAATCAATTATCGTTGTCCCCCCAGCATGAATTAGTAGAAGATTTGATGGCGATAATCCACTGCTTCTCTTGCCGTCTATACGGTCTACGAAATTACTCCAAAGAGCTCAAAGAAAACCTAAAAAATGCTATTGACAAGCCCGTACAAGAACTGGCAAAATTGAGCAATCAAGAAATACAGTGTTGAGGTCGAACAATGCTTCTGTCCATCAAAACAAAGCTAAAGCTAAGCAAAAGTCAAGCCACAATAATGAGCAAGCACGCTGGAATAGCAAGGTTTACTTATAATTGGGGCTTGGCTACTTGGAGTAATCTTTATCAAGATGGACTGAAGCCAAATAAATAGGGAGCATGTCACTTTTGCAATAAGTATTTATACTTGTGCAGTTTTTGGCGGTCTACCAATTAAGCCATTTAAGTAA
>NZ_JAUBOR010000070.1:0-21020 GCF_036700305.1 Microcoleus sp. Z1_A1
GCCCGTCCACTCATGACGGGCGGGACGCCCATCCCACAATAACAATTAAAATTGTAAGTTATTTAATTCGCGCTCCTTAAAAACTCCAGAGTAAGGATGCTAAATATCGAATCGAATTAGCGCGGCGGTGTTTGCGAGACTTGGGGGTATAATGCGCGATCGCGGGCTTCTCTAACCTCAGACAGAAGCAAGACAGATGCAGAAATACGTCCTAAGAGTTTTGCGATCGCCCCTAGCATCAGGTAAGATTCTTGTTAATTATTGCGCTGCGCTCAGGAGAAAAAATTTATGCCAGATATGTCCGGTCAAGACCCCTCGGAAATTAAAATGGCGACGGTTCATGAAGAAGAAAAAGGCGCAACGTTTAGCGGTACGGTCATCCTTGCTATCGATGTCGAGGCTGGGGAAGTCGTTTTCTTCAGAGACTTTTTGATTGAAGATTATAAAGGCGAACTTACCGCTTATCTGGCAACAGATGGCAATATAACGAAAAGCATTGATTTAGGCGAACTTAAGCATAAGAGCGGTAGCTTTAAGCTGCCAATTCCGATGGGGACGGATACATCACCCTACAATACAGTCGTGCTGCGCGACGAAAAAAGCAAGAAAAAAGTTGTGACGATCGAGCTGTAAAATTTGCAATTTAGCTCGTAGTTCAGCCAAATTCGCTCGCCCTTTTTTTCCTGAAGTGCGCGCGAGCGAAGCTATCCCGTAGGGAATCGCTCTTAAATTAAGGTGCGTCACTTTCGAGCGAACAGTCCAGTTGTAAAGTGATGCACCCTAATTTTTAAAATGGAATCGGATCGTAATCGGGATTTTCCGGTTCGTTAGACGAACCCGACTGGCGATCGGACTCAGAATTTGACGACTGATGCGAGTTCCAATCCGAACTAGACGTGCGGTTAGCGCCGCCTGGAGCGCTGTTAGAACTGCGCTTGTGCGAGCCTAAAGGTACTACATTGCTCGGCACATTAGCCGGGGCGGTGTCGCGAATTTGAGCCGGTTCCGGGGCGGTTCTAGCTGGGGGAGCCGAACTCATGGCATCAGCCCCGACACTGTAAATCCTTTGAGCTGTCAGTTCAGCGCGCTTTTCTTTGATACCATCTATTTCGATCGTATTCATGCCCAGCCGACCTTCAATAATCACGCGATCGCCCTCGTGATATTTATCGTGAATTTCTTGAGCCAAATTGCCCCATCCTATCACCTTCAAACGTTCGGGCGGATCTTCAGGTTTTGGGCCTGGAAACTGCACCAGCATTTCAGCGATTGGAACTTGATTGTCAGGAGTATAACGGAGTTGCGGTTGTTGAGTTATTTCCGCCATCAAAATGCAGCTATTCATCTGTTGTTATCTGTGCGTAATTGGGAATTGGGAATTGGGCATCGGGAATTGGGCATCGGGAATTGGGAATTGGCCCGCGCAGGGACTTCGGGATTGGGAATTGGGCATGAACTTTCAAGTAAAAAGGTAAAACTTAAAATAACGCATTTTATTTTTTTACTTTTGCATTACCAATTCCCCATTGCCAATGCCCAAGGCCCAATTCCCGATTACACGTTACCAAATTTATCTTGGAGAACCGCCGCCTCGGCTTGACTGACAAAATCGTGAACGAGGGCGCGGTACTCCTTCAACGTTTCAGATACCCAATCTCGATCCTCACTGTTGGCGAAGATATGAACGGTCGGTTCACTAGCATCGGGTAAAACTAATACCCAATTGTCGTCGCTGTAGTTAAAAATCTTCACTCCATCTAATAATTCTAGACGATCGGGCGAATGAGTTTCTACTAAATGTCGCATCAGCGAACCCTTGATAGTCCAAGGACAGCGGACGCTGTAACTGCGGTGGGTGATGCGGGGAAGTTCCGCCTTGATCTGTCCGAGCGATCGTTCCTGAATCGTCATCATTTCTATCACTTTAGCAATGCAGAACATTCCGTCAAATCCGGGATGCAACTGCGGGAAAATAAAACCCATAAGGCCACTGCCGCCCAAAACCACATTCGGGTTCCTGTTAGCGGCTTCCATCAAAGCAGTTGGGTTCGCCTTCGTGCGGATTACCTTGCTTTGATAGCGTCGGGCGATCGCCTCCACCGCAGAAGACGCATGAACCGGCACTACTACTGTACCTTTGGGATGAGAAGTCAGCATCAAATTTACCATCAACGCCGTCAGCATTTCCCCACGAATCGCTATCCCAGACTCATCTACCAAAATGAGCTGTTCGCCGTTAGCCGATACCTGCACTCCAAAATTAGCGCTGAGTGCTTTCACCACCCGGCCGAGTTGGTCGAGCAAATATTCCCGTTCCCCGTTGCTTAGAGAAGTCTGTTTGAGACTGGCATTGAGAACCACCGCATCGCAGCCGAACTTGGCAAGCATTTGGGGCAGAATTGCTCCAGAAACCGCGTAAACGTAATCGATTACCACCTTAGAATTGCTGTAGCGTATTGCCTCAACATTCATCTGCCGCTCAAAAATGCGGTTGTAAACATCGAGAGCTTGGTTAAAGTACGTCATCTCTCCAATTTCGGGAATTAGAGCTCGCCGCAAATCTTCCTTAAAATAAGCCCCCTCGATTTTTTTCTCAGCTCCTTTTGTAATATTGATGCCTTTGATATCGAAGAATTCAATTAAAATGTGGTCGGAGCGATCGGGCGAAATGCGAACATGAATGCCGCCAGCAATTGATATCGTAGACGAAACCGTGCGCGCGATCGGAATTGCCGTCGATTCCAAATTGATCACATTAATTCCCACCGACATCAAACCCGCAATCAAAGACCTCGAAACCATCCGCGAAATGCTCCGCTGGTCACGAGAAACCGATACCGCAGTCCCCGGTTTTAAAGTCGAGCCATAAGCCGCGCCCAATTTCACTGCAAATTCCGGGGTAACATCCACATTTGCCAGTCCTTGAACGCCACGCTGACCGAACAAATTCCGCTTAGCTTGTTCTCCCCAAATTAAATTTTGATTTAACAGAGCGCCGGATTCAATATTTTTGCTCGGCCAGACGCGCACGCTCGGCCCCACTTGTGCTTCTTCTCCCACGATGGACATTGAACCGACGACAGCACCTTCGAGGACGTGAGCGCGCCTGTCTACGCGGGTACTCCGGCAAATCACGCAGGCCCTAAGATGAGCGTCTTCACCGACAATTGCTCCGTTCCAGACGATGGGACGTTTGAGATTAGCGTCGGCCCCCACAGTCACGTTATCTCCGATCACAGTACCTGCATCGATTTTAACTCGGGCTCCAATTCGGCAATTGTTGCCGATCATGGCCGGTACTTCGACGATCGCGCTATCGTCAATAAAAGTATTCTGACCTACCCAAAGTCCCGATCGAACTTCGTTGTAGTAGCTCAAATCCAGTTTGACCTTGGCCCGCAGCGCGTCGTACTGAGATTCCCGGTAAACATCTAGCTGGCCGACATCGCACCAGTAACCCTCGGCGATGTAGCCGTACATCGGCTCGTTTTTTTCCAGTAGCAGGGGAAACAAGTCTTTCGAGAAGTCGCACTCCTGATTTACCGGCAGGTAATCCAAGACTTCGGGTTCTAAAATATAAATGCCGGTATTGATAGTATCGGAGAAAATTTCGCTGCTAGAAGGCTTTTCCAGAAAGCGACTGATGCGGTAATTTTCCTCGGTAATCACGACCCCGAATTCCATCGGGTTGGGAACGCGAGTTAAAATTAACGTGGCTTTGGATTGCTGGCTACGGTGAAATTTGATTGCTGCGGTTAAGTCGAAGTCTGTGATGCTGTCGCCGCTGATGACCAAAAAAGTGCGATCGAGCAATTCAGCAATATTTTTGACGCAACCAGCCGTACCCAGCGGTTGGTCTTCCTCCACAGCGTAAGTCATTTGAACGCCAAACTCTGCCCCGTCAGTAAAATATTCGCGCATGACATCGGGAAGGTAGTGCAGCGTCGCAATAATTTCCGTAATCTGATGCCTTTTTAGCAAATTAATAATGTGTTCTGCGATCGGGCGATTCAGAATCGGCACCATCGGTTTGGGCAAATCGCACGTCAGGGGTCTGAGCCTAGTTCCCGATCCCCCAGCCATCAGCACTGCACGCATAAAATCCTCCTTGCTTAAAAAGCTCTCTACCGCTATTGTCCGCTAGAAAAAGTTTGCCTGCTGTAATTCGTCGGCCGCGAGCTATCAGTTCTTAGTTAATTATCTTCGAGTAGTGACACGTCTGGTAAATCCCGTTCGGCCAGGCCGTCCCCCAACAGCAACCGATTTCAACCGAATTAGAACTTGCGGCATCGCACCACTCCCCCGGTCGAACTCGGATTTGTAGGGGATCTTGGGTGATACCAGTTAAAAAAAAGAATGCAACTGTAGGCCCGTACTCGAAACCCTTATCTCATCATTCCTTCCCAATTCTTTAATTCTTCACTTATTCAATCTTATAAGTCCTCAGAACGATCGACTTTTACCAGAAGTCCCTTCTTGCTTGCTCGGTGAAAGCTATTTCGGGGGTGTTATTTTTAAGTTTGTGGCCAGCGGGGATTTTGCAGTCTCTTTCGGAAGGTGGAATTACTACAGCTATCGGTGTGCCTTGGCGTCTGATAAATGATAGATTAAGGGTAGCGCTTTGACTAGCTGACCCAAAATCCTATCCATTGCTTAGGGGTTTTTTAAATGAGTACGTTAATTAGCTTGGCATTGCTGATCGCTTACGGTGGCGGTATTTGGAAATTTTGGAATGGGTTCGATCGCACTAACTTCGATCGAAGTTTTGCAAATCGCCTTAAGCTCTCGCTGCTCTGGCCCGCGTTAATTTTTAATAAGCCTTACCGCCAAAACTTTACAAAAGCTCTCAAAGCTTCTAAAAGGTAATTCAAGAATGTCTAAAAAGTCCGAACGCCCAGCAAGTACAAGCGAGCAAACTTGGTTTGCCAAAGGCAAATCAGATAGCTGGCAAGTTTTACTATCGCAGGTTGCTGCCCGGTTCGATCGCGAATACCGAGGAGAAGCTTTCGCCTTACCCGAAGAAGTCGAAGCAATGCCGATTTTCCTGGAATCAGTCGCAGGAACTCTCCAAGCAAAAACAGTTTCTCCCTTCTGGAAAATTGCCAAACCTCAAAAAAATCAGCGCTGTTTAGACATTGGCTGCGGAGTCAGCTTTCTCATCTACCCTTGGCGGGATTGGGAAGCCTATTTTTATGGTCAAGAAATCAGCAGCGCAGCGCGAGACGCCTTAAACGCTCGCGGCCCTCAGCTCAATTCTAAGCTGTTCAAAGGCGTAGAATGGGCCCCCGCTCACCAGTTAAATTACGAAGAGGCTCAGTTCGATTTATGCCTCGCTACAGGCTTTAGCTGTTACTATCCCATAGACTATTGGAATATTGTCATGGGAGAAGTAAAGCGGGTACTAAAACCGGGCGGTCATTTTGTTTTTGATGTCCTCAACCCCAATGCTCCTTTAGCAGAAGATTGGGCAATTTTGGAAACTTATCGAGCCGGCGAAGTATTTTTAGAGACAATAGAAGATTGGGAAAAAATGATTAAAGCTGCAGGCGCTAAGGTAGTAAAAAAGCAAAGTGGTGACTTATTTCAAATGTATAAAGTTCAATACAATTGAGAGATTAAGGGGAATAGGTAATTAGCTTTGTAGTCAAAAGTTCAATCGTCCCCAGCCTGGTCAGGCGGACGAAAAACAACTTCGTTCTTAGTTGATAAAGTAGGGTGCGTCAGCAAGTAGAAATTCGTTTGAGAAGCTACAAATATTCAAGCTGACGCACCCTACTAACTACTAACTACTATTGTTTATAATTGCTTATAAACTCAACGAAGTTTTACAATACCGATTGCCAATTAGCGATGCCCAATTAATTTTCGGTAGCCGCAGGAGATGGCGCTGCTTCCGGCGATGGTGACGGCGACACTTCGGCAGCAGGAGATGGCGCTGCTTCCGGCGACGGTGACGGCGACACTTCCGGGGCAGGAGATGGTGCAGCTTCCGGCTGCGGAGACTCTTCGGCGGCAGGAGATGGTGCAGCTTCCGGCTGCGGAGACTCTTCGGCGGCAGGAGATGGTGCGGCTTCGGGCTGCGGGGACTCTTCGGCGGGTTGCGGTTGAGGAGAAGGCGACTGTTCCGCGGCTGGTTTCGGTTCAGGCGAGGGCGACGGTTGAGCCCCTGGCTTGGGTGCGGGCGGCGACGGTTGGGCCCCTGGCTGCGGTTTGTTTGAGGGGGCAGGCGGCTTCTCGAACTGCGGTTTCACTTCAGTAGGCGCTGGGGATGGCGGCTGGCCTGTTGGTCTGCTGGGCGCTGTCGGCGCGGGCGCGGGCTGCTGCTGGCCTGGTGGGTTGGGCCTGGTTGGGGTGACAGGAATGCCACTACAAACTTTTTCGTCGTACTTAAACTCGACATCCAGTTGGTAAAGCTTGTGCGTGCTGGCTGCTTCAAATGTTAGAGAAGGGCTAATAATCGCAATTTTAGCCGCATTATCGAGAATACCGTAACCCGTGGGGACGATCGGCTGTGGCTCGGCCTTGAGCAAGCCTTGAGGGCTGACAACTGCTCCAAAAACTGCTCTTCCTTGGAGTTTTTGTGAGCAAGCTGTTACGGGATAAGGCACAGGCACAGGAGTCGGGCCTGTCATTTCCAAGTCAGGATAAGCCTTTTTGAATTTCTCAAACAAAGCAACATAGGTCTCTCCAGCCGCCAGCAGTGTCTCTCTGTCGGTGGGTAAGTTTGAACCCGGTTGACCGGACTGAGTTTCTGCGATGAGAGTCCTTTTATTGGGATCTTTTTGAGTCAATTTTGGTACTCCATCGGGTCCCACATTCCTGCCAATTGGGAATTCCGGGGTAAAGACTGGAGCTCCGTCTGGAAATAGTGGCAGTCCGCCTCTACTGGCTATAATCCTTTTGAGCGCTTCTGCTTCATCTTCCGAGCCGCCGCCGGGAATCTGGGGCGCTTCATTCAGCGATGGTGGTGGCGGGATATTGCGATCGAAATTACCAGGTAAAGGTGGGAAAAGGAAACCGCTAGGAGGTACGGGTGGGACGAAAGTGGGTATTGGCTGGGAGGGGGCTCTGACTATTGGGGATGGAGTTGTGGGAGGTGGCGGGGCTGTTGGGGCCGTGAAGGGCGGGAGAGGGGAAGGAGGGAGAGGGGAAAAGAATCCAGGAGGGGGCATTCCCGGCGGCATGGCGGGCAAGTTGATGGTATCAGGTGCGGGGGGCAAGGGTGGGGCTAACTTGGGCGCTGGTGGAAGGGGAACTGGTGCGATCGTAAATGGCGTAAATCGCGTATTAGACGGTTTCGGTGGTATGGTTTGTGGCAGGCGGCTGACTTCTGCGGGAGTTAGTTCTACTAAGCCGACAGAACCGGGGATATTTTTTGAGGAATTTCCACCATAAAGTATGTTTGAGAGCGTCGGGGCGGTTGCTCCGAGGACTCCGTGCAGGCCCACAGAAGCTAGGGCTGCCCACCAAAAAGGCTGGCGCAGCGGTTCGGAAAGGGTGTTGGCTAGGGAGGAAGAGTCAGTCATTTAAATTTTAGATTTTAGATTTTAGATTTTAGATTGGGGGATTGTTCGATTTTAGATTTTAGATTTTAGATTGGGGGATTGTTCGATTTTAGATTTTAGATTTTAGATTGGGGGATTGGGGGATTGTTCGATTTTAGATTTTAGATTTTAGATTGGGGGATTGGGGGATTGGGGGATTGGGAGATTGGGGGATTGGGGGATTGGGAGATTGGGGGATTGGGAAATTGAGTGATTGGGGGATTGGGGGATTGGGGGATTGGGAGATTGAGTGATTGGGCGATGGGTAATTTATATTGTTGTGGTTGTGATTGAGTGTGAATTCGTTTTAATTTTTAATGAGGAGAGGTTGGGAATTCAAAGGTATAATTGTAGCACTGTCGGTATCGAAATTGCCCGATCGACTTTTATTGAGATTTCGCGACCCTCACATCAAGCACTCAAGCCTAGAAACCGGGTTTTTGGGCTGGTTCCACGCTGGTATAACAACCGCCAATCGGGTGAGGACGTTGTTAATCGCTGAAACCATTGTTTTTCTTGCCTAATGCCTTTGACCCAATCCTCTACGCGGTTTCTCAGGTATTGTTGAGAATGGTCAGCAGGCGTCAGGCGGGCGGGACTGGGGCGATGGAAAAAACAGACTGCACCGCTGCTATACCGTCTTTTTTCGGGTTCTGGAGCGCCACTAATTTATTAAACACGATCGATCCGTTCGATCGACCCCTGTTTCCAATTCGGTTACACAACCGGATTCATCCGTGGAAGTAATTATTCAATCCAAAATCCCAAATCCCAAATCCAAAATCTATGGATTCACCAGCGATAGCGGTAATTTTTAAAAGGAGCTCCCTCGATGGTGAGCAAGTCGATGGGATAAATTGGAGCGCCGCTTGCCATATATTGAAACATTTCCCGAACTTCCTCTCCCCGCAACGACAACTGGTCTAATTCCTTGAGAGAATACCAGCCCGCGCACAAAGTATGCTCATCCGGCTTACTCTTGGGCGGCGTCTTATCTTGTGGACGAGCCACAAAAATGACTCGGAGGCGCACATTGCCCCTAGGCATCACTGTGTGCTCTACCCGGAGAATTCCCTCAACGATGATGGAAATGCCCGCTTCCTCAAAGGTATTACGCATAGCAGCTTCGAGCAAAGTTTCCCCTTTTTCCACTCGCCCTGCTGGGAGATACCACTGCTGCTCGTACTTGCGCTCTTGTACCAGTAGAAAACGGTCTTCTAAGTGAACGACAACTAGGGTAAAATACCATGTTTGAATCGGCTCGCGAGCCATAGAAGTAGATATTCCCTAAGCAAAAGGTTTAACGAGTGGCAGATGTTAGCAATCCAAAGGATGCTTCGGCAAGTGTCTTTTAACTTGAAAAACAGATCGTAGCACTCCGACCGCAAAATCTAAAATCTAAAATCTAAAATTGACCATGCCATTACCAACCGTGATTTTACCAGGATATTTTGCTGCTGCTTCCGACTATCGGGAATTAGAAAAGTCTCTGGTCGATCGAGGTTTCCCAACAGTAACAGTGCCTCTGGGCAAGGGAGATTGGTTGCCGACTTTTGGCGGGCGGTCGATGGTGCCAATTTTGCGACAGCTCGATCGCACGGTCAAACAAATGTTACAGCAATACGGCGTTCCGCAGATCAATCTCGTCGGTCATTCGATTTTAGATTTTAGATTTTAGATTTTAGATTGACCCCACGGATCAATTCGGGGGCTTGAGGATTTGAGATTTGAGATTTTGGATTGATTCCACGGATCGATCGCGTGGCGGGTACCATCAAGAAATTCTTGGTCATTCCGCCGGCGGCTGGATTTCTCGCATCTATTTGGGCGAAAAGCCTTACACGATTCACGGCGACGTGCTTGAGGACGCGGGTTTGTGGGAAGCTCACCCTTATGTGAATACTTTAATCACTTTAGGCACGCCGCACGTCTCTCAAGAGCGCTGGACGCGCAAAAATCTAGATTTTGTCAAAATTCATTATCCGGGGGCTTTTCACCCGCAGGTGCGCTACGTGTGCGCTGCTGGGAAGGCTGTTTTTGGCAAGCGCGGTTTTGGGACTTGGCTGGCTTATAAAAGTTACGAGTTGACTGTGGGGAAGGGCGAAACTTGGGGAGATGGAATTACGCCGGTGGAAGCTGCTGTTTTGGATGGGGCCGAAAATCTGGTGTTGGAGGGGGTTTGGCATTCGCCTCGTTCTCCGGGGAAGTGGTACGGTTCGCCGGAGGTTTTGCCGGCTTGGATTGAGTATTTGTGTTAGAAACGAACCGCGAAGACGCGAAGGAAGAAGCAGAAGGTTTAAGGGGCGGATTTAGTTATAATTTGATATTAGGAGCGAGTTTAGTGCGGCAAAGCTCGCCCCCCCGATGCTATGTTTGCTTGAATTTTTATCGCTAACTGAATAGATTGAAAAAATATTTTATGTGGCCTTATCGGTAAGATTCAGAAGTCACGGCGAACCACACAATCAAATTATACGTTGGCTGGGGTGGAATTGGGCGAGAATGCTACTGTGCGCTTGGACGCAGATAACGAATTTCAGCCGGATGCTTTGTGGAGAATTGATGCGGGAGGTCGATCGCACATTAGGGATGATGATTATGTGCGATCACTAGCTGTACAATCATCGCAGTGTTTGGTATTTGGTGCGAGGGGCGATCGCACTTTTTTCACTCAAGCATCGCTTTCCGTCTAATCCTCGCATTATCATAGTAGAAATAGAATAAGATTGGGAAAAGTCAGCAAATGGCACAAATTACCACGACTGAATTACCTCAAACCCTCCAGACTCTACTTATAGAGGTCGAACGTACCAAAACCCCCCTCACCATCATCCATGAAGGGAAACCATTAGTGATTATCTATCCTGCCACTACCCAAACCCCACGCCCCGTGTTTGGCACAATGAAAGGAAGCGGTGAAATATTAGGAGATTTAATTGCTCCTGTCGCCGAACTATGGGAAGTTTTAGAATGAAACTTTTACTCGATACCCACATTTGGCTTTGGTATTTACTCGGCGATCAACGCCTATCGCTTCAACTTCAAACGGCGATCGCCGATCCTAATACTGAACTTTGGCTGAGTCCAATTAGCATTTGGGAGACGCTCATCCTTGCAGAAAAAGGAAGGATATCTTTACAGCCAGATCCGGTTACATGGGTTAACTTAGCTTTAAAAACTCTGGAAACTCGTGAAGCCCAAATGAATCACTCCATTGCCATTTTAAGTCGCGAGATTGCACTACCCCATCAAGACCCCGGAGACCGATTTATTGCGGCCACAGCTATTTATTATGGGTTAATATTAGCTACAGTTGATGCCAACCTTACAGGTAATTCGGTGCTACAAACACTCAGTTAGGCAATATTTTATATTTTTGTAGGCGATCGCCCTTTTTTTGCTGGGACAATTCCCTACTGGATAGCTACGCTTCACGCCCTGTGTGCAACCATCGCACTTTAAAATTGTGGAAATGGCTCAGATTGTCAGTGGAAAAAGAGGTTGGGTAACACGAGTGTCAACGGAATATGCTTGGTGGGGCGATCGCTCTTTCATTTTAGGCGATCGCTCATCAGAAAAAACAAAGGGCGATCGCTCTTTGTGCGTGATGTGCGATCGCCCTCCGTGCAATCATCACATTGTTATTGTCGAAATGGATAAGATTGTGAGTGCAAAAGGAGTTTGGGTTTCCTTAAGTTAACCTAAGCTACAAGGAAGGGCGATCGAACTTAACCTTGTTCTAAAGTGCCGAAAGGCTTATGTTACCATTCTCTTGAATCGTCATAAAAAAATCCAAAGGACTCTTAGTAACCCTTTCTAACACAATGTCGTGGTCTTCATTATCCCAGCGACCTAAAACCTTCCAATCTTCGTCCCAAATGCTACAGGTTGATTTCTTTGTCGTGACTTTCAGAGGTTTGTCACGATGCTGAGAGATCCAAGCATATACAGAATCGTCTTGAGTTTTTGAGGTGATGAATTTGTCATCTCGGGAGTTTTCTGTATTGATAAAGCTTACCCCTTGATCAGACTGGTTATTTAATCCCCTAATTCCTGTAGTCATCAAAGCCTCACTGAGATTAATTGCACTTACTTGTTTCTCCCATGATCATAGCAAATCCAACCCTTGTCTAGCCCAAAAATGTACAATTTTGCCGCCAATTTTCCACCACTTTCCCTCTCTTCAATCTAGTTTTGTACGAAAGTGTACGAAAATGTTGGTAAATGTGCGCTATAATACACAAAATGCTGGCATCTACCTAACCAGATGAATCTTAAAGAAATGTTAAAACTCGCTGATGAGATAGTATTTGCCAAAACGGGTCAGCACCTTGACGATTTACAAGCAGCGGTACTGCGGGGAACTCTACAACGCGAGACATACAAAGAAATAGCTAAAGATTTTAACTGTTCTGAAAGTCGCATCAGGGAAATCGGATCGGAATTATGGCAAATACTTTCAGAAGAGTTGGGAGAAGATGTTAATAAAACAAATTTTCGATCGGCAATGGAGAGGTTGGAAGTTTCAATATATTCAAACGTTGCACAAGAAGAATCGGTGCAAATTAACAGCGTTAACATCTGTGGAGAAGCTAGACACCCGCCAAAGATCCCAAACTCAAACCCACCAAATCAGGAAACATCTAACCCAAAACAAACCAAAACTCTACATCAAGATTTAAGCGAAATGCCGGAGTTGGGCGATTTCTTCGATCGCACTCCCGAACTCCACACCCTCACAACCTCGATTCTACAACAACGCTGTCGCCTCATCACCCTCACCGGCATCAGCGGTATCGGCAAAACCACCCTAGCAGTACAACTCGTACAACAAATCAAACACGAGTTTGAGTACGCAGTTTGGTACACACTAGACGAATTCCCCACCATCGATAAATTTCAATCTAACCTAATACAGCTTTTTTCCCAGTCAGAAAAAGAAGATTCATCCCCAACAAACCAAAAACGCTTACCGCTGATTAAGTATTTACAAAACCATCGCTGTTTAATCGTCTTAGATGACGTTCACAACCTTTTCTGTAGCGGAGAATTGGCAGGAAAATATAAACCAGAATCCGAAGAATATCGCTCTTTATTCAAACAAATAGAAAAATTATCCCATCAAAGCTGCTTTCTGTTAATCGGTTGGGAACAACCGAGAGAAGTGACTCAAGTTAAAAACCAAAATACTTCCATTCGTACCTTACAACTCAAAGGTTTAGACATCGCAGCCGGACGGGAAATACTCAGAGACTGCGGGTTAGAAGAAAGCGACAACAGTGAAACTCTCATTCATCGTTACCAAGGCAACCCCCTATGGTTAAAAAGCGTGGCGAATCTGATTCAAGACTTGGGAGGAGGCGTGACAGAGTTATTACCAAATGATACGATATTGTTGCCAGAAGATTTGAAAGATGTTTTACAGCAGCAGTTCGATCGCCTATCCGAACTAGAAAAACAAGTAATCTCCTTGTTAGCCAAAGAAAGCCAGCCAATCAACCGGGCAAAATTGCTAGAAAATGAGATAATTCCGGCTTCAGATTTACCAAATGCGCTGCAATCTCTATCGCGGCGCTGCTTGATTGAACAACAAGCAAATTTTTACACGATTTCACCTGTACTGAGGCAATATGCGATCGCCCGTGCAGTGTAATTTAGGTACATAGTGGTAGGGTGCGGATACATCGAAAATCCCTAAATAAAGCTCGACAATCTTATAGATCGCCACATGACGCTTCCTAATTCATAAAAAACATCCCAAAATTCTGTAGGGGCGGGTTCGCCAACCATTCACGCTCAAAATGAATAATATTATAAACCCGCCCCCGCCCACCAACAATAAAAATGTACGATTAATTTATTGGTAAAATGTTGATGTAAACAATGGCGGATGAGGGCGGGTTTATGAGGTTGTTTGTGGGTTTCATAAATGGTTGGTGAACCCGCCCCTACAAATTGGGGTTTATTATAAAAATATAACCTGTCCTAACACGGGCAGTTGCTATATTAAAGGCTTGGAGGCATTATTTTCGTCCATCAAACCAAGGTGATGACCACCCGTGCGATCGCGGACTGAATAGAATAAATTCGATAGAATAATCAGTAATCGCAATTCCATTGTTTGCCATGACGCTAAAAGAATTAGAGCCTCAACTCCTGGCACTCTCTGACGACGAAAAAGCTCAAGTCGTTCAACTCCTCACTCAAGGTAAAATCACTCCTTGGCGCGGTATTGAAAAAACGCCTGATGTTTGTGGCGGGAGTGCCTGCATTGCTGGCACTCGCATCACCGTTTGGGGACTTGTAGAAGCTCGTCGCATTGGCTACAGTGAAGCTGATTTACTCACAAGCTATCTATCGCTATCTGCGACTGATATTGCTAACGCTTGGGCCTATGCTGAAGCCTTTCCCGATGAAATTGAAACAGAAATTCGGGAAAACAATGAAGTGATAGACGAGGATTTGTAGCCGATGGCACGTCTCTATGCCGATGAGCAATACCCCTATCCTGTTGTAGAATTACTGAGAGCTTTAGGACATGATGTTTTGACTGTCCAAGAAGCAGGCAGAGCGAATCATATCATGTCCGGTCGAGCGATCGCGATTTTTGTAGGGGCGGGTTCACCAACAATAGCGGCAAATAATTGACCATCTCAAAAACCCGCCCCGACCGGGATATTATGGTTAATTGATCGGACATGATATCAGAAAATTCCTAACCCGGATGTTTTAGCTTTTGCTACTAGCGAAAAACCGGTCGTCATTACCGAAAACCGTAAATATTTCTTTCGGCTGCACCGCATACACCCCCTTCATGCTGGCATTATCGCCTGTACGAACGATCGCAATTGGGAAGCGCTGGCTAACCGAATCCACACCGCGATCGTCGCCGCAGAACCTTTGGAAGGTAAACTGATTCGCGTTGTGCGCCCTGCTTTGTCACCGTAATACCCCGTTGATTCTTTAGTCTCTGAGAGAGGGACGAAAGTTTGTGTAGGATCTGTTTCAACCGCCGATCGAGGGAATAATCAACTACTGCTATACATAAAATCGCACAAACAAAAACCGGGCAACTTCAAAGCTACCCGGCAATCCTAACTTTAGACTTCAGACAAAACTAAAATCTAAAACCTAAAATTCTTAAACAGCTACAGTCTTCTTAGCAGAAGAACTCAATTCGCCCTTAGCATACTTAGCTGCAAAATCGTCCAAAGATACTTGCTTAATCTTTGTACCGTGACCGGCGCAACCGAAAGAATTATAGCGATCGCTACAAACCTTCTGCATATACTTGATCGACGGCTTCA
The DNA here is from genome assembly GCF_036700305.1 of Microcoleus sp. Z1_A1. Classification (NCBI taxonomy): domain Bacteria; kingdom Bacillati; phylum Cyanobacteriota; class Cyanophyceae; order Oscillatoriales; family Microcoleaceae; genus Microcoleus; species Microcoleus sp. Z1_A1. The sequence goes on from NZ_JAUBOR010000070.1 coordinate 14,852, forward strand.
AGAAGTGGCGGGGGTCAAACTCATCGGGCTTGGCGAACAAAGCTTCGCGCACCGCAGCGGTAATCGCCAAACGGTTGTCAGTATCGATATTGATCTTGCGAACACCGCACTTGATACCCTTTTGGATTTCTTCCACAGGTACGCCGTAGGTTTCGCGGATTTTGCCGCCGTTGCTGTTGATGATTTCCAGCAATTCTTGGGGCACAGAAGAAGAACCGTGCATCACCAAGTGAGTATTCGGCAAGCGGCGGTGAATTTCTTCAATGCGGCTGATTGCCAAAATTTCGCCAGTCGGCTTGCGAGTGAACTTGTAAGCGCCGTGAGAAGTGCCAATGGCGACTGCTAGAGCATCAACGCCGGTTTGCTCGACGAAATCAACAGCTTGTTCAGGATCTGTCAGCAACTGATCGTGAGAAAGCGCACCTTCAAAGCCGTGGCCGTCTTCTGCTTCGCCCATTCCTGTTTCCAGAGAACCCAAACAACCCAGTTCGCCTTCAACGCTAACGCCGATCGAATGAGCAACATTGACCACATCGCGAGTAACTTGAACGTTGTACTCGTAGCTAGCGGGAGTCTTAGCATCCGCTTCCAGAGAACCGTCCATCATGACGCTGGTGAAACCTTGGCGCATGGCAGAATAGCAAGTGCCGGGGGCATTGCCGTGGTCTTGGTGCATGGAAATGGGAATGTGAGGATAGGTTTCAACTGCTGCCAAAATCAAGTGGCGCAGAAAATTTTCGCCAGCGTAGGAGCGAGCGCCGCGAGAAGCTTGCAGAATCACGGGGCTGTTGGTTTCGTCAGCAGCGCGCATGATCGCTTGGATTTGCTCCATGTTGTTGACGTTGTAAGCCGGTAGGCCGTAACCATTTTCAGCCGCGTGGTCGAGCAGCAATCGCATAGGTACAAGCGCCATAGATATTCCTCCTAATTATTTGTGATTTTTGGGCAGTGAATTTTGAACAAGCTCAATTCTTACGATAATCTTAAGACAATTTGCCACCGATCGCGCACTATCTTTCCAGATTTACTAAAAAGTTCAACAAACAAAATTTTGAGTTCCGAGCATTCAGCTCAAAACTCAAAATTCTTAACTCACAAATTTTTATGGGTCGCCCGGGATTTGAACCCGAGACCAATCGGTTAAAAGCCGAATGCTCTACCGCTGAGCTAGCGACCCGCGAAAACATTGTTACCGCACACAATTTCTAATAGTAGCACCCCTCATTTGAAATAGCAAGTCTTTTTTAAATAAAATTTGCAGTCATGCGAACCAGCATCTCGCAAGTCGCGCCGGGGGGCAAATAAATCAAGTGTTCGCCAGTGTTGAGGGCATTTCGAGGAGCAGTCCAAGGTTCCAAACAGTAAAAATCCTTGCCCTTCACCATCCAGAAAACCAACTTCCCGTAGCTGGAGTTGTAACTGACGGTCAGCCGCAAGCCGGTCGCCGCGTCAGTGACAGTAGCAGCAAGACCAGTGAGTTCGTCAAAGGAAACATCAATTTCATCCAGCGTCGGGTCAAAAACCCCAGTGAAGTAACCCTTGGTGTGGGTGTTCTGATCTCTGTACTGCATCCCCGGAATCTCAAAGCGGAGCTGAGATTTGTCCGTCGCCAAAAAGTAGGGGTGCAAACCACTAGAAAACGGCATGGGTTCGTCAGACAGATTGGTGTATCGCTGAAAAATTTCCAAAGAATTGCCTTTAATCTGATAAGTGAAGGCTAGTTGGAAATCAAACGGATAAACAGCCAGCGTCTTGTCGCTGCTGTCGAGAATCAGCGTCAGAGCGGCGCAACCCTCCGTAACTTGTTCGCCTATTGTCCAAGGCAAGTCTCGAGCAAAGCCGTGCTGTTTGAGCTTACGCTCCACTCCCTTGTGCGTGTAAGTATTGTCGGGGAGATTGCTGCAGATGGGAAACAGGATGGGAATCCCGCCACGTACAGTTAGATCGGGATTGGCGAACCGTTCCGCGTCCAAATAGAAGATTTCTTTGCCTTCAACCAGCCAGCTAGTGGCAATACCGCCCCGTTCCGGCACAACTTCTAGAGTAGAGTTAGCGGTTTCGTCGGAGAGGATATAGGTTTTGTACTGCTTTTGCTTGAGCGCGATCGCAAACACATTTCTCATCGGTAGTAGGTCATTGATCATTGGTTGTCAGTAAATCGATCGTTAATAATTGGTCGCTATTATCTTGATGTTCACCCATTACCGCCCCTATCCTCCCCCTGCATCCTCGCTCCGGCCCCCACCGGCTAACCAATGCTCCTAGCTATAGGAGGCAGGGCGATCCGCTGCTTGGAGCCGTTGCTGGTGGTAGCTGGAACGATCGCGGAGGCCGAGTGCCCTTTGAGTGCGACTTCAAAAGATACAGCCCGAGTCGGGGGAAGATAGCTTTGGGGACTCAGCACCGATCCTTGATTGGGAGATGGGGGCGAAATAAACGGTTCTTTGATGAATGGCTCTTTTGTAAACGGCTCTGGTTCCCGGCTGGGATTTTGAGGTTGAGTAGGGTAGATGCGGGGCGGCAAATTTTGATTCGGAGGCGGATTTGACTCAATTGCAGGCCCTGTCCCGTTCGGGAAAAATGAGGAGTTGTCCGGCTGTTGGGGCGCAGCCGGCAAAGCCGGCAAAATCAAAGTAGGTTTGGGTTGTCCGGGGCCTTGCTGATTGCTTTCACCGTCGCTGGCCCCGGAACCTCGCCCCGGCTGGTATGTACCGCTCTTTACTGCTCCTGGCAAGGTCGAATTTGGAGTTTTTGATGCCGCTCCTGGCTGGAGTAGGGCTTCGAGAACTACAGAAGATCGCATCGGTCGATCGAAAATACTAGAAATTTGCTCAATGCGTTTGAGGATGCGATCGGCTGAGGCTCCCTTGACCACCTTCGGCTGAAAATTTTTCACCTCCACAGGCAGAAACTCTACCTTCATATTCCTGTCTTTGAGCGATACTTTCAGGACTGCGGTATCGTAATCCCTGCGAGCATTCGGGCCGAATATAAAATTACCCAGCGAGTAAACTATCGGGCGGCCATTGTAAATTTCTGCACCTTGCAGTACCTGGGGATGGTGTCCCACTACCAAATCAGCTCCTTGGTCGATCGTGAACCGAGCCAAATCAATCTGCCCGTCCCCCGGATAATCTGCCAATTCGACTCCCCAGTGGTAATTAACAATAATCCAGTCTACCTGACTCCTAAGAGCTCGAATATCCTCCGCCACGCGATTGTTGCGGCGGGGGTTAATGCCCGCTTTCCCTTGGTCAGCGACGTTCAGCTCGGCATCGTAATAACCGAGGTAGGCAATCCGCTGACCCTTAACTTCAATAATATCTGGACGCCTGGCTTCTTTAATATCTCTGCCGGCTCCCAGGTGTTGAATCCCACTATTATCTAGAGTATTCATTGTCTCCACCAGCCCCGGTTCCTCGTAATCCATAGCGCGGCTATTTGCCAGATTGACAATATCCACTCCTCCGGCTGTTAATACTTTCACCGATTCTGGATCGGCTTTAAAATTTAATTGTTTTTTAGCAGAGCCCAATGTAGAGCGAGTCAGGGAGTTTTCTAGGTTAACCATCGCCACATCTGCTTGCCGATACTCGTCCATATTGGCGAAAGCCCATTGGTGATCGTTGGCTGCAGATGATCCGAGCGCATCCGATAGATTCACATTTCCTCCGAACATCAGCGTTACTGTTGGATCGTAAGGATTAGCAACTTGCTTTTGCTGAACTACTGGTACCACTTCTAAGGCTGCTTGCACCGTATCCGCACGTTTTGGAGGCGGCCCCGAAATTACCGCACCTTGCTGGTAGCCGGATACTGAAGAGCCTAACTGCAGGGCCACAGCCTCGTGGTAGCTGACCCAACACCCTAAAATAAATGAGGCAAGTGCCGATCCCACTAGCAGCAGAGAACGATACGTTTTAAATTTAACCCAATCGACGATCGGTAGGGAACGGTAACGCCGTCGCTGGCGGTTTGCCGGAGTGACAATTCGCACTGACTGTTTCCAGAGAATGTCTGCATCCCCCGCCAAGCGCGCCTGAATTCGCACTCCTTCTACTGCTGGCGAGTTGAGTCTCCAGAGTTGGTGGCAAATAAATTTGACTAAGCCTTCCCGGATAGTGCTCCCCAGTAAGGTAGTATCTGGCGCAAATTCGCGCTGGAATTCTACGAGGATTTGGACGCAGCCGGCCTGAGCCTGTTCGACGCGGGCATAAATCCCTTCGGGGCGCAGCAAGCTGTCAATCCAGTAATTCAGGGCTTGAAAGTTGCCCGATCGCGCTAGCTCTAAGATAGACGGCTGCGACCAATTTTCTGCGTACACCATCAATTAGCCTCCTTAATACGCACGAGCGATGACTCCAATTTGTGTTGAACCGAACCGCAATTCTTTTAGCTTAACCGCCACAGGTTCCGCTGCCCGTTTTGAAGCTAGTTGTTGGCCGCCACCATTTTCTACATTTAGGGGCTGCCTGCTGTCAGTGATTTTTATCACACTCCAGTCAATCGATTTTAGATTTTAGATTTTAGATTTTAGATTTTAGGTTTTAGGTTTTAGATTGAGGAAAGAGGGGGTACTGGGGGCTAGAAATCACCTCCAAACACTCTTGTTTCTGGGGGAGTTGAGGCCAAAGAGAGCGAGAAATCTGAGGCAGAGTCTGTTTTTATTGTCGCTGTTTGAGTGTCGCTTTAGAGCTTTCGCTTCGAGATTTGAGATTTGAGATTGAGCCTTGACGGTGTTAGTGGGCGATCGAACAATCGATTTGAGATTTTAGATTTGAGATTTTAGATTGAGTTCATAGGGGGTACTGGGGGCTAGAAATAACCTCCAAACACTCTTGTTTCTGGGGGAATTGAGGCATAAGAGAGCGAGATATCTGAGGCAGAGTCTGTTTTTATTGTCGCTGTTTGAGTGTCGCTTTAGAGCTTTCGCTTCGAGATTTGAGATTTGAGATTGAGCCTTGACGGCGTTAGTGGGCGATCGAACAATCGATTTGAGATTTTAGATTTGAGATTTTAGATTGAGTTCATAGGGGGTACTGGGGGCTAGAAATAACTTCCAAACACTCTTGTTTCTGGGGGACTTGAGACATAAGAGAGCGAGATATCTGAGGCAGAGTCTGTTTTTATTGTCGCTGTTTGAGTGTCACTTTAGAGCTTTCCCTTCGAGATTTGAGATTTGAGATTGAGCCTTGACGGCGTTAGCGGGCGATCGAACAAACGTCGAAACAATAGCTTTCTGGGGGACTTGAGGCAAAACAGAGCGAGATTTTAGAGGCAGAGTCTGTTGTTATTGTCGCTGTTAATCGCGATCGCCCGAGTCAAGTCCTAATGCTCGGATCTATGCTGGCAAATGCCTCTCACGAGAGATGCCACTGGCTGCACAACCTGTAATTGGATAAATGGCGTACTGGATAGATTTGGTGGTAAAATCGAATTTGGTAACTCCCATCGGTACCAAAGTTGCGGAAAACGTGAAACTGGCTAGTCCATACGGCTGTGCCTTCCGATGTAAAACCCAAAGTACGTTACGGTAAACAGACCATATTTTAAGCAAGTTACACTGCGCAGGAGAACTGACAAATGCTACAGCGCAAAATCTATCAACTCTGTTGTGATGGTCGTGAGGTTTCTATTTTTCTTCGAGATCAGCAACGTTGGATAGAGCGCGCTCGTATCCTAGATATTGAAGGGGATCTAGTCACGCTGCGCTACGAAACCGACGAAGAAGACGAAATCAGCTCCTGGGAAGAAATGGTGCGTCTTGAAAGTATTGGAGCTGTATCCCAGAAGTTGGCTTCGGTATCCCGAACTAACTGCGAACCCCTAGTTTCTGACGATTGTCCCGAAGCCGAACAAATTCGCAATCACTACCCGGACTCGAATTTGGAATAGTTTTGAGCTCGCGCTTGAGGCACAAGGAAAACTTGGGGGAAAAGAAAACGGCTTTTCTCCCTTTTTTGTGGAGAAATTATGCAAAAAACCCAGTTTAGGCCAAAAATATTCTGGGTTGTTACCCCATAAGCTATTTTGCCTTTAAATTTAAGCTTGATGGCGGGAGTTCCTGCTCAACCCCTACTCCCCACAACAGCGTAAGGAATGAGAATTAAATAACTTCCACTCTTGAAAGTGGGATGGGCGTCCCGCCCGTCCAAAAAGGACGGGCGGG
>NZ_JAUBOR010000071.1:0-20037 GCF_036700305.1 Microcoleus sp. Z1_A1
GTGGGATTAACGGTGACGGTACTACCGCTAACGGTGACATTTGTTGAGGTAACATCAATGGTTTCTACAACTGAGTTATCCGATACTTTCTTTATGACAATATTGCCAGTGCCTTTTTGTACGGCTTCACTCAATGTGACGACTAAATCAGCAGCAACTGCAACACTGGTGGCGTTGTCTGCGGGGGTGAAAGTGGCTGTCGGGGCTGTGGTATCAACGGCAGCCGCAGTGCTGAAATTCCAAGCAGTTGCGCCTGTAGTACCGGCATAATTGTTGCCTCCTAAGTTTTTAATCGCACCGGCAGCAATTTCAACGTAGTAATCAGTACCGGCAGCTAAATCTGCTGTGGGATTAACTGTGACTGTACTACCGCTAACCGTGACATTTGTTGAGGTAACATCAATGGTTTCTACAACTGAGTTGTCGGAGACTTTCTTGATGACAATATTGCCGATGCCTTTTTGTACGGCTTCACTCAAGGTGACGACTAAATCAGCAGCAACTGCAACACTGGTGGCGTTATCGGCTGGGGTGAAACTGCTGGCTGTGGGCGCTGTACCATCAAGGCCGTTACCTTGAATGGTAAAGGTATAAGTAGATTCGTCGAGATCGTTGCTGGAAATATTAATTCGTGCGGTGCGAGTGCCGATAGCCGAAGGTTGGAAAGTAATTTCAAATGGGGTAGCTTGACTGGCACTAATAGTGTTGGCTGGTAATGTCTTGACGGTAAAATCACTGGCATTGGCCCCTGTAATGGTGACTACAGGCGTACCCGATAACGTCAAATTACTAGAACCCAAATTTTCAATGCTAAAGGTGCGAACTAGCGGGCTACCAACTGGGGTATCAGCAAAAGCAGTGCCATCAATTGTCGTGGGTGTAATATCTTGATTGGCGATGGAAGTACCATTGCCTTTGAGATCAATTTCCGGCGGGTTAATGAAGAAAGCTAAATCATTAGAGGCATTGGCATTGCCGTAGTTGAAGATATAGTTCCCACCCCCATAAGGGTTGGTATTCGAGAAAGAGAATGTACCTGTTCCCTCAAAAATAACGGAGTAGGTTTGCCCACTGGTAGCCGAATAAGGAGTGTCTAATTTAACTGTTTTCCAACCCATGCCCGATGGGAGTGATATGCTCTGTTGATAGGTAGGAGTACCTTTGTTCCCGCCAGCACCGCTGCCATTACTGCTGTTGTAAATCAATAAATTGCCAGTAAAAGCACCTCCGGTATAAACCGCAATCTCGCTAATTGTTCCATTCTCAGAAGCTGTGAAGCTCTGTCCCTGATGATTGGTATTAGCACTACCGTTTTGGGTTAATTGCGGGATGGGAGGAATCGGCAGCGTGGAAGCGGTGAGGGTTGTGAAGTTCCAACTGGTTGGCCCTGTAATCCCGGCATAATTGTTACCAGCCGAGTCTTTAATCGCCCCGCTAGCAATTTCTACATAGTATTCGGTACTTGGTGCGAGGTCAGCGGTAGGATTAATGGTGACAGTAGAACCACTGACGGTGACGTTAGCTGATGTGACATCAATGGTTTCAACAACTGAGTTGTCGGAGACTTTCTTGATGACAATATTGCCAGTGCCTTTTTGTACGGCTTCACTCAAGGTGACAACTAAATCAGCAGCAACTGCAATATTAGTGGCGTTGTCTGCAGGGGTGAAACTGGCTGCTGTCGGTGGTGTGGTGTCAGCTACGGTGCTGAAATTCCAAGTGGCTGCACCTGTAGTACCGGCATAATTGTTACCAGCTAAGTCTTTAATTGCACCAGCGGCAATTTCAACGTAGTAATCTGTACCCTCAACTAAATTTGCTGTGGGATTAATGGTGACGCTACTGCCAGTAACTGTGACGTTAGCTGAGGTGACATCAATGGTTTCCACCACTGAGTTGTCGGAGACTTTCTTGATGACAATATTGCCAGTGCCTTTTTGTACGGCTTCACTCAAGGTGACAACTAAATCAGCAGCAACTGCAATATTAGTGGCGTTGTCTGCAGGGGTGAAACTGGCTGCTGTCGGTGGTGTGGTGTCAGCTACGGTGCTGAAATTCCAAGTGGCTGCACCTGTAGTACCGGCATAATTGTTACCAGCTAAGTCTTTAATTGCACCAGCGGCAATTTCAACGTAGTAATCTGTACCCTCAACTAAATTTGCTGTGGGATTAATGGTGACGCTACTGCCAGTAACTGTGACGTTAGCTGATGTGACATCAATGGTTTCCACCACTGAGTTGTCGGAGACTTTCTTGATGACAATATTGCCAGTGCCTTTTTGTACGGCTTCACTCAAGGTGACAACTAAATCAGCAGCAACTGCAATATTAGTGGCGTTGTCTGCAGGGGTGAAACTGGCTGCTGTCGGTGGTGTGGTGTCAGCTACGGTGCTGAAATTCCAAGTGGCTGCACCTGTAGTACCGGCATAATTGTTACCAGCTAAGTCTTTAATTGCACCAGCGGCAATTTCAACGTAGTAATCTGTACCCTCAACTAAATTTGCTGTGGGATTAATGGTGACGCTACTGCCAGTAACTGTGACGTTAGCTGAGGTGACATCAATGGTTTCTACAACTGAGTTGTCGGAGACTTTCTTGATGACAATATTGCCGATGCCTTTTTGTACGGCTTCACTCAAGGTGACGACTAAATCAGCAGCAACTGCAATATTAGTGGCGTTGTCTGCAGGGGTGAAACTGGCGGCTGTCGGCGCTGTGGTGTCAGCTACGGTAATCGTTCCATAGGTATTACTATTATCAGTAGCAGTGGTACTGGCATTTGTGGCAGAATTACTACTGTAGGTCACTCCTGATGCTGTTACGGTTGCACCAGCGTTCACGAAAATAGCACCGCTTTTACCCTGACCGGGCTGAGCGCTAAATCCGCCCGCACCTCCAGTGGCGCTGTTGTTATTAAACGTGGCATTCGTTAGCACCAGAGAACCATTGCGAAGGAAAATGGCTCCGCCTAATCCAGCTCCGCCGCCACCGCCAGCGTCGTAACCATTGCCGCCGAAACTGCCTCCTAAGCCACCGCCGGTATTCCCGCTACCACCACCACCACCAAAGCCACCATTACCACCAAGGCCGTAGGTAGAACCGTTAGCAGCAACGCCCGCATTACCACCACCCCCACCGAATCCTCCAGAACCGCCTTGACCCGATACACCGCTAAACTGGCTAGCACCACCGGCACCGCCGCCACCAAAGTCACCTCCTTGACCGCCGTTGGTACCATTAGCATTGAAAGCACTGAGGCCACCGCCGCCACCCCCACCGAACCCTCCGTTGCTAGCAACTCCACTATTGCTGGTTGTGCCGCCCGTGCCGCCGTTGTTACCAAAGAAGCTACTGCCACCACCGGTACCCCCACCAGTGGTGCCATTAGTCCCAATGTCACTAAATCCGCCGCCACCACCCCCACCACCAGGTTGGTAGCCACCTGAGCCACCGGCTCCGCCGAAGCCGCCACCACCACCCAAACCATTAGAAGCGCCTCCTTGACCGCCTACTGCCTGGTTCTGGGTAAAGGTAACATTATTGATGGTTACTTGAGCGGGCAGTGAAGTTCCGTTGCCATTGATAAATAATGCACCACCAGCCCCTAGTCCACCACCACCGCCAGCAGCACCATTGCCACCATTGCCGCGTCCGCCATGCAGGGTGAGGTTGCTAAAACTCACTGTGCCTTGGTTAACAAAGAACAGGCGCACATCACCGTTGTCATTAATGCCATTATTATTGGCATCCCCACTTATCTTTACGAGGTTCAGCCCAGTCCCCTGAATGCTCACACTGTCATCGACGATTAGTTGCGAATTGAGGCGGATGGTTTGGGAGGTGTTAAATACACTGGGATCGAAAACAATGGTGTCTGCACCGGTCTGGGTGTTGGCTTGGGCGATCGCCTCGCGCAACGACCCCGCCCCACTGTCGTTGGTGTTCGTCACGGTAAAGGTGGCAAGTACCCCGTCATACTTCTGTGATCCTTGTGTCTGAAAAGCTATGGGAGTCTCAATGTTGCCGGTGTTTACCTCCAAAGCCCAGTCGCCACCTAATGCTGCATTACCGGTCTTGTTGGTAGATGCTGCCACATCCGCCCCTGTGATTTGACTCAGGCGCTTTACGAAGTTTTCTCCAACTTCTCCGGCTGCTACATCGCATCCATAAAGTAGAATATCCCCATTTGCTGTCAGCGCACTTCCCCACTGTTTTATCTGAGCGCTAAAATTTTCTAGGTTATTGTCATTGAGTACGTCTGCACCGAGTTTTAAACTGCCTTCGCTGCCGTGAGAAACTATATGAACTGCTTCAATATCTTTTTGATCTGCCAAGGCTTTAGTAATTTGGTCGATCGCGCTGGAATTTTCATTTAAAATCACAATTTGAGCGGGATCGATGCCTTGGATCAGGCTTTGATAATCTTGTACAGAGGAGTCAACGAAAATAATTTGCTTGTTCATGGTTGGTACGTTCATAATTCCTGACATCCTTGATATCTATATATTGTTTACATCCAAGTCCGGCCGGGGTTTCAACCCCCGCCTCAAATCTTAAGTGATCCCTATGATGACTGAAGAATTTATTAGTTCTATTGCTTAAATAAATCGGGCGGTAAAATTGTTAGCCCGTTCCGCTGGAGGATTAAATAACCTGGAAACATCCAAGGCGTTACCGCGAATTAGTAGCTCGATGCTGTCCATAATTCAAGCGATGTTTCTGATACAGCAGATCACTTTGGCTTCGGGAAATAGTGCCAGGATTAATGACAGTTTGCTGCATCACAGGCGATTGGTGTCGCCGATCGCTTCTTTTTCCGCTTGTGGCTGGTAGTCAGCCGAAAAGATACTCATAATCAGCGTCGGTTTTAGTTCAGGGAAATAAACACGGAACACTGATTGTTTTGGGTCACGGCTGACAGCATTCGATCGACTTGCGCCCCCAACAGGGGAAGTCATAGCGCTGTGAAACCGGGGATTTTGTCGTAGTAGTGCAGCCAGTAAAGTAGAGCCTGAGCGGGGTAGTCCTGATATGAAGTGGGATCTCACTGGCTTCGCGTGGGAATGAATGTACATAGCATAGATGCAAATTTAATATATCATACTAAAGACATATTTTTTATACCATGTTTTTATTTAACACTTGGCAACACAACATCCAGGTTTACGATATCTTTACAATTTAGACATCGTGGGTTGGCTTTCCCTATCTCTATCATTGCTTCCGGCTTCTGCCTCTGTAAAGTCGGAAAAGTCGGATCTTAAAGTCGGAAAAGTCGGATCTTTTCCATGAGGACATAATTTAGGCATCCAAAAGAGGCTGTGGGTATGAGGGTTTATTTTTTTTAGCGGATTTTTATTGGCTATTTTGCCAGACAGCATAAAGTTTGACGATATCTTGAGAATCTAGACATCGCCTTTGTTAATTACTCTGGAATTTTTGACCGCAGATGGTGGCGGATATACGCGGATGGACGCTTCGGAGTGTTGATTTGGATTTAAGGACGATCGCCCTTTATGGTATTTTGTCTACTTAAGGGATCTCGCACTTTTATTGATTCCTTGAATCTGCCGCCAATTTCGGATGTTTATTTGCGAAAACGGCCGCGAATGCGATCGACAAACATATCAACTTCCGGCAACTTCATCTGACTAACAAACAGGGCAAAAACCCCTAACCCTACAAAACTTGCCACACTCAACTGCACTAATTGAATTACTAAACCTTCAGTACCCAAAACTCTTTGACAGCCTTGCAGAGTAGCCAATGTAACGAAAGCAGTTACAGAACTGGCAGAAGTTAAGCCCAGAAAAGGCAAACTCCACTCCCCCCAAGGCAGGCCACCCAGCTTTTTATCTAATAAGTACAAAAGCATAATCATCGAAACAAGATTCACTCCCACCGTCGCCAAAACTAATCCGGGCGCGCCAAAAGCTCCAACTAACAAATAATCCAAAAGACCGTTTAAAAAGATATTGATAATACTGATGCGAAAAGGCGTTTCTCCGTCTCCCAAAGCGTAAAATACCCGTACCAAAACGTCGCGTCCCAAATACACAAACATTCCAATACTGTAAGCCATCAATATCGGCGTGACAAACTCCGAGGCCGATCGATCAAAAGCATAGCGTTCGTAAACCACGCGGACGATCGGCCCGGCAAGTGTTACCATTAAAGCGCTCAGCGGCAGCATCGTCAGGGCCGTCAAAATTAAAGATTGACGAATTCGAGCTTTTAATTCCGGCCAATCTCTCGGATCGGTGAGGCGAGAAAATATGGGGAGAAATGGCACTAAAATTACATTAGAAATGATGCCTAAAGGCGTCATAACTAACAAGCCACTGTAACCCATCGCAGAGGCAGCTTGAGGGATGTAGGATGCGAAAAATAGGTCAGTATAAACATTAATTTGCAGCATTCCTGATGATAAGGTAGCAGGAAGCATCACCTTAATTACTTCTGGCACTCCCGGCCGTTTAAAATTAAACCGCAAGCGCAATGTTCCCAAGCCGGCGCGCCACTGTGCCGCTAGTTGCACCAACCACTGCAAAACTGCGCCCGCTAAAGTTCCCCAAGCTAACACTAAGCCGCCAATTAGTGCGAATTCTGGCTGAATAATTTTGTTTCCGATTTGCAGTGCGAGAATCCCCAAACCGCCGACAAGTGCAACGCTGGAAAATAAAGGGCTAATCGAAGGCAACCAGTACATATCGGCGGCGTTGAGAGTGCCGAAACCAATGCCGATTAAGCCTGAAAGTAATGCCATCGGTGCCATAATCCGAAATTGCTGGACGGCAATTGCTTTAATTTGTAAACCTTCGGCTGTTCTATTTAATCCCGGTGCCACCAAATCGATCAGCGGATCTGCAAAAATAATTAAAGCGATCGTCACCAACAGCAACAAGCCGCCGACTAAGGTGGTGATAGTCTCGACTAAGGGTGCTGCTTCTTTTTTATCCCGGCGGGCTAAAACACTGACTATGGCGCTGTGAAATGGCCCGTTAATCCCTCCCAGCAAAATAAATAAGAAACCAGGGATGACGTAGGCGTAGTTGTAGGCATCGACGGCGACACCGACTCCAAAGGCTGCGGCGATCGCAATTTGGCGCACCAATCCAAAGACTTTGCTAATTAGAGTGGCGACTGCGACAATGCCGGCAATCCCTGCGAGGGAACGAGAGGGCTTCTGTAATTGGGACACAAATGGTTACAAACGCTAGTGCTAAAAGGATTCACTTATTTTAATCGCGAATCGGGAGAATCATATCATGAACTGATAAAACTTCTAGGGGGAATTGCGTTTATACCAATTTTATCGATATTACTGACTTGCGGAAATTCAATAATCGATCGGGACTATTCGTCCTAACTACCAACCGCCGTTTCGTGCTATGATGCTTCAATCTAAAATCTAAAATCTACAATCTACAATCTAAAAATGATGAAACAAATGAGTTAATAAAAGCAGAAAAATAACATAATAGTTGATAACTTATGACTGATTGTGTTAGCTCCCAGACTTATTTAAAAAGTTCGGAACCAGGTATTCGGTTATAGGTATAATCTACAATCGAGAATCTAAAATCTAAAATCTAAAATCTAAAATCGAATGACTGACTTAATTTACAAATATCCTCCTCTTTTACCCGGAATTCTCATCAAACGTTACAAGCGATTTTTTGCCGAAATCGAACTAGATTCGGGAGAAATCATCACCGCGCACTGTCCGAATACTGGCCCGATGACAGGTGTTTACATTCCGGGCAATCCAGTGCTAGTATCTCCCAGCGACAATCCTAAACGCAAGTTAGCTTATACTTGGGAATTAATTAAAGTTTGCGACACTGTGCCAACTTGGGTGGGAGTTAATACTGGGCTGCCAAATCGAGTAGTTAAATTAGCTTTGGAATTGAAATTATTTCCTGAGTTGGGCAATTATAGTTTAATTCAACCGGAGGTTGTTTACGGCAGTGATAAAAAAAGTAGAGTGGATTTTTGGCTAACTGGTGAGGAAAAACCGATTTTTCTGGAAGTGAAAAATACAACTTGGGTAAAAGAGGAGTTGGCTTTATTTCCCGATACAGTGACGGAGAGGGGACAGAAACATTTGCGGGAATTGATAGAAGTTGTGCGGCAGGGTTCGAGGGCTGTAATGCTGTATTTTATCAATCGCGGGGATTGTACTGATTTTGCTCCGGGAGATAGTGCCGATCGCCTTTACGGAGAATTGTTCAGACAGGCTATAAGTGAAGGTGTAGAGGTTTTGCCTTGTCGGTTTGATGTGACACCGGAAGGTGTTCGGTATTTGGGATTAGCAAAACTGGATCTACTAACCCCTAAATTATAGGTTTAAATTGCCTGCATTTCTCGATCGATCTCGACACTAGCCACGCCCGGTACTGTCTTTAGTCCTTCTAGCTTCGATTGAGAAACTTCTCCAATAACGATACCAATCACAGGCAGTACCTCATCCACTTTCATTCCCGCCGATTCTAAGGCAGTGACAACCGATTGAATTACCGATATGTTTTGGTCGTCAACACTCACTATGATGCGCTGTACTTGTTCGTCAGACATATTTAGCATCCTTTGGAGCAAATCCATTGCGCTATTGTAAATTGTCTTCTGTTAGATCCCCGCAGGCTTAAAGTGCTGCGGGGATTTGGGTATTCTGCATTACGGAGCTTGTACTAAACCGCTTCCGACACGAGTATTTGGCAAGGGTAGCGCCATAGCATAGGAAGTCAGCAATTGCCAAAGTTCAGCACCTCGTTTACCAGTCGATTCGGCATACAGGGCCGCGAGCCCAGCCACGTGCGGTGTAGCCATGCTAGTGCCATTGTAAGCAGCATAACGCCCTTGCTCCATAGGCACTGATGAGTATATTTCCACTCCCGGAGCGGCGATATCGACTTTAGCCCCTGGAAATATGCCAGATTTAGCCGAGAAGTCAGCCACTGCCTCGCAGTTATCGATCGCTGCAACAGCCATAATCGACTGGCTATTGGCTGGTTGTCCGACGCTTCCTCCGGTTCGTCCGTTATTGCCGGCTGCTGCCACGATCAGACACCCATTTTGCAGCGATCGGCGGCCGACAGTTTCGTAAGCAGTAGACGGTGTTCGAGTGGGGTTTCCTAATGACATCGAGATCACTTGACAGCCGTTGGCGATCGCCCATTCCATGCCAGCCAGAATCCAGGCACCAGCGCCACTACCGGCATTGCTCAACACTTTACCGACATAAATGGTCGATTCGTAAGCGATCCCGTACCGCCGGCCGTTCAGATCCTTGAACCCGCACGCTGTCCCAATGCAGTGCGTGCCATGACTGTTGACATCTTGTACGTCCTCCCCTGGTACGAAGGACTGCGATACGATCGATCGGCCCGCGAAGTCAGGATGCAATAAATCCATCCCCGTATCCAGCACCGCAACTTTCATTCCGCTACCAGTCAGCAGAGAATTCATCACCTTCGTTGCCTTCAAACCCCAAGTAGACTCGATATCATCAGCAAAACATCGTGGTTTCTTGATTTCTGCTACCTCTGTATTAGTGGCTTTGTCGTACAGGTTATCGACCGCATCGCGATAGCCCCGCAGGTAATCTGCCGACAACCCATCGCCAATGGCGTAGAAAGTGCGCTCTGGTTCGATCGCCAGAATAGCCGAATCCTCTCCCGCTGATGTCATGACGCTGCTGAAAGCCTCTTCGTCTAAGGAAACAACGGCAACGCCGAGAGTAGGAAACACCGCTCCCCCTGCAGCTTCAATTTGGATCAAGTCTAGAGCAGAGTCCGCGAAATCGGAAGCATTTGCCAGTCCTCTGATACCAGTTTGGTCGCTCAAGAGGTCTAATCCTTCTGTCACTGCATCTTCGCCGAAAGTAATAATGTAACGCCCTGTTGTTGCATCGGCTTGGGCAGTTTCTGGGATGGGAAAACTAGGTTGTTGAGACATAAAATACCTCTTATTGAGTATTTGACGGTTTGACTGGGATGAGAAATCTCTGACAGCTTTTATGACATTGATTTCTCTTCAGGTTGAGTTGTCGAAATTAAGCTGTCTTGCTCCTGATGAAACCCGGTTTTTTTTTGTTAATTCAATTAGCTTTGGATAATGCGTTTATTTGCAAAAGAGAGTTCTTTAATCCCAAGGCTGTTTCATTTTCCAAATCTAAGCTTGCAAGGGCAAGTGACAAAAGTGACTTAATCTAATTGCTGCGAAATTCTCATTTGTAGGACTTACGCTGCATTCCTTCTATTTTGACACTATGTGTACTTGTATGGTGCTCTTCGGCGCACCATACAAGTACAGTCTTTGCATAAGTCGTATAATAACAGTGGCTAGCTGTTAGTTACCAGTCGCATAATCGAGGGACTTGCATAAATTTTATTTTTGTGTTAATCGAAGTAGAGGCTATTGTAGAGATTGGCGATCGGCGAAAAAGAAAGTGACAGTCAATCGATTTGAGATTTGAGATTTAAGATTGAAGAAAATGTTTAGTTGATAAATTACCTGTCAACATCAGGCGATGTTTCGCTTACAATACACTATGTAGCATCTAATAAAAAAGAGCGATCGCACTATGGGAATGACCCTGACCGAAAAAATCTTAGCCAAAGCATCAGGCCGCACTAAAGTTGAGCCCGGAGAAAATATTTGGGTAGAAACAGACGTGTTGATGACCCACGATGTCTGCGGCCCCGGCACTATCGGCGTTTTCAAACGCGAATTCGGTGAGAATGCTAAAGTCTGGAACCCAGACAAAATCGTCCTCATTCCCGACCACTACATTTTCACCAACGACGAACGCGCTAACCGCAACGTCGATATTCTCCGCGATTTTGCGAAAGAACAAGGGATAAAATACTTTTACGACATCACGGATCGATCGGACTTCAAAGCAAATCCCGACTACAAAGGAGTTTGCCACATCGCGCTAGCACAAGAAGGCCACACCAGACCAGGGGAAGTGCTCTTCGGCACAGATTCCCACACCTGTAATGCCGGCGCTTTCGGACAATTCGCCACCGGTATCGGCAATACAGACGCGGCTTTTATCATGGGAACCGGCAAACTGTTAATCAAAGTTCCCGCAACCATGCGCTTTGTGTTTAACGGTGAACTGCCGGATTATTTGTTAGCAAAAGACCTAATTTTGCAGATTATTGGTGATATTAGCGTTGCGGGTGCTAACTACCGGACGATGGAATTTGCCGGCGATACAGTTGAACGTTTGACGATGGAAGAACGGATGACGCTGTGCAATATGGTGATTGAAGCTGGCGGCAAAAACGGCACGGTTGCGCCGGACAAAACTACGTTTGATTACGTTACTTCGCGGACTGATAAACCCTTCGATTCATTTTACAGCGATGGGGATGCTAAATTTTATAGCGATCGCACCTACGATGTCACCCAATTAGAACCAGTCGTCGCCAAACCGCACTCTCCCGACAACCGCGACTTAGCGCGCAACTGTCGCGATGTCAAGATCGATCGAGTTTACATCGGTTCCTGCACCGGCGGCAAAACCTCCGACTTTCTAAATGCCGCCCGCATTCTCAAAGGAAATCAAGTCAAAGTTCCGACGTATTTAGTACCAGCAACTCAGAAAGTTTACGAAGATTTGTTTGTCACAAAATACGATGGTCAAACGCTTTCGGAAATCTTCTTAGCTGCCGGCTGCATTGAACCTGCCGCGCCTTCTTGCGCCGCTTGTTTGGGCGGGCCGAAAGATACTTTTGGGCGGATGAATGAACCAGAAATTTGTGTATCTACAACTAACCGGAATTTCCCCGGCCGCATGGGGAATAAAGAAGCGCAAGTTTATCTCGCTTCGCCTTACACGGCGGCGGCTTCGGCGCTGACTGGGTATGTCACCGATCCGCGCGAATTCCTGTGTTAGAAGTTGCTTTTTACCCGTTGTAGGGTGCGTCAGACTTTCACTCTAGAATTTATCGAGGGTTTCGGATATGACGCACCTTATATTATGTTCGATCGATTAGTTTCGATCTGGGCGGGGGCGGGTTTATTGTATTGTCGATTCTAGGCAAATACTATTGGTGAACCCGCCCCTACAAGACATAGAATTAGATCGTAACCGATCGATTTATCTTAAATTAAATGAACAAGCTAGGTGAGATTTGAAAATAATCGCCGAGTGCCTTAGCTTGTGCTTTGCTAATTGAGCGCTTGCCATTCACAACTTCAGATACTACGCCGCTAGATCCAATGATACCTACCAAGTCTGCTTGGCGGGTGCCACTGGATTCCATGATATGTTGCAAAATCTCATGAGGTTCGGATTTGTCTACCGGATAGTTTTCTGTCTCGTAAACTTCTATCAAAGTGACTAACAACTTGTATAAAACTTTCTCCTCTGGAGTGAGGTTTTTAGCAAATGTTAGCCTTTCTGCAACTGCCAGGAGGCGATCGTATTCTTCCTCAGTTTCGATCGCCTTGGGAGCAATTTCTGCGAGCAAGTTGCTGTAAGTCGTTCGGTCAAAAGTTAGGGTCATTTTTCCATTTTTCTTGGTCGTAGTCAGAGTGGGTTAGGAAATATTTGTAGAAAACAGTTTGGTTCTCATAGTTAATCCCAACAATCAGGCGATAGTCGTTGCCTTTGATATTAAAGACGGTAAAGTTTCCTACTGCTTCGGCATCCCGATAAATTTTGCGAACATCCTCCAAATTATGCCATTCTGCTTTGTTGACAGTTTCTTTCCAAATCTCAATTTGGTTTTTGACATCCGGGTATTTAGCAGCATTATTACGGAGGTTGCGGAGCGAAATTAGGTGCATTTGTTTTTAGCTTTTTAGTGGTTTTGTATTGCATCTCTTTCGCTTCCATAACGTGGCTTATTCCATCACTTTATACAGGACTTACTCACAGATTTTATCTATAGCAATCCTTGCAAGAGTCGTAAACTTTTTACCCCACCCCAACCCTCCCCTTGGTAAGGGGAGTAAGAAATTCACAAATGATGCGAGGATTGCTACAGCGGATTCCAGGTTTATAAAGTACACCCCAGAAACCGGGTTTCTTCTGGATTTCTCGCCAGAAACCGGTTTTATTCAAGAAACCCGGTTTCTCTGTACTTCACTTACCTGGAAAGTGCTGTATATAGAGCGATCGCTGTCCACCAGAACTCTACAGGTGATCTCAAAGTTCGGTTATGCAGGGTAATACCAAATCCGGGTTAGGCATCCCCTTTATTGACCAGAAATTTCTTCATGTGGTACCCGCCACGTGATTTATCCAGAAATTTCTTCATGTGGTACCCGCCACGTGATTTATCCGTGCAATCAATTCTTTAATCGAAAATCGAAAATCACTTATTGCCCCCGCATTTATCTCGCGCAAGTCAATCGAAAATCGAAAATCGAAAATCGAAAATCGAAAATCGATTGACGGAATATTTATAACAGGGGTGGTAAACTCGGATTTGGTATAAGTCCTGCTTGTATACTCATACTCTCATTTTGAGAGGTAAGTGTCAAGGGTCGATCGGGTAAACATTTTTTAAGCCGCGTAGGTGAGTTGTGTTTGTGCAGTACGCACTGTACACCCTACTTGAATTGACAGGAGATTTACTTTGAAAACACTATTTTTGGCTTGGCAAAGCCCGGACAGCGGTTCTTGGTTTCCGATTGGTCGATTGACATTTAACGGTAAAGAATACCAGTTCAATTATACAAATGGTGTTCTAGAAGCGAAACTCAAGTGCGGGTTTCAACCCTTGCCATCTTTCCCGGATTTCCATAATGTTTACACTTCACAGAAACTGTTTTCGTTGTTTTCTAATCGAGTGATGGCCCGATCGCGCCCTGAGTACCCTGAATTTGTACAGTGGTTGAATATCCCTGAACACGAACATGACCCAATTGCTTTATTGGCGCGCAGCGGAGGCAAACGGGCAACTGATAAATTTGAGGTATTCCCTTGTCCCGAACCCGATGAAAATGGACGTTACTGTATCCATTTTTTTGCAGATGGACTGCGATACCTTTCAAAGTCGGCAATTGAACGGATTAATCGGCTTAAAGTGGGCGAACTTTTGTATTTAGCCCACGAATTTAAAAATCCGCGCGCTTCCCGTCTGCTTCTGTGTACTAAAGATCACTGGATTGTTGGCTATTGTCAGCGCTATCTTGTGGATGATATTTTTGAAATTATTTCGCAGCATCCAGAATTGGTTCGCGTACAAGTCGATCGCGTCAATCAACCCCCAACGCCGCTACAGTTCCGCTTGCTATGCAAGATGACTGCCGATTGGCGAGACTTTCGCCCCTTCCAAAGTCGGATGTACCAGCCGATTAGCAATGATGTTTTAGCTGCAAGTGCGATCGGATAATCAGCAACAATAAGTAAAATTACGATCGCAGAATTAGGGAAGAAGTCAAGTTAATTGTTGTGAATTGAATACAGAAGATTGCACAATTTATACAAATAATTAGCTTGATCTTGACATTTTTTACATAATGGAGTATGTTTGAGCTAATTTATCGATTCCTAATTTCGCATTCTCAGTTAAGTCCATACAATTTGTGAAAATTAGAGCTACAGATTGCTAATGATTTTGATTAGTCTTGTTGCGCTAAGTGAAACAAATTCGAGTTCTAATTTTTATATTGAGAACTCGTATGGGTGTGAAATTAACCGATTAGAAAATTGAGACAATTGTGAGTATGAACAAAAAAATAAAGATTGGGGTTGCTGAAGCTTTTGGTACTTTTGTGTTGGTATTAGGTGGATGTGGCAGTGCGGTTTTAGCTGGAGATAAAATCGGCTTTTTGGGAGTTTCGATCGCCTTTGGTCTATCCCTCTTAATCATGGTTTATACCATCGGCCCTATCTCTGGATGCCACATTAATCCGGCGGTAAGTATCGGTTTAGTAGTTGCGAAACTGATCGATGCTGTTTTGCTTCCTTATTATATAGGAGGTCAGATTGTAGGCGGAATTTTAGGCGGTCTGGTTTTGTATATGATAGCATCAGGAAAACCAGGCTTTGATGCGGCTGCTTCTGGATTTGCCTCTAACGGTTTTGCAGAACATTCTCCCACGGGTTACGGACTTTTGGCAGCAGCTTTGACGGAAATTGTACTAACTGCTTTTCTGTTATTTACCATCATGGGTACTACCCATCCCAAATATCCCGTCGGTTTGGGCGGAATTCCCATCGGCTTGATGCTGGTGTTGATTCATTTAGTCGGAATTCCCATAACCAATACTTCAGTTAACCCAGCTAGAAGTATCGGTGTCGCACTTTTTCAAGGCGGATGGGCAATCCAACAGTT
Organism: Microcoleus sp. Z1_A1; assembly: GCF_036700305.1. NCBI lineage: Bacteria > Bacillati > Cyanobacteriota > Cyanophyceae > Oscillatoriales > Microcoleaceae > Microcoleus > Microcoleus sp. Z1_A1. The sequence goes on from NZ_JAUBOR010000071.1 coordinate 15,303, forward strand.
ATGGGCGTTTATTGTATTCCCTGTGATCGGTGGAATTATCGGCGTTTTGGCTTATAATTTCATTAAACCCACTCTGGAAGAAATTTGAGCGAAAATCATAAATAAACCGGGTTTATTGAATTTTTTAGGGTGGTAGAATTCATCCGGCAACTTAAGAAACCCGGTTTGTCGATCGCACAACTTGATAAAATTGCAAGTATATTGCAAGTATTCGGTAAATAGGTGCCATGATTACGATCGTGATGGGAGTCTCAGGTTCTGGCAAAACTACTGTTGGCAAGTTGCTGGCGCAATCTCTCAATTGGGATTTCAGGGATGCCGACGATTTTCACCCATCAGCTAATATCAATAAAATGAGTCGGGGCATTCCTTTAGAAGATGCGGATCGCCTTCCTTGGCTATTACAATTGCAAGCTACAATAGACAGGTGGCTGTTAGAAAATAAAAATGTGGTTTTGGCTTGTTCTGCTTTAAAAACATCTTACCGCGAAATGCTCTACCGAGACCAAAAGCGCATGAAGATAGTTTATCTAAAATGTTCTTTTCAGCTATTAGCCACCAGGTTAAAAACTCGCGAAAATCACTACATGAAAGCAGACTTGCTGTTAAGCCAGTTAGACAGTCTCGAAGAACCTGAAGATGCAATTATCATAGATGCTTCGCAGCCACTAGAGTTAATCGTGCGCCAAATTATATCATGTCCGATCGATCGCCCATAATACCATTGCCGGGGCGGGTTTTTGAGATTGTCCGTTTTTGGCAAATATTATTAGTGAACCCGCCCCTACAGGAATCAGGGTAATCGATGGGACATGATATGATGTGCGGTTAATTGCCCCCAATAAAACCTATAATACTAAATCGAGCTTAAATACCAGTTTATTTCTTAGTCCCTCTTAACTAGGGCAAGAATTTGTATAGTAGCTATTTCAAACGGCGAGTCTTAGCGAGGGTTTTTAACTCGGATTTAGTATAACAGTATTTTTTTCCTAGCAACCGAGTTTATGAACCAAAATTAGCCCCCTTTCCGTTTCCAGACTGATAGGTTGGCGGCCCTAATTTTTGTACAAATATAAGAAAGCTTCTACTTCAGCCGCAGTAGGTTGAGATATAATTGCCCCCGGTTTCATCGCTGTCATCGCACCTACCGCACTGGCATAAGTTACAATTGTTTGGGCTATTTTGGGGTCGGCTAAATTCTTAATTCCATGCTTGCACAACTGTCGCACAAAACCAGCCAGAAATGCGTCGCCTGCACCTGTTGTATCCTCAACATCTACTGTAAATGCGGGGATTTTTCCTTCATTTTCCGAGATACAATAGGCGCAACCTTTCTCGCCCGCAGTCACCAAAACGCCTTCTACGGAATCGAGACGGTAGGTAATTGCTCCAGCATCGGTAGTGTCAAACAACCATTCGGCTTCTTCCTCAGATAACTTGACAAAATCAACTTTTTTTAATATTTTTCTAATGCGCGCTTTTGCTTCGTCTGGATTTGGCCAAAACACGGGACGCCAATTGATGTCAAGTATAATTTTAACGTCGTAGTGTTCTGCTAGTTCGATCGCTCGGACGATCGCCTCTCGACTTTCAGGATAAGCTAATTCTAAAGTACCTAGCACTAAATATTCGGCATTTTCAAACAGCACTTCGGGTAGTTGTGCAGCGAGGAGGCGGGTGTCGGCAAAATCCGCAGTATCAAATTTGCCAAAACCGGCAAAATTTCGATCGCCCGCTTCATTCCGCAAGACATAAACTTGCCGCGTCGGCGCACTTGGATGTCGCTGCAATCCAGCAATATCAACCCCTACTTCTTGCAATACCTGCACTAGAGAATTACCCAATTCATCCCCACCTACAGCCCCGATAAATCCCGCCGCCGTCCCTAATTTAACCAAAGCACAGGCAACATTAGCAGGAGCACCGCCGGGATATGCCGTCCAAGATTCTACCTCTTCGAGAGATACTCCTGGTTTGTCTGCTAAACAATCAAATAAAACTTCACCCAGACACAGAACGCGAGGATAAGTCATGTCTATTTTAGATTTTAGATTTTAGATTTTAGACCAGCAGTAGACAGCTCAAGAATTATTTTTAACCGATCCCAGAAAAATTGCAAGCTATATTTTAATAGCTGCTCCTATAATACCAGACTTATTGATACTGGCAGTTACTCGCTCAACGCACAAGTGCAGTGCGGCGTATCAGTTGTTTTACCTGAAAACATCTGCGGGTTTGGCCCGGATGTCAGATGCGCGCAGGTAAAGGGCTCACCCGCCACCGGAAGGGTGCCAGCAGTGCAAGTCGGTGCGCGTCATGCTGTGTCAGCGCTGAGTTTGCACTCTTGGCGATTCTGCAGGCGAGTTGGTGCTTCGGGCCCGAAAGAGTAGCACAGCAAATTTAATTTTCTCTTCATACTCGATCCCTCATCCTTTAGAATTGTAGATAGGTAAATATGCAGACATAGGAAAAATTTATGAGTGGGATTGTCTCTGGGACCCCTGTCACCCTTTCGGACAGAGAATTGCAAGTGGTAGAGTTAGTAGCAGCGGGATTGACTAATGAGAAAATCGCCGAAAAGTTAGAGATTAGCAAGCGTACAGTTGACAACCACATTAGCAATATCTTGAACAAGACGCGGGCTGACAATCGAGTTACGCTTGTACGCTGGGCTTTGCAGTGGGGAAAGGTATGTTTGGACAATATTAACTGCTGTCCTCTACCGCGGCCGATCGATAAAGAAGTATCTTAAGTAGGGATTTTGGTTGGGGACAGGCAAAGAAATGATGCAAACGGCACAAGAAAAACAACTCCGCTATCAAATTCAAAGCCCTGGATTGCCGCTGGCGGTGTATCGCGAAGTGGCGATCCATTTGCGTCAAGTTGAAGGGGTGCAAACCGGTTTAATTCCGCAGCAGTCGCAGCGGTTTGATTACTACGACAGCCAAGTTGGGGGTTTGTGGATACAGTATCCTGAAGGGTTCGATTTGGCAGGTCGCGAGCGGGTCGATCGCATTTTGGCTTATTATGGCGATCGTTACGGAGCCTGGGAATTATTAAGTCATTAGTTATTGGGAATTGTTAGCTGTTGACTGTTGACTGTTAACTGTTGACTGTTAACTTTTAACTTTTAACTAATAACTAATGATTAATGACTACTGACTACTGACTACTGACTACTGACTACTGACTACTGACTACTGACTACTGACTACTGACTAACAAAATGAGTGCAATTAAAACTTTACCGGGAACGCGGGATATTTTGCCCGCTGAAATTCAATATTGGCAAAATATAGAAGAAGTCGCTAGAACCATTTTAAAAAAAGCGGCTTATCGAGAAATTCGGACGCCAATTTTTGAACAGACATCTTTATTTGAACGCGGCATCGGAGAAGCTACCGATGTCGTGGGCAAAGAAATGTACACTTTTAAGGATAAGGGCGATCGATCGACAACTTTGCGTCCAGAAGGCACCGCCGGAGTAGTCCGAGCTTTTATTGAACACAGTTTGTACGCGGCTGGTGACGTACAGCGCCTGTGGTATGCTGGACCGATGTTTCGCTACGAAGGCACGCAAGAAGGAAGACAGCGGCAGTTCAATCAAATTGGCGTGGAAGTCTTGGGGAGTGCGAATCCTCGTGCGGATGTCGAAGTAATTGCGATCGCCACCGACATCCTGCAAATCCTCGGTTTAAAAAATTTGCGCCTCGATATTAATTCTGTCGGAAATAAGCAAGACAGACAAAATTACCGACAAGCTTTGATAGATTATTTTACACCGCACAAAGACGAATTAGACGCGGATTCTCAAGATCGCTTGACTCGCAATCCGCTGCGGATATTGGACAGCAAAAATCAGCGCACTCAAGAAATTGTAGCTGGTGCGCCGAGTATTTTGGACTATTTGGGAGAGGAATCGCGAGATCACTTCGAGCAAGTGCAGCTTATGCTCACAAATTTAGGAATTAGCTATCAGTTAAATCCCAGATTAGTGCGCGGTTTAGATTACTATACCAACACCGCATTTGAAATTATCTCCGACGATTTGGGAGCGCAAGCAACAGTTTGCGGAGGCGGCCGCTACGACGGTTTAGTAAAGGAATTGGGCGGCCCAGATACGGCGGCAGTCGGTTGGGCAATGGGTATCGAAAGGTTGATTATCCTGCTGCAAAAGTTGCAACCTTTGCCCGCGCCAAAGTTAGATTTCTATTTGGTATCCAGGGGCGATAAAGCTGAACAGCAATCGGTATTGTTAGCTCAAAAATTGCGAAGTGCCGGGTTTAGTGTAGAGATAGATTTGAGTGCTAGTCCTTTCAAGAAACAGTTTAAAAGAGCCGACAGAAGCGGTGCAGTTGCGTGTTTAGTTTTGGGAGATACGGAAGCTGAAAACGAGACGGTACAATTGAAGTGGTTGGCGACTGGTGAACAAAGTGCGATCGCCCAATCAGAACTACTAGCAATGACAAACGAGCTACAGCAGAAGATAATTGCTGCATATTAAGTCCGGCAGGGAATGAATTCCCTGCCTCAAAGCTAAAGTCCTCTTCAGAGGACTAATTATTTTAACAGTCTTCTTCTCAGTCCTCTTCAGAGGACTTTAGCTATTAGCCAGGGGTTTCAACCCCTGGCGGACTATCGGCTTAAGTCGTTACTAACGGGACTTAAACATAAAATACGATAAAAATAGGTTATAATGCTTACATAGCAAGCATATAACGTTAAAAAATGACCC
>NZ_JAUBOR010000072.1:0-19795 GCF_036700305.1 Microcoleus sp. Z1_A1
CAATCATGAGTTAGCTCTAGCCGATTAAAATTAAAACTTCTGATTATAACATATATCTTTTTTGCAAGAGGTCTATTTTACCAGCGTCATGGAGTTGAGGAGTATTACGTTTACGATCCCGAAAGAAATGAATTAGAAGGCTGGCAAAGAATTGAGGGAATCTTAGAAGTAATTGAGCCGATGGAGGGATGGATAAGTCCGAGATTAGGTGTGCGATTTGAGTTGGGAGAAGATGGCTTAGAAATTTATCGGCCTGATGGAGAAAAGTTTCTTTCCTATGCAGAATTAGAAGAACAGCGGGCATTAGCTCGCCAGCGCCTACAACAAGCAGATCAAAGGGCTCAACAAGCAGATCAAAGGGCTCAACAAGCAGATCAAAGGGCTCAACAAGAAGCTCAAAGAGCCGAACAAGAAGCTCAAAGAGCCGAACAAGCAGAGCAAAAGTCTGATCGTTTAGCCGCTAAACTGCGCGAATTGAACATCGACCCAGATAGCATTTAAGCCCGAATAAATGCTAAGAAACCCGATTTATCTCAGAAATCGGGTTTCTGGGGATTGCGGTTATTTATTCTTTTATGACTTACGCATCAAGACCAAAGAAACCGGGTTTTTGCGGTTTTTGCCGACTGTAACGAATTATTCTCAGGTAAAAACCCGGTTTCTGACCGCCCGTGCGTAAGGCTTATTCTTTTCAGGGCGAACCGGGATATTTGGTCGATCGCCCCCCAGCTCAAATTACCTATACTACAATATATAATACAGATATTCGAGCCAAAATCCTTGGCGCTCAGAAAAATCAGAATCGAAGCCCCTTGAATGTGTAAAAATACTGAAGCAAACATTACTAAAGCCTACACGGAGCAATTGTTGTGGATTCCAGATATAACCCCCAATCCATAGAAGAAAAATGGCAGCAGACATGGGCTGAGCAAAACTTAGACCAGATGCCAGAAGATACCCAAAAGCCTAAATTTTATGCCTTATCCATGTTCCCCTACCCGTCGGGAAACCTGCACATGGGCCACGTCCGCAACTACACAATTATTGATGTAATTGCCAGACTCAAGCGAATGCAAGGTTATCGGGTATTGAATCCGATGGGATGGGACGCTTTTGGTTTACCCGCAGAAAATGCCGCCATCGAGCGCGGAATTCCCCCGGCAAAATGGACGTATGAAAATATTGCCCAAATGAAAGGCTTATTTCGCCGTCTCGGCATCTCCTTTGATTGGACAAAAGAAGTTACAACTTGTTCTCCCGATTATTATCGGTGGACTCAATGGATTTTCTTACAATTTTTAGAAGCAGGATTAGCATATCAAAAAGAAGCGGCAGTTAATTGGGACCCCATAGATCAAACAGTCTTAGCAAACGAACAAGTAGATAACGAAGGTCGTTCCTGGCGTTCCGGTGCCAAAGTCGAGCGCAAATTATTGCGGCAGTGGTTCCTCAAAATTACCGATTACGCCGAACAGTTATTAAACGACTTAGACAAATTGCCAGATTGGCCAGAAAGAGTCAAATTAATGCAAGCCAACTGGATCGGCAAATCAGTCGGCGCTTACTTAGAATTTCCGATTGTCGGCATGGATGAAAAAATCGCCGTTTTCACCACACGTCCCGATACAGTTTACGGCGTCAGTTACGTTGTTTTAGCGCCGGAACATCCACTAACTCAGCGCGTGACAACCGCAGACAGAAAAGCGGCCGTAGAAACCTTCATCAAAGAAGTCGCCGCCCAAAGCGAGATCGATCGCACAGCCGAAGACAAACCAAAGCGTGGCATCCCCACAGGCGGCAAAGCAATCAATCCTTTCAACGGCGAAGAAATTCCCATTTGGATAGCCGATTATGTGCTGTACGAATACGGCACCGGCGCAGTCATGGGAGTACCAGCCCACGACACGCGAGATTTCAAATTTGCCAATCAATATCAACTGCCAATTAAAGTAGTAATTGTGGATGATGATGAGCTGCCATTGACCGAAGCTTACACCGAACCAGGAATTATGATTAATTCCGAAAGCTTCAACGGCATGGATTCAATTAAAGGCAAAGCAGCGATTATTCACCATGCCGAAAATTCCGGTTATGGCAAAGCCCGCATCCAATACCGATTGAGAGATTGGTTAATTTCTAGACAGCGTTATTGGGGCGCTCCAATTCCCGTAATTCACTGTCCCACCTGCGGAACAGTCCCCGTACCCGCATCGGATTTGCCAGTATTGTTGCCGGAAAATGTACAATTTACTGGCAAAGGTTCGCCCTTGGCAAAGATGGAAGAATGGGTAAACGTTCCTTGTCCGAGTTGCGGCACTGCGGCGAAGCGGGAAACAGATACGATGGATACTTTTATCGATTCTTCGTGGTATTTCTTGCGCTATCCCGATGCTCAAAATCAAGAGCAAATCTTCGATACTGCGAAGACAAATGATTGGATGCCAGTAGACCAATATGTCGGCGGCATCGAACACGCAATCTTGCACTTGCTGTATTCGCGGTTCTTTACCAAGGTTTTGCGCGATCGGGGTTTGATCAATTGTGACGAACCATTTAAACGCCTGTTAACTCAGGGCATGGTGCAAGCAATGGCCTATAAAAATCCTGTTACTGGCAAATACGTTCCCCCAGCAGATATAGACCCCGCCAATCCCAAAGATCCTCAAACTGGCGAAGCTTTGGAAGTCTTCTACGAGAAGATGTCCAAATCAAAATACAATGGCGTTGACCCCTTGCAAGTTATGGGCAAATATGGGGTAGATACAGCGCGGATGTTTATTTTATTCAAAGCGCCCCCAGAGAAGGATTTGGAGTGGGACGACGCTGATGTGGAAGGGCAATTTCGCTTTTTAAATCGCGTTTGGCGCGTGGTTACAGAGTTTGGTTCACCCCCCCCAGCCCCCCCTTGCGAAGGGGGGGAGAAAGAGGTTTTAAGTAAACCTGAGAAGGATTTGCGGCGGGCGATTCACACTGCAATTAAGGAAGTGAGCGACGATTTGGAGGGCGATTATCAGTTCAATACTGCTGTTTCGGAAATGATGAAACTCAGCAATGCTTTGAATGATGCTAAATGTAAAGATTCGCCAATTTATGCAGAAGGAATTAACACTTTGATTCGCTTGTTAGCGCCTTTTGCGCCGCATATTGCTGATGAATTGTGGCACAATACTGGTAACAGTGAATCGGTGCATACGCAAACTTGGCCGACTGTCGATCCATCTGCATTAGTTACCGATGAAATTACGCTGGTAATTCAAGTTATGGGCAAGACTCGCGGCACAATTCAAGTGCCTTCAGGTGCGGATAAAGCTGCTTTGGAAAAGTTTGCTCGCGAGTCGGAATTGGCTAAGCGTCACCTGGAAGGTAAGGAGATTAAAAAGGTAATTGTGGTGCCTGGAAAGTTGGTGAATTTCGTGGTAGCTTGAGTGTAAAAGTCGCTACCTGTAGGCAACGTATCGTTTCTAGACAAACACAACCTAATCCCCTTTAAACACTATCGGGCAACTATTATTTACTGTAAGAGTAGACAAGTTGCCCTTTTTTTACTAGCTTTAAGGGAATTTTAGGATTGTTTAGCGGCTCGTTTCTTAGCCTCACCTTTTCTTCCCATTCTTTAAATTTAGGTTCCAGCATTTCCGGTGTAAGTTTATAAATCTCTTTGAGAGTTATGCCTTCATACAGTCCAATATACCAAGCTTCTACTCTGCGATACTTGTTAAGTATAATTTCATTCAAATGATGGTGAGTAGTGACCCCACCGCTTCTATTGAGAGCAATATTTATTGTTTTAAGTTCGTATTCTTTTCCTTCAGCATCAATAGCATCGTTTCCTTCACGTCCAGGTGATATCCGCAACCCTAAAAGGATTAATAACTGTAAAGTCTTTCCCCCGTTATCTTGAAAAATATCCGCAATACCATATTCACTAGCCAGATTTTGCAATTCTTGGATGCTTTTCATAGCATTTTCTAGCCGTTTAGCATCTGAAATGCGTTCTGCTTCCGTGGTAACAGCCTCTTCAACAGGCTCTACAACTGACGGAGAAACTGGTTCAGCTATTAGGGTGCTAATGAGAGCTGTACTCTCGCCGCTTTGGCTAAAACTGATTAAATAAGTAGCGGGTACATCGAGCGCTTCAGCTAGAGCGAAAATAACTTCAAAGGATGGCGATCTTTCACCGCGTTCCAATAAGCTGATATAGTCAGTAGTCTTGTCTATGAGTTCTGCTAACTCGTCCTGTGTCATCCTTTTTTCTCTGCGTAACTGACTTACCTTGGCCGCAAATTGTTGTCTGGCTTCTTTGTAATTCATACCCCTCACAATTCATAAAAACGAACTGAAAGTTCGTTTTTTGAATGGTACGAAGAATTTACACACAAAACAACGTACTGAAAGTACGGATTTAGTAAGACTGAGAGTACGGATTTTGATATAATGACAGTAGGCTGTGTCTGTTGTACCTTAAACTAATCTAAATTAAGCATGAGTAACATTTTGCCCGCCCCAATTTACACCACCCAATACGGTCAATCTTATTTGGGAGATTCTCTTCATCTCCTGAATAGTCTTGCTAGCAATTCTGTAGATTTGGTGATTACATCCCCTCCTTTTGCATTGCAACGCCAAAAGAGTTATGGAAATGAAGATCAAGATTTATATGTTGATTGGCTGCTGGGCTTTGCTCCTGAAATTAAAAGAGTTCTTAAGGATACTGGAAGTTTTGTTATAGACCTTGGAGGTGCTTATCAGAAAGGAATACCTGTACGGTCGCTGTATAATTACCGGGTACTTATTAGATTATGTGACGAATATGAATTTAAACTTGCTCAGGAATTTTTCTGGTTTAATCCTTCAAAACTTCCATCTCCTATAGAGTGGGTGAATAAAAAGAAAATCCGGGCAAAAGATTCTGTGAATACTGTTTGGTGGCTTTCCAAAACCAATCAACCTCAAGCGAATATTACTAAAGTCAAAGTAGAGTATTCTGAGAGAATGAAAAAACTTTTGAAAAATGCTGATGAATTTTACACGCCCAAAGAACGTCCTTCCGGTCACAATATTAGCGATCGATTTTCCAAAGATAATGGAGGTGCTATTCCATCTAATTTGCTAGAAATTTCTAATTCGGAAAGTAATTCTCAATACTTGCGTTGGTGCAAAGAGTTTAATGTTAAGGCGCATCCGGCACGTTTTCCCCAAAGATTACCGTCATTTTTTATAAATTTTCTTACTGAACCGGGAGACTTGGTAGTAGATATTTTTTCGGGTTCTAATACTACGGGTTATGCAGCAGAACAATTATCAAGAAACTGGATAAGCTGTGAAAAAGAAAAACAATATGTTGCTGCATCAATATTTAGATTTTTGCCTCAAGAATCTTTTGGGGAAGCGGATACAATATACAACCAATTGTTAACTGAGGAAGCATCAGGAGTGATTTTACCTCAAAATAGGCTCCTTTTTGAAGTTAATAATTATTGTTGTTAATTTGGCTAAATAGTCAAATTCTTATTCAGATATTAAACAGTATATTGAAATCGCTTCTACACGAACCAATTTCCAGCAGAGAGAAACTGAAAAAGATGGTTTTAATTGTTTGTGTCAAAAAGCAATTGCACGATCGCTCCGCATTCCAATTTTAATACTGATTGAGCGCTGCCGCCATTAACGGCAATTTCTACCCAACCGTCAGAACCAGTTATGGCAATTAAATCGCCCGGTTCGCTGTCGCTGTAGGTTTTACCGCTGGGGATGCGAATTGCATCAGAACTATTGCTAATTGTCAATGACCAATTGTTACCTATAATGCAATTATTCGGGATATTAGTAATTAGGTTGCCGAAGCGATCGACATATTGAATGCAGCCTTCTATACCTGTGGCTGTAACGGCACAATTTGGTATCTCTAACTGCACTAAACTCGCAGGGTCGATCGCCTCTCCCAAGTCTTCCAAAGCCACCCCGTTGGCCAAGTGAGCGCCCGCTGCTGCAAAAATATCGCGACCGTGAAAAGTGCTGCTGGGTTGAGGCGATCGCCAGTATTTGGGGTTGGTGAGCTCGACAGATGCGATCGCACTTTCCCGACTCAACACCCCGCTAAACAACCCGTTATCCGGCCCGACAAGCCAGCAATTAGCACATTTAATCGCAACCGGGCGTCTCTTGCTTCCCACACCCGGATCGACGACAGCAACGTGTACGGTTTCCGGCGGAAAATAAGCAAAAGCAGTCATCAAACAAAACCTCGCGGCCGCAATATTTTGAGATGGTATTTGGTGCGTAATGTCAATAACTTTGAGTTGGGGGTTAATTTGGGCGATCGTACCTTTCATCACTCCCACATAAACATCGCTTAATCCAAAATCCGTCAGTAGAGTTATAATTCTATTTTTAGACATATATCCAAAGGTAAGAATATGGTAGCGCAGTGGGAAAACTTTCTGCAAAACTTGGGAGAATGGCACGGTTCCTTCACTCAGCTATCAACGCGAGGAGAGGTACTTCAAGATACTCCTAGCATTATTTCTCTCGAAGGTTTCAATGACAACAAAAATGTGCGATTGAAACTCCGTCGGTTTTCCCCAAATCCCAGCGGTGTCGGCGAACCGGAAGTGAACGAACTTGTTCGAGAATATCAGGGTTTGGGACGGGATATCTTGTTTTTTGAGAATGGAGCTTTTTGTCAGGGAACTATTCAACTAGCGCCTTATTCTGAGTGCGGTGCCGAGTTTGGTTTTATCTACAATTATCGCCGGTTGCGCTTCGTTCAGCTCTACAATACCGACGGCTATTTATCAACACTTACCTTAATTCGGGAAAAGCAGCTTGATAAAAATGTCCCCGAACGTCCGCCTTTAACTGTTGAGGCTTTGCTGGGAGAGTGGCAGGGCGAGGCCGTGACAATGTATCCAGATTCGCGTTCTCCTGATTCCTATTCTACCAATTTACAATTGCATTTGGAAAGTGGCGATCGCCTAATTCAAAAAATTACTTTTGGCAGTAATGGTACTGTTATCAGTTCTAGCGCCACCATTGACGGTTCTGTATTAAATTTTAACGAAGGTGCTTCGTCGGTGCAAGTTGTGCTGCTTCCTGACGGCGGTTCTTGCACTCTCCCTGTCAAGATTGAATCCAGAAAACCTATATTTTTCGAGGCTGGTTGGTTGGTAGAAACTGACTTGCGGTTTCGGATGATTCGCAGTTACGATGAGCGGGGTGAATGGGTAAGTTTGACTTTAGTTACTGAACGAAAAGTTAGTCATTAATTTTGTAGGGGCGGGTTCACCAACAATTTTTAATTCCCTCCCAAATATTAATAAACCCGGCCCCACCCAACCAATAAATTCTGATTGCGGAAAAGGTTTGTCGGTATCTCGGATGGGTGGGGCGGGTTGCTTAATTCTGCTATTTGATGATATAAACTTTGGCGAACCCGCCCCTACCAATCTGGGTATTTTCGCGAATGTTATTCGCCGGACTTTGTTTCCTGGGTTTGCGAGTGAATCACCGCACTCCAATCATCATTGTTAACAGCCGCTTCCAAATCCTTAGCCTGTTCGCCGTCATTTTTGGCTGCTGTTTCTAACTCTTTGGTAAGAGTGGAATCTGCCATTGCTTTCCGCAATTTCAGTTTCTTTTCCTCATAAGCTTTTTGTTCCTCAGCAGACATAGCAGCGCGCGCTGCTTGGCCTACCGTAGCCGCCCACATTTCGCTTTCAGCACCGTTTCCAGGTGGAAGGCTGCCAATTTCTGCTATCCAAGCATCCCGCAAACTTTCCATTTCTTCCCGCTTCGGGAATTTGAAAGTTTGCACGCGCAGGAAAGCGCAATTTTCGACGCCGTTTTGGGCGATGTGACCGTTGATTGAAAGCAGGATATTTCGCGAATAACCGATAAACTGAGTATTGCGGGAAATATCCATTACAGCGTAAACGCCGGCGACTTTCGCGTTAGTTGCCAAATCGCGCCACGTATCGATCGACATTACTTGCGTGCCGTCATTTTCTAATTCAGAAATAGCGGCTGCTGCGCTGTGTTCTGAGTCGGAACTGTATAAAAAGTTGTGGAGTCCTTCATGGGCGACAGGTACGTTTTGATGTTCAATTGCTACATCTCGATCGGCATTCACTTGATTAGCTTCCATTAAATTCAATTCCTCAAAAAATGTCAACTTTACTCATTAAATCCCACTTTCAGGGGCGGGTTTTTCAACCCACCCCACAATTAAGTTCTCTTTGTGGAACAGGCATCTTGCCTGTTCTATTGTTTTTTTTGCCCTTACCTACTTAACTTACGGCAATTTGTTGCAATTCCTCGTCAGTCAATTTAACTTCGAGCGCCTGCACAGAGTCCTCAATACTCGATACTTTGGTCGCACCGGGAATCGGAACTATGCAGGGCGATTTTGCCATCAACCAAGCTAATACTATACAGTAAACAGAAACGTTTTTTTCTGCGGCTAATTTGGCGATCGCGGGCATATCTTGCAAGCTTGTGGCGCGGCGGCTTCCTCCTAAAGGACTCCAGGGAAAAAATGTCAGTTTTTCTGTTTCGCAATATTCCAGAACGCCGTCTGATTCGGGCTGTCTGTGCCAAGGATTATATTGATTCTGCACGGAGACAATTTCTACTGTATCGCGGGCACGTTTGATCTGCTCTACAGAAAAGTTGGAAACTCCAATAAATCGAATCATTCCTGCTTCTACTGCTTCTTTTGCAGGTGCTAGGGCTTCCTCGATGGTATAAGCGGGATCGGGTGAGTGATATTGCCAAAGGTCGATCGGTTCCTTGCCGCCCAATGCTTCAAAACTTTCGCGAATTGTCTTGCGTAAATGGTGGGGGTTGCCGTTCCGCGTCCAAGCACCTTGAGGCCGCATTAAGCCGCCTTTAGTGGCAACAGTAACGGCCCTAACATCTCCGCTATACTGTTCCAAAGCTTTGGCAATCAGGTGCTCGTTGTGGTGTTTGTCGGATTGATCTTGGCAGTAGGAATCTGCGGTGTCAATAAGGGTGACACCCAAATCGAGGGCGCGGTGGATTACCGCAATTGATTGATCTTCGGGCGGCCTGCCGCTTAAGGACATTGGCATACCTCCAAGACCGATCGCGCTGATAGTAAAATTACTGTTACCCAGTTTTTTTCTTTTCATTGGTTTCCCTTCGTTTGCGTGGTTTAGTTCCAGTTTACATTTCCAGGATAAGTTGAAATCTTACATTTATTTAACTATCTAAGTAAATAGAAACAAATATTTTTTAGATAAGCTGTTTTGCCTGGAAAATTTATATTTCAATTCCCTATTCCCCCGTGTCAAATCCTCTCCCTCTCAAACCTAATAGACACTCTAGATGTGCTGCTGCTTACCTACCAGCTTAACTAGCTGGAAGCGCTGGTGTAAAAGCGGAGTGCAAATTGCCAGAAGTAGCGGGAGAACAATAACAGCCCGATCGCCAATATTCCCGCCCCTGCGATCCAAACGATTTCACCTCTCCCCAGCATGGCTTCTGCTGGCACAGTCGTCAAGAAGGCAACGGGAACTACGAAAGTGAAGAAAAATCGATAAGCAGCAGGATAAGCTGCCATGGGAAATCTACCCGCTTCTAACAATCCTTCGAGAACTTCGGTAACATTGTAAATTTTCACAAACCAAATGCTGGTTGCCCCTAACATAAACCATATACTGTAAAGAGTAATAGTTCCGAAGAACAGCGGTATTGCTGTTAAAAAATAGTTGCCGATTGCTACTCCCAATTTGTTGGCAGCATACAGCAACAATACGGTGCCCAAGATTAAATCTGGGATTCCCCAAGGCGAAACTGTGTTTGCAGATAGCCAGAATTGGGAACTGATGGGTTTGAGGAGTACGAAATCGAGAGTACCTTGCTGGACTCGATCGACAATACGGCTGAGATTAGGTGCTAGAAACGTTGACGAAAACCCCTGCAAAATCGTGAAAATGCCGAGTACAACTAAGGCCTCTTCCCATTTCCAACCCGAAAACGTGTAGCCAGTACGATAGAACAAAAATAGCCCAAACAAGCTGCCCGCAAGATTTCCGAGGCTGCTGATGGCCGCGAGGACAAAGTTGATTCGGTATTCTAGTTCCGCTGCGATCGCCGCACCCCAGAACAATTTCAGTACGTGCAAATATCGTCCCATGTTTGTCGCCATTTTTTGCCGGGTAAATACTTAAATTCCCATATTGTAAAGCTTGTGTGAAGTTAGCTGCTGTACAGGCTGCTCATTTGACTATAACAATAAATTATTGATACTGCTTACTTAAGTAGTTCTACTGAGAAAAAGTGTTAAGTTATTTAACCAATTTTAAACACAAATTACAATTATTAATCAAAGTCAATCTTAAGCTCATATACTTTGGCAATTTTTAAGCCAACTTCATTTTTTCACAGAAAATATCGACTTAGTGATTAAAAATACTAATATGTTACAAGCCTTAATATTATAAATATTTGACAAACATCTAGCCATACCCAAACGGAACACTTAGGATGGGGCATACGTACTCAAAAGGAATACGTAATCAGTAATGCGTAATTATACGCACAAAAAAGGGATCGAGGAATTGACCTAGCTAACAACACGTAAGGAAAAAAAGACATGGATGCTTTAACATTATCGAGACTGGGCGTCAAGCACACCAAGAGTGCAGTAGCCGAATCGCTGCGGATCAATACAGGATACGACGTGACAAGCCCAGTCACTTTTTACGGGATTGTCAACGAGCGCTGCAATGTAAAATGCCGGCAGTGCGAGTATTGGCGGCTCAAAGAATATAAAGACGAAATGACGATCGAAGAATGGCAAAATGCCCTCTTGAGCGTCAAAGAATTTGTGGGCGAATTTTCAATCAACTTTAGTGGCGGCGAACCTTATATTAAAAAAGGTTTTCTAGACTTACTTGCCTTTGCGAATAAAAATGGCATTCACGCCGGCGTCACCACCAACGGCTATTGCATGACCAGGGAAAACGCAGCCAAAACTGTCGCTGCTCGTCCTTTTAATGTGAATATGTCCGTTGACGGGCCGAATGCAGAACTGCACGATTATTTGCGGGGTCAACCGGGATTGTTCGACAGACTTTCTAAAGGAATCGGTTATCTGCGCGAAGAACAAGAAAAACAGAACGTCCTGTTTCCCATCAACGTCAAACCGACAATGAACCGACTGAATTTCCGCCACCTCCCGGAAATAGTCACCTGGGCTCAGGGAATTGGGGCGACGACGGTGAACTTCCAACCGGTCAACCGCTGGACGCCAGAAACCTACGAGGAATTGTGGATTGAAAAAGAAGACATGGAGGAATTTGCACAAGTAATCGAGCGGCTAATTGAAATGAAGAAGAACGGCGCTCCGATTATGAACAGCGATGAAGTGTTGCGATTGATGATTCCTCACTTTGCCGAAGAAAAAGCTCCTGATTCAACTCGTCCTTGTCGCGTTGGACTGCGAAATTACTGGATTGATACGCGCGGCGATGTGAAATTGTGCGATGAGTTTCCGGTGATTGGTAATGTGAAAAACGCCAGTGCCCGCGAGATTTGGTACGGCGAAAAAGCTCAAGAAGTCCGCCGCGATACTTTGAATTGCGGCAAGCTTTGTCTGATTACTTGTGTCTCACAAAAGACGATTTTGGACAAAGTGAAAATGGGGATGAAGTTATTAAAGAATTGAGGTTTGAGCAGTGTTAATATCGCTTGTACTCCTAGTAGCCGGGTTTGATCAGAAACCCGGTTTTTTGTTTATTTGTCTTCGTTATTGCTGTCGATTTCCATTTGTTCTCGATCGCGCTCTTCCTGCTCTTGTTCCTTTTGCTTGTATAATTCATTTGTTCGCGATCGCGCTGACGTTCCCTCTCTTGCTGCTCCCGGTTCAATTCCACCTGTTCGATTTCCACCATCCCGCAAATTGTGGATGTTGTCTGCTGGAAAAAATCTTGATTGGCAATCAGGTAGTTTAAGTATTTTTCAATATCCCTTTCCATTCCCAAAAGAGCGATCGACCTTTCTATGCCAAAAAGAGCGATCGACCTTCCCAGACACAAGAGCGATCGTATTGCTTTTACTCAATCAGTATTGAAAACATCCTGCAAGTTACGATAACCACTAATAACGCGCCAAATCTCAATACCATCACCAACTATTTGATAAAAAATGATGTATCCCATCAATGGCACACCACGTAAACTGGGAGAAAATTGTGAATACGATCGCCCCAAATATGGAAACTGTGCAATCTGCTGACATTTTTTACCAAATCCTTCCACAAAGCGCTCTCCCGCATCCACACTTTGCGCCAAAAAGTAATCGGAAATTTCGGATAAATCTCGACTCGCTTCGATCGTAATAAGCAAGCGATTCATGCTCTTAATTCTCTGGCTTTTTTGACTTTATCTCTAAGTTGAGCTAATACATCGTCTGCATTGAGCAACTCACCCCGTTGTGCTTGTTCTCGTGCTATATCGATTTTCTTCCCTGTTTCTTGTACCCACGCTAAATAGTTTGGGCTGTTGCCGTCATCGGATAAAGTAACATCATCGATTAATAACAGCAAGGCTGTGTTAATTGCTTCTTCAAGGGAGGGATATTGACCGTGCTTTACTAAAGCTTCAAGGACTTGGGTTTGCTCTTGGCTCAAGGTGATTTGCATTGTTACCTCGGATGGGGGCAAGGGTTGGACAATACTTCTACTGTATCGTATTTTATTACAAAAATGTGTGAAGCGAAGCTATCCCGTAGGGAATCGCTCTTGACTGTGGTCGATAGAAAAAGGCGATCGCCCGCGCATTGAGAAATAGAAATAAAGGGATCTCGACCTTTCCATACTAAAAGAGCGATCGACCTTTCCCAGCCAAAAAGGGATCTCGCTCTAGTTGTCGAGTAGACATGGTTTGGGATAAACTAATATTGTCTCCTTGGCTCGGCTATAATAGTCCTCGTATCATTCTTTAAAGAACCTTTATGCCAGAAGTTGCACGATTTTACGGAATAATCATCAAAATTTTCTTTGGGGATCACCCACCTCCTCATTTTCACGCAGTTTACGGTGAGTACAACGCTTTGATCGGTATTGAGTATGCGAGAAATTATAGAAGGAGATTTACCGAATCGGGCCCAAAAGCTGGTAATAGAATGGGCTACGTTGTACCAGAAAGAACTGCTGGATATGTGGAATAGCCAAGAATTTAGTAAACTTCCACCATTAAAATAACTCCGATCTGTTTATGAAACCTGAACGCATTGTTTCTGCTAAAGCTATTGACGATCGCACATTGATGGTTAAGTTTACCAATCTAGAATTTAAAAAATACGACATCTCTAAGTTATTAGAGAATCCGATGTTTATGACCTTAAGTAATCCTGTGTTTTTCAGAAATTTTACAGTTGAACCTGGTGGTTATGCACTGGTTTGGAATGATGAGATAGATATCAGTGAATATGAACTTTTGCAGAATGGAATTAGTTGCACAGAGGAGGAAATTGAGCGATATATTGAATCTATTCATCATGTTGCTCGCTGAGAAATAATGCCCGATTCTTCTGAGCGATCGCCCTTTCGATGCCAAAAGGGCGATCGACAATTTTATTGTAGACTTTTATTGTGCGGCTTTACTGTTAGTAATTGAGATTGATGGGGAGAGTCATTTTACGGAACAAGGGAAACTATATGATGCAGAAAGAACCGGGATTTTAGAGGGGTATGGATTGAAGGTTGTCAGGTTTACGAATGTTGAGGTGTTGCAGAGTTTTGAGGGGGTTTGTGGGGAGTTGTTGGGTTTGATTGAGGGTGATTTTTGAGGCTTCTTCACCCTGGCGCCCCCCTTCTTAAGGGGGGGACATGAAGGGAGGAGAGTTGAATGGGTGGCCCGATGCGATCGAGGCGATCGCACTGTACGATCGCTAGTCGATTTTGGGCTTGCAATCGACAAAGGATAAAGCCTCTTCATCGAGATAACCTGCGATCGCCATTTCAATTACTGCCCAAACTGGATAATTCATTGTTTTAGCGCGCAGGGATAGTGCTTCACGAATGGTTTTGGGTAATCCTTCTAGAAAGATTTGTGCTAATTCCGGTGACAGATGTTCGGTGATAATAGGCTGAGTTTGCATAGAATTAGTCCCTCGCTGGAATTTTCACGTTATAGGGTGGGTTAACGGCTTGAATGATCAGGCTTTCTAATTCTGATGATAGCTGAATCCACGCTCGTAAAATCTAGCTGGTAAAGGGCGATGGCGAGATATTCAGTTTGTATTGCACTATTGCACCAGTGTATACTAGATTATAGGGGTGTTTTGAGCTAGTTTATGCCACGCCTAGATATCTACCATAATGTCGTTAAAGCTGCTCTCATTAAAGACGGCTGGACAATTACTCACGATCCTTTCACTATTAGATTTGAAGACTTGACTGTTTACGCGGATCTAGGAGCCGAAAAATTAATTGCCGCCGAGAGGAGTGAGCGAAAAATTGCTGTTGAGGTGAAGGTATTTATCAGTCCTTCCCCAGTGACCGATCTCGAACGAGCCGTTGGACAATACTATCTGTATTCGAGTTTTATGGCGCGGCTGGAGCCCGATCGTACTCTATACCTTGCCATTCCGAAACGCACTTATGAAAACTTTTTTCAGCGTCCGTCGATTCAGGAATTTGTTAAAGAACGACAATTCCCTTTGATTGTTTTCAATCCTGACTTAGAGGAGATTGTATTATGGAAAAGTTGACTCAGTATCGATCGATCGCGCGAGAAGTAATCGACGAATATGCCCGATACAAACCTAGTTTAGGGCAGAGCGATATGTCGGCAGTTTACGATATCGATCGCGACCATTATTTGCTGGTTAGTTTTGGATGGAATGGCGATCGGCGAGTTCACAGCACTATCCTGCATCTGCGAGTTTTAGAGGGCAAAATCTGGATAGAACGAGATGAAACTGAGGAGGGGGTGACTCAGGATTTGCTGGATAGAGGGGTTTTTCAAAAAGATATTGTGCTGGCTTTTTACCATTATGAAGACCGGAAGTTGACTGATTTTGCAATTGCTTGAGGTAAAGGACGATCGCCCTTAGTTGAGAAACAGGAATTAAGGGCGATCGCCCTTTTTGACTTATTCCAAAAGGGCGATCGCAGGTTTGGCATCTGGTATAGATGAAGGGCGATCGCGCTTCCCTGCAAAAATATTCGTAACCAAAAGGGCGATCGGGCAGACGTTGAGTTGAGGAGATTGATCGCCCTGTTTTGATAAACAGAAATAAATAAATCGCATTTAGGATTGAGGAGTCCCATTTGCAGACTCAACAGGTTTTAAAAACTGTTTTACCCTAGACAGCCATTCAACAATCCACTCTTCAGGAAATTTGGCTGACGCAACAGCTTCTACACCAGATTCTTCGTGAATATTGCTTATAAGGCACTCCCATTGTGCTGTCACGTCAGAAAGAATATCTCGTAGAAAATCTGCTTCAGTAGTTTCATCATCTTTACCTCCTCCTTCCATTAAGAACCAGTATTTTTCGTCAGACCAAGTTGCCATAGATTTACTGGTCAACTTGCTACTTGCTTCTCGCTCTAACAGATCCTTAAAATCTATAATCATTTGTTCAGATTCTACGGCCATCTTTCAATCTCCTTTCCAGTTTTAGGATCGATTTTGATATGTCCTATATCTTCAGGTGTTTTTGGATGAATAATAGTCACTCGATTTTGGGCATCATAGCTTTCATGCCAAGTCCGGATTGGTTTACCAGTCGCAGAATCAACTTCAGTAACTGTGCGAGCTCCCGCTGTTTTTCCAGGAGTTTTTGCTGGCATGAACTTCCCATAGTAACGAATGCGACCATTTTCTAACACTTTGAACGAATCATAATTTTTGACTCTCCGTGCATGGCTTGGAACGGAAGCCAGATCGATGACAACCTTACCAGCTTTGTTGATATACTTTCCACCTTTACCAACTAAAGCAGCAGCATCACCAACAAAAGGAAAAATAGCCATGCCTGATAAAGCAGCATTTTCCCAGGCTCCTTCTTTACCAAACAACCCTTCAATTCCGTACCAAACAGTGTCAATCCCATCTGGAATAGCACCCAAACCTGGAAAGAAACCTGCACCACCCAGAATAAAATGACCCACATCACTAAAGGAGTTGTACCCATCACTAAAGGAGTTGTACCAATTGTTATTACCTGTGCTTTCTGAAATGTTGCTAGCACTGGAAGCATTAGCAGAACTCGAAGTAGAGTTAGAGGAAATATTACCACTAAAACTATTGCTCGAACTGCTGCTACTAGAAGCATGGCTGGAGCCTGAACTATTAATGCTATTGGCAAAGTAAACTCCAGGTAAAGTCTTGGGTGGCTGGGTTTGAAACACAGGCTTTTTATTATTATTAACAGGCTGAGGATTGGGAGACGGGGAAGTTGGCGAAACCGATCGCCCTTTTGTCTCATAAACAGTCACTTGCTGACCATTCCAGATCATAATCGCCCGTTCAAACTCCTGACGGAAAACACCACCACCCTGATCCTGCATACCAGTAATAGCAGCCCCCACTTGCGGATACTGGCTAGCAGCATACAAGAACTTCTGACGCACATCATCTGTAGGACTCGATGCAATTGCAGGCTTTGTTGCCGCTCCCCAGATCAGACCGTTGCTAGAGACTGTACCGACAACAGTCACTCTAGCCGTGTTCGGGTCAATTGCTAGTTTCCGGCGATCGGAAGTATAAGCTGTCAGTTGGCCATTCTCCCAGCTCAAACCATACACTTCCAGCAAACCCAAATCGCCTATATAGCGCGAATTACCCGTCGCCAAATTGACAGCAACTAGGCGATCGTTCAACGAAGTATTAGGACTGCTAACCGTTGCTAAAATCTCATTAGCCCCGTTGAAAACCAAATCTCCACTGCTAGGCCCGCCCAAATTGCCAATCAAATTCATCTGACCATTATCAGGCGAAATCTGAAACAAATTGCCATTTCCCTGATCGGCCCCGTAGAGTCGGCCATCGGTCGAGAAAGTCAGAGAATTGAGAGTCCCCCCCGCCAACGGCCCGACATATCGTTCCGCACCCGTAGAGGGATTAATCTCATACAAACCATCATAGAAAGTACAGCCGTAAAGTTTGCCATTCGGAGCAACCGCCAAATCAGTAAAAGCGCGGCCTTGATAGATTGGATTTTGTGCACCCGTCGCCGTATTAACCTGCAATATCTGTCCGCTACTGGTAGACAGGTACACCGTATTAGCAGTTGGTTGCTGTGGAGGTTGTTGTGGGGGTTGCTGTGTCGGCGGAAGTAAAGACGGCTTACTTCCAGGATAGCCACCTGTCCAAGCACTCGGCACCCAATAAGTACCGCCGTTATATCGGAAGCGATACCACAAAGCATCCGGTTCCTTTGTCGTCAAATCGCTAAGCTGTTCGCCGTAAGTCCAGCCGTCAAAAGTTAGCGTATCACCAGTCTTAACAACAAAATTACTTCGATCGCTCGTATTCGGACTATTGCGAAGAGTAATCCCATTCGATGAAACCACCCAAGCAGTAAAGTTTTCATTGATAATATTGACAGCCCGTTCAGTCGGCGTGACAAGCCCCTCACCGCCCCAAGTCGTCGGTTTCAAGAAAGCTGTAGGATTATAAACTTCCGGCATCGTCTTCTTCGCCAAATCCACCGCCGCCAACGTATTCAAAAACCCAAAACCCGTCTCATCATCCCACCCAGACGGCCCCAAATCCCTCGCCGTAGACTTCAAAATCTCCATCACTTGGCGATAGTTCAAAGCAGGATTTGCCGCCCAAACCAAAGAAGCCGCCCCCGCAACTTTAGCAGTCGCCACCGAAGTCCCCGCCATCGTGCCCAAATCATTTCCCACAGTCGATAAACCGGGGTGTTCAGTTGTGCCCCCATCCGCCAAAATATCCAAACCGCGGCCATAACTAGAATAGTTCGATCGCCCGTTAATATCCCCAGCCCCAACAGTAAAAATATTGTCAAATTCCTGCGAAGCTTGACCCAAAACCGACATCACACCGCCGTCATTACCCGCCGCCACTACCAGCATTACCCCATTTTGCCGCGCATATTCGATCGCACTTCTTTCTGGCGGAGTCAACTCATAGCGCGTTTCCACAATCCCGTCAGCATTCTTCTGAGTCAAATCCAAACTGAGATTCGCGATCGCATTTTTCTGTCCAGAAGCCTTCGCAGCATCCACAAACTCTACCAAAGAATCAGCCCATCTCCCAGAATCGATCGCCCTTCCCACCCACTTCGGCGCAGTCTTATTAATCGCATCAATAATCCCCAACATAAAAGTACCGTGCTCGCTACCTTCCCCAGGCTTCAGCAACGGATTGTCATCCCCGCCCACATAATCGCGGCCCTTCTTAATATTCGCGTAATTCAAATAAGGACTATCCGCACTCACACCAGTATCAATACTCGCCACCAACGGCTGAGAAGCCAAAGGAGAATCTAGCAATTGACGGATTGCATTCGGATTGTTAGGATTCGGCGAATGCGGATCGACAGGAATTACAGCAACCGGCAAAGTCTCAAACGCACCGCCCGGATTGTAAGGAGTTTGAGTGGCAATCCCATCATGGTACAGACCCAGCGGGTCAAAATCAATCAGCGGCGGTAAATTGTTAGTTGGTGCTCCGTTCGGGTCGATCGGGCAAACACCGCTATCAGCGAAGAAATTAGGTAAATCTAAATCAGACAGCGACAAAGCACCCAATAACTGATGCAGCGCGTCGAAATCTTGCAGCAAACCCCCCACCCCCGCACTCGGAGTCACAATTTTTTCTAATATAAAAGTTTTTGGCCGTTTCCGGCTTTTCGCTGGCTTGGAATTACCAAAACCTTGAGCCTGTTTGCGTTTTTTGCCACCAAAATTTAGCCAGCCCATAACTTTTGCACCCTGATTAATATGAATTCGATCGCAAGAACTTAATTAAATGCCTTCAGACATTCAACCAAAATCCTTTGTTGACAAGGATTTTTCAATAATCGTCAAAAATTTCTGTTTATTTGAGAATTTACGCAAACTTAACAAAATTTCTGAATTGGCGATCGCTTTACATCTGCCGCGCTTAGCTAACGGTCAGGCGGGCGATCGGACAAATACTTTGTTAATGCTTAACTTCTATGATTTTTGCTTCTTCACACGATTATCATACACCCAAGTTCTATTTGCGATCGTAAAGTTTGTGTAACCTTTTTTGGATAGCAATCCCCGCCTCAACCAGAAACATCCGCTACACGCTCGTTTCCCACGCAATGACAGGTAAAAAATGCGTAATTCCTAAAATAGTTAGAATTTACACTTGCTTTTTTTCTAATTTCTGATAATATGAACACCAAGGTGAAATTTGGATTAAAGCCTAAAGCCCAAACAAATATCACTAAAGCTTCTTCACAAAATACTTCAATACTTCCATGCTTCCTTAAAACAGGGGCAAATTTCGCCTTGAAACTTTCCGTTTCCAGAAAGACTTAGGGCGGCTCGAAAATCTCAAAAACCCAGCGGAGAAAACATACAAACACAATTGGGCGATCGATTCTAAACAACTCAATAAAAACACCCACTTTAAGTTAAAACTCTTGTCCCCCCCTTCTTAAGGGGGGCTAGGGGGGATCGAGTTTCGGCCTAAAATGCGTAATTCCTAAATTAGTGAAAACTCTTGTCCCCCCCTTAAGAAGGGGGCTAGGGGGGATCGAGTTTCGGCCTAAAACCCACTGTCTCTCTGCTTGATCCGAAAGTCTAGATCCCCCTAAA
>NZ_JAUBOR010000007.1:0-12061 GCF_036700305.1 Microcoleus sp. Z1_A1
TTAAGAATTGTTTTATAAAAAACAAATCATGCACAAATATGATTTTCTGTCAACTTAATTTAGATGCGTTTACCCTGGATTGGTGGAAAAGACCAACAAATCGATCGCTCGGAGTTTAAGAAAGCTATGGGGCTGAAAGATGAATATTTTGCCGAGCGAATGTTTTCGATGTTTGATAACGATAAAAGTGGCGTTATAGACCTCGATGAATTTCTGAAAACAGTAGAGGAACTTGTCTTTGCAACCGAAGAAGACAAACTAAAATTTGCTTATCAATTGCACGACATTAACGGGGATGGCTCAATCGAAAAAGACGAAGTTTCTCACTTGATTGCTGCTAGCTTAAAGGAAAACAATTTAACCTTTCCGCCGGAACAAGTTATCGGTCTGGTTGACATTTTGTTTTTAGAAGCTGATACCGATAAAAGTGGCGAAATTTCTTTTGAAGAGTTCAAAGGTTTAATCGGAAAGCATCCCGATCTGCTTGAGGCGATGGCAGTTAGCCCCGTTAGCTGGTTAAAACCTCGCCAGCCAGACGACGACGCCATAGCAGTTGCGCCCAAAGAGAAAAGGTCGCCAAAGGCGTACATCAAGCATTATATTCAAAACAACTGGGTCAAGATCGCTTTTTTGTCCCTCTATCTTATTGCCAATCTGGTTCTTTTCTTTGGGGCTGTCGATCGATATGCAAGTCTAGGCGCAAATGTGTACGTTCAAATTGCGCGGGGATGTGGCGCAGCGCTCAACTTCAACGGGGCATTGATCCTAATTCCCATGCTGCGGCATTTTATGACTTGGCTTCGCAAAACGAGGATCAACAACTATCTGCCGATAGATGAGGGCATCGAGTTTCACAAGCTCGTAGGTCAATTCATGTTTGCCTTTGCGATCGTCCATACGATCGCGCATTTTCTCAATTACACCACATTGCCGGTTCCCTTTGCACAAAGTCTTTTTGCAACGAAGGCTGGCTTGTCAGGATTTTTATTACTGCTAGTTTTCGCAGTTATGTGGGTGACAGCGCAAGCTCCAATCCGCAAAGGCGGAAAATTTGCGCTTTTCTATACAGCTCATATGTTGTACGTCGTGTGGTTTGCCCTGGCGTTAGTTCACGGGCCAGTTTTTTGGCAGTGGGTGTTGTTACCTGTTGTGGGATTTGCGATCGAACTGGTTATTCGCCGCCAGAATACAAAAGAGCCTGCCTATGTAGTTAATGCCTCTTTACTCCCCTCCAAAGTTCTAGGTTTGGAAATTGCACGTCCTAAATCTTTCCACTATCAACCAGGGGACTACGTGTTTGTTAAATGTCCCAGTCTCTCCAAATATGAATGGCATCCATTCACAATTAGTAGCGCCCCCGAAATGCAGGATGTCTTATCTGTACACATACGCTCTGCGGGCAGTTGGACTGGAAAATTATATCAACTTTTCCGAGAACAGCACGAGCAATGGATACGGTCAGGTAACTCTAAATACGAGCCTGGAGTGCTTGTCCATTTAGATGGGCCCTATGGGACACCAAGTACCCATATCTTTGAATCTAAGTACGCTATTCTCATCGGTGCGGGTATTGGCGTAACTCCCTTTGCCTCTATTCTGAAAAGTATGCTGTACCGAAGCCAACACGGTTCTTCAGGAATGCGTTTGCAAAAGGTACATTTTTACTGGCTCAACCGAGAGCAAAAAGCATTTGAATGGTTTGTTGAACTCTTATCCAGAATCGAAGCCCAAGACACTAACAACCTATTTGACATTAATTTGTATTTGACAGGTGCCCAACAAAAGTCAGATATGAAATCCAGCACCCTATTTGTGGCAATGGATTTGATGCATTCCCAAACGCAGGTTGATTTGATTACAGGTTTAAAGAGCCGTACACAAACGGGTCGTCCAGACTGGGAGGAGATTTTTCAAGATATAGCGCAGCAACACGCGCCCAATAAAGTTGACGTATATTTCTGCGGCCCTCCTGGACTCTCGGTACAATTGAGAAATCTCTGCCATAAATACGGGTTTGGCTATAGGAAAGAAAATTTCTAGCAAAACTTCTGGCAATTGATTTATGATCTTCAGCGAGAGTCATAAGTTTAGGACTTACACATAAACCGGGGTTCTTTGACGTAAATTCGGCTTTTGGGCTATTTATCCAAGTGGAAAAACCCGGTTTATGTGAACTTTTGCGTAATTCCTGAACTTGCTCTCCGTCATCTCCCAAAAAAGCTTACTTGAATATCGAAAAACGAGGAAAATATCCAATGAAGTTAGACAAGTTTGTACTAGCACAAAATATGGCATTTCTAATAGCCATTCCACCAGAAAGTAATTTGGCGAAATTGTTCTCCTTTTGCTTAGCCACAAAGGTTAGAAAAAAGATGAGCGGAACAGAAATCTTAAGGATCACCTGTGAGCTAATGGAAAACCCATCTAATTTGCCCTATTGGACTCAAGAGGTGATGGGACTCGATTTAGATTACAGCAGTGAAGAGTGGAAAGCTTTAGGAGAAATGGGCATCAACGATGCAGGTGAGTTTATGGCTATGGTGTCTCAAGAATTGGAAAATTTGAATTTGTAATATTTTGCCCTGGCGTGAACACAGAAACTCTCTTCCAACACTCTATTAAAAGCATTCATCAGAGCCGGATAGTTAAAAAAACCGGTCTTTAGACAAGGGAGCATCACCTTTCAAAAGAGAAACAAAAATATGTCTTTAAATGTTGAAGTTTTAGAGCAAAGTTTCGATAAAATCAAACCTCGTGCTGATGATTTTGCCGCTAGCTTCTACGAAAAATTGTTTACAACTCACCCAGAGTTGAAACCGCTGTTTGCCACAACTGATATGGCCAAGCAACAAAAAAAGCTGATAAGTGCTCTGGTTTTAGTAGTAGAAAATCTCCGCTCTCCAGAAGCTTTGGAGCCAGTTCTCAAGGCCTTGGGAGGCAGACACATCGGTTATGGAGTAATTCCCAAATATTACGGCCCAGTTGGAGAAGCACTACTGAGTGCTTTTGAGCAGTCTCTCCAGCAAGATTGGACTCCCGAAGTAAAGCTGGCGTGGACAAATGCCTACAGAGCAATTACTGCTTTGATGTTAAAAGGCGCTGGGGTAGAAACGACACCTGAAGAAGTTCAATTAGAAACAGAGATAATTCCAGACGAACCGGTGACTATAGGAGTTAATCACCAACTAGAATCAGTCCCAGAAAAAGAGCCCAAATTAGCCGTAGAGGTACTGGAAAGCAGTTTTGATAAAATCAAACCTCGTGCTGATGAATTTGCCGCTAGCTTCTACGAAAACCTCTTCATCGCTCACCCAGAATATAAACCATTGTTTGCCCATATCGATATAAAAATACAACAGAAGAAGCTCCTTAATGCTTTGGTATTGGTAGTAGAAAATCTCCGCTCTCCAGAAGCTTTAGGGCCTGTTCTCAATGCCTTGGGAGGCAGACACATCGGCTATGGGGTAATTCCCAAATATTATGGGCCAGTTGGAGACGCACTGCTGATGACTTTTGAGCAATATCTCCAAGAAGATTGGACTCCCGAAGTAAACCTGGCATGGACAGATGCCTACAGAACAATTACTGGTTTGATGCTAAAAGGCGCAGTTGTTGTTTCTACACCCAATGTTGTCCCAGATGAAAAAGATGTCACCCACCATCAGCCAAAAGAATCAAAGACACAATTACTGAACGAATCTAAGCCGATCGCGCCGCCAACCGAGGAACAGAAAAAGCCTTTAGGATTAATTCAGTTGGATGGTAAAATTATCCCCAAAATGATCTCGAAAATAACTGAGAGTTATCAGCAATTTCAAGGTCAATCATTCGTTCAGCGATTGGGTGAAGTTCTCAAAGGAATTTTAGAAAAATTCATTGATAATTTTTGGACGCAACCAGCCTGGTTAGTGGCTAGTGTTTCAGCCATTCTGTTCATCATAATTTATGTGTGGGCGGATGATAATTCTCTAATCGGAGAAGTTTTGGAGAGTGTTGATTCTCTCAGTCTTGTCGTTGCTTTAATTTTATTCATTAAGGAAGCACCCGATCGCCGAAAGCAATTTCATTACCAAGCTTGGAGTATAGTTGATGCAGCACACGGCGTAAAAGTTAGCTATGCCAGAATTCTGGCACTCCAAGATTTGAATGAGGATGGTGTTTCTCTTAGAGGTTTGGATGCTATTGGTGCGGAGTTAGTAGATATTAATCTTCCTCATGCCAATCTTAGTAAAGCCAATTTGATGGAAAGCGACTTGAGTAATGCTAATTTGACTTATGCCAATTTAGATAATGCTAATATCAGTCAGGTTAAACTTAGTGGTGCAAATTTAAGTCATGCAAAACTGAGTTTTGCTAGCTTGACTCAGGCTAATCTTAGTAGTGCGAATCTTAGTAATGCTAGTTTAATTTGTGCAGATTTAAGTCATGCGAACCTGAGTGGTGCCGATTTGAGAGATGCTAGTTTGAGTGGTGCAAACTTGAAGAGTGCCTACCTAACTGGTGCAAATCTCAAAGGTGCTAAAGTTAGCATTTCTGACCTGAGTGGTGCTTTGCTCGAAGGTGCTGTTATGCCTGATGGATCGAAGTATAAGTCTCTGGAAGATGAGGCCACAAACAAATAAATTGATCCCAGCTTGTTTTTGACCTTCATGTCTGCTTTTCTACTCAAGGTGACGACACCGTGAGTAGAAAAGCTTTGGCTTACTGAAATGCGATCGCTACTAATGGTGAGAAATTACTCTTGAATTTATTAAACATAAAATAAATTAGGCAAAGAAGATTAGGAAAAATCAAATGCAATTATTTAAGCAATTAAGTATAAAGACAAAACTCATAGTTATGTTGCTGGTAGTCAGCGTTTGCGCTATGGTCGCCACCACCTATATATGCTCTAGCAGTGGGAAAGCTACTCTGACCGAAAAAGTCTTCAACCAATTAACCAGCCTTCGGGCGGCCAAAACTGATCAAATCCAAGATTATTTTCAAAGCCTTTACCACCATAGCCAAACCTTAAGCGAAGACCTAACAGTCGTCGGTGCCATGCAGGAGTTCAAGACAGCCTACCGCCAACTTGAACAATCAACAGTACCAGCGGATTTTGACGCAAAAATTGATACCTTCTACCGGACAGAATTTTTAACTAAACTAACGCGAACTAACGAGGGTTCCCCCGTTCTGGCATCCTACACGCCAAAAACAACTGCTGCCCGTTACTTGCAGTACCACTACATCGCTGCTAACCCCAACCCCGTTGGCAAAAAACTTCTCCTTGACAATCCAGGCGACGCCAGCGCTTACAGCCGCGCTCACGCCCGCTACCACCGTATTTTTCGCAATATAGTGGAAAAATACGGTTACTACGATATGTTTTTGATCGATCCCGAAGGAACTGTTGTCTACACGGTTTTTAAAGAAGCTGACTTTACCACAAACTTCACCAACGGCCCCTACAACGAGAGTAACCTAGCATCCGCGATCGCCGCGGCACGACAAGCAAATGGAAAGGGCTATGTGAAAATAGTAGATTTCAAACCCTACAGCCCTTCCTACGGTTCGCCTGCGGCTTTTATCGCTACCCCAATCTTTAACGACTCCCAATTCATTGGTGTTTTGGCGTTCCAGCTTCCCGTTGACAAAATTAACAATGTGATGACTGGCAACAAAAATTGGAAAAAAAATGGTCTGGGCGATTCAGGAGAAACTTATCTGGTTGGGTCGGATTATTTAATGCGCTCTGCGTCTCGTTTCCAGATTGAAGACCCAGAAGGTCATGCAAAAACTCTACGCTCGATCGGCACTGATGAAAAGACTGTCAAGAAAATCAAAGAGTTCAATACTACAATCCTCCTACAGGAAGTGCAAACCAAAGCAGTGAAGGAAGCTTTTTTTGGGAAACAGGGCACGGAGGCGATCGACGATTATCGTAATATTCCAGTTTTGAGTTCTTATGCTCCACTAGAGATTAATGGATTGAAGTGGGTGATCTTGGCGGAGATGGATGTTTCTGAAGCCTATGCCTCAATTCACTCGTTTGAAAAAAAAGTTTTGATTGGCGCTACTTTAATCATCGCGTTAATCACCCTTGTTGCCATGTGGCTGACCTCAATCTTTGTCAGACCCATCAATACTTTAATCAAAAGCGCCCGCCTGGTGGGGGCTGGAGAATTTGATGCCGTGGTCAAATCGGGTTCGCAAGATGAATTTGGAGACTTAGCTAAGTCATTTAACCAAACGATAGGCAGCCTTCGCGCCGAAACTCAACTAATCGATCGCGAAAATCGCGAAAATGAAGCATTAGTCTTAAGTATATTTAGTCCGGCGATCGCCAAACGCCTCAAACAGGGCGATCGAGAAATTGCCGAGCAAATTTCTAACGTCTCGATCTTGTTTTCCGACCTCCACCAATTCACCAAACTGACTCAATCAATGTCGCCTCAAGAGGTTGTTCGCTTGCTGAATGAACTGGTAACAGGCTTTGATGAAATGACAGATAAATACGGTCTAGAGAAGATTAAAACTATTGGTGACGGTTACATGGCTGTATGCGGGCTTGGTATGCCGCGTCTGGATCATGACAAACGCACGCTAGATTTTGCTTTGGAAATGCTGTCGTTTGTCCGCCGATTTAGTTATGAAAAAGACTTACATCTAGACCTGCGGATCGGTATCAATTCAGGAGATGTGGTTGCAGGCGTGATTGGTAAAAATAAATTGCTATACGACGTTTGGGGCGATAGTGTAAATATTGCCAATAGATTGAAGTCGGCTTGTCCGCCAGGAACAATCTTAGTTTCTCAAGACCTCTGCTCGCGGCTCCACGATCTCTACGATTTTGAGCTGGTTGGTGAAATTCAAGAACCTGGAAAAGAAAAGCTAGTGGCTTGGCAAGTCAAAACTTCTAAGCTGACCGTAAGTGTTCGAGAGGAAGAAGTTTATGAGTAATTTAAGCTTTTCAAATGACTGGCAAACCTGGGCGGTAATTGTCGGATTAGGGTTCCCACTCCTGGTCGTTTTACTAGGAGAGGTTATTTATCATCTAGAAAGGCGCGGTAGACCGCTGGCGGCTACGCTGCAGGTTGTAAAAAACCTCGTACTGCCAGTCTTAATGCTGATGGTTTTAATCAGGAATGTCGTGAGGCTTGACGTTGACGGGAATTTTGCCAAGCTCGTCGCAACGCTGTTTTGGATATCTGTTATCTACGCTTCTCTTTCGCTGTTTAATGTAATTTTGTTTGAAGAAGCTGAGGCAAATACATGGCGGGCACGGATGCCCAAACTGCTGATCGACCTTTCTAGGTTGTTTTTGGTGCTTGTGGGAAGCGCGATCGTGCTGGCGGTGGTGTGGGGTGCAGATTTGGCTGGTCTTGCTACGGGATTGGGCGTGAGTTCGATCGTGATCGGTTTGGCGCTTCAGGACACACTAGGCAGCATCATGTCTGGCATTGCGCTGCTTCTAGAACGCCCCTTCAGTGTGGGTGATTGGTTGCGAATTGGAGATATCGAAGGGCAGGTAATTGATATCAATTGGCGCTCTGTTCGCCTGCTAAATCTCCAGCGGCAGGTGATTATCGTTCCCCATCAATTTGTTGGAAAAGAAATAATTCATAATTACAGCCAACCAGAACGCATTTACAACCAACGTATCAATATTGGCTTTTCTTACGATAGCCCCCCTAACCTGGTGAAGCAGGTACTGCTAAGTACAGCTTTGGCTACACAGGGGATATTAGCCGAACCCGAACCTGAGAGCAAAACTACATCCTATGATGAGACTGCAATTATCTATGAGGTGGAGTTTTTTATCGAAAACTTTGAAGATATGGAGCAGATACTCGATCGATTTATGACACGAATCTGGTACGCAGCGCAGCGAAACAACCTGACGCTATATCGCTACCGATACTCCTATGCTGTGGAAGCTGCTGATAAGGCAGATAGCGCTTCCAGTAAGTTAGCCCAAAGCTTGCATTCAATTCCCGGATTTATGCCTTTAGCTAGAGAGGCAAAAAATTTGGATGACTTAACTAAGGGAACTATTTTACAGAAGTTTGGTGCGGGAGAGAAAGTCATCCGGCAGGGCGAGCCTGGTAATGCTTTGTACATTATCATTGCGGGTCAGGCTAAGGTAACAGTCACGAACAAGTTGGGCATGGAGTTGGAGGTTATGACTATCTTGAGTGGTGAGTTTTTTGGCGAGATGGCGCTGTTTAGTGGGGAACCGAGTCCGGTATCGGTTGTCGCCGTTGACGATTTGCAAGTTCTTGTCGTCTACTCAGATGCTGTAAATACGATGATTGAACGTCAACCAAGCTTGGGGCGCGAGATCGGTCAAATTATCGAAGCGCGAAGCAAAGCGGTAAGTATGGCCGCGCAGGCAGATGTTTCGTCAAATGCTAAGGTTGATTCCCTATGAGGATGATGAAAGTGTTCATATTGTGGCAATTTTACAATTCTTGGGGCTGGTGAAAAAGCACGGTCTATGACGGTGCAAAGTATAACGAATCACAGCCGCCTCTGCAATACCGGAGAAAGGTCAAGCCTAAAATATCCTTACAGGGAACTGCATTTGCGAAGCCCAGAGACCGTCAATCTTTGCAATCAATTCACTTCCCGCCCAGAGAAAAGTTTGAGTGATGAGGTTTTGCGCCTCAATATTCACGCCACCCAAAATTACGTCAGTGTCTGCATTAAAGTTAACAATCTTGGCATAATCATTTCCGCCAGCAACTGAGTACCAATTTCTTGTATTATCGCCAATATAAAATGTGTTAAGAGATTGACCGCTGTTGCCAATTAAAGTATCTACCTCAGCACTAGACAAACTGTTGTTTTCTGAACCTCTTAATATGTTCTGACCGGTACCACCTGCGAGAGTGTCGTTCCCCAAACCACCAAACAAGATATTGATGCCGTTTCCACCAGTGAGATAATCATTACCCTCATCACCGCGAATGGTATTCCTACCATTTCCGCCATTGATGTTGTCATTTCCAGCCCCGCCATTAATGGTGTCATTCCCTGTGCCAGCAGTGATAAAATCACCACCCGCCTCACCAAAGATCAGATTATTTCCATCTCCGCCACCAAGGGCGTCAACTCCATTCCCGCCGAAGATGATATCATTGCCAGTGCCCGCAGAGACAATATCGTCCCCATCCCCAAAATAATAAGTATGGTTGCCGTTGTTGTTGTAATATTTCCCAAAAATCCCAGTCCCTGTTAATACGTCGTTTCTGTTAGTCCCATAGATGAAGCGATCGTTGATTTCGCCACCAGCTTTAGCAGCAACCAGAAACAAAGGATTATCTTGAGCATCAACCGGAATCACTCCTTCATGCACTTGAAGAGAGTTAGG
Source organism: Microcoleus sp. Z1_A1 (assembly GCF_036700305.1). Taxonomy (NCBI): domain Bacteria; kingdom Bacillati; phylum Cyanobacteriota; class Cyanophyceae; order Oscillatoriales; family Microcoleaceae; genus Microcoleus; species Microcoleus sp. Z1_A1. Next base: position 9,356 of record NZ_JAUBOR010000007.1, read on the forward strand.
AGAATCGCCTTTATAAAAGTTTGGTCGAAATTGATGATCGGCCTGCGTATCACTCAGACCTAGAATATTGGTGGCTAAACGAGAATTGCCGGCTGCATTAGTTGTCACCAAATTTGTGTAAGCGGTCACGACAGCGCTGTGCTGATCGTTCCCAGTGTTACCGAAATCAAACAGGAAAGATTCCCTGGCAGTTCCAGCTTGAGCTTCATTTCCCGCTACACTACTGATGCCATTAAAACTTCTTCTTGAAGCCGCAGCACCAAGGTCTAAGCGTTTGATGGGGTCTGCAATTCCTCCCTTTTTATCTAATACGTATCCATTTGATAGGTCAGTATCGAAGCCATTAGTTGTATCGTATGGACTCACGAATCTTGCAGTATTTGATGCTGAGTCAAGGGCTGTAACCGAACCAACTTGACCACCTAGGGTATTGAAACTGGCGGCAAGTTCGCTGGCAAGGTGAGCACCAAGACTATGACCAACAATATTGAGTGCTGCGGCTGGCATTCCCCACTCCACAAGTTTGTTTCGGACTGCGTTTGCCACTGGAGTAATCCAGGAACCAGACCTGTAAAGGTCTCCTAGAGCGATCCCTGCTCCTGCATTGTTTGTTGGGGTGCCGCTCACTTGAGTCCAGTCAAGAGCTAAAACTATATCGTTTGGGTTAGCATTATTGATGGCTCTGGCTAGAGTGGCATCAAAAGAATCGCTGGGCGCTGTGAAACCAGGAATCAGCAGCCATACTTTTTCACCAGTCCATTGTTCGGCAGAGGGAACGGAGAAGGGCGCACGGATATTTATTTGACGCTGACTTGGACTAAAAGCATTCGTAGGTGGTCTGTTAGTTTCGCCACCTGTTACCAAAAACGGAGTATTTATCGATGTCATTGTCTATTCCTCTCAAGTTAGGTTGGTAAAGATGATTATTAGTTTGCCTTTTTAGACTTTCTCCACAAGTGAACTCCACCCAAGCCCAAAAAAGCCAACAATGAGGCGAAGGGGGAGGCGTTCTCTGGTACAGCAGTAGGAGGAGATTCGTTAATTTCTAAGGTCACACCCCCATTACCTGAAACAGTTCCATTTCGCAAGACGAAAAAAAATGTCCCAGGATCTACAAACATAAATCCGTTATTTCCACCCCAAACTCCGCCATCATTTCCCGGAGCAACTTGGAAGCCAAATTGAGAGGGAATTCCGTTCTCAAAAGCCAAAACGGGAGCGTCTGGGAAGTTTAAATCATCACTGGCCGTATAGGTGACAGGAGTTAAGCCATCAGCAAAGTCCAGAAATCTAAAGTTCAGGGATAGCAGTCCTGGTATAATTCGATCATTGATGGTCATGACCTCCTCGCCGACTTTAGTTAGATGTGTATCGTCGTAGGCAAAGTCACCGGTGTAGACACGACCCGCGAAGTCGGGATCGTTGACGTTCACGACGTTGACTTTGATTGTGCCTGTGATTGTAGCTGCCATAGCGGTCGCTCCTGGAAATGTGGATATTAAATATGTTCCCAGGATAGCGGTCAGTCCATATTTTATGTTCATTAGATATTCCTGATTTAAAAGGCTTCGCCCACAAGAGCGAGTTTGTTTTCGTCTGTAGCAGCAATTAACGAAAACAACATCTTGAGATACACATTAAAGCCGACTCGCGGTATTGTAAACCCGTAAATTTACTAGAGTTTCCGAGGCGAAATTAGGTATCCGCTCAATAATTCGGGGCGGACTACCCACTCAGGAACGATTTTGCGTCTTTTGATGTGCATCGTTGAGCGATTTACCCCGGATTATTGAGCGGATACGAAATTAGGATATATTGTGAAAATCTCAGTAATTATATCTACGCCATGCTTCAAGTTAAGTTAGTAAAGATGATTAATTGTTTCCCTTTCTCCACTTTCTCCAGAAGTGAACTGCACCCAAGCCCAAAAAGGCCAACAATGAGGCGACGGGGGAGGAGTTCTCCGGTACAGGAGTAGGTTCAGTAGTAGGTTCAGTAATTTCTAAGCTCACAATCCCATCACCTCCAATAGTTCCATTTCGCAAGGCGAAATTAAATGACCTGGGATCTCCGAACATAAGTCCATCATTTCCAGATGTAGAAAAAAATTGGAAGGCAAATTGAGTGGGAATTCCGTTCTCTAAATACAAAAGTGGATAGTCTGGAAATTCATCAACATCATCGGCTGTGTAGGTGACAGGATTTAAGCCAGTAGCAAAGTCCAGAAATCTAAAGTTCATAGATAACAGTCCCGGTATAATTCCATTTCCACCACCACCATTTATGGTCATTAATTCTGTGCCGACTTTGGTCAGATGTGTATCGTCGTAGGCAAAGTCACCCGTGTAGACCCCCGCGAAGTCGCCCCCACTTACGTCAACCCTGATTGTGCCTCCTATTGTGGCTGCCATAGCGGTCGCTCCTCCAAATGTGGATATTAAATATGTTCCCAGGATAGCGGTCAGTCCATATTTTATGTTCATTAGATATTCCTGATTTAAAAGGCTTCGCCCACAGCAGCGAGTTTGTTTTCGTCTGTAGCAGCAATTAACGAAAACAACATCTTGGGATAGAGATTAAAGCTTTTTTGCCGTATTTGATACCGTAAATTTACTAGAGTTTTTGAGCCAAAATTAGGAGATATTGTGAAAATTTAAGTCAAAAGAAACCGGGTTTTTATCGAGTTTGCGGGCGGCAATCAAGTAT
>NZ_JAUBOR010000007.1:12161-125181 GCF_036700305.1 Microcoleus sp. Z1_A1
TGTTGTAAAAAACCCGGTTTCTGAAGCCTCATGGGTGCTTGAATACCGACAAAAGAAACCGGGTTTTTATCGAGTTTATGGGCGGCAATCAAGTATTGTTGTAAAAAACCCGGTTTCTGAAGCCTCATGGGTGCTTGAATACCGACAAAAGAAACCGGGTTTTTATCGAGTTTGCGGGTGGCAATGAAGTATGGTCGTAAAAAACCCGGTTTCTGGAGCCTCATGCTCACAACTCAAAAATGTCGATCGCCAAATGCCAGTTTTTCTGATGCAGCCGATCGCACATCTCCCGTTTCTCAACCGTCAAATATTGCTGAAATTCCGGTTTTTCCAGACCGCTGCGCCACATTACCAGAGCATCTTCTCCGGTGTCTTCGTAGTATCGCTTGCGCCGTCCAGCCTCTTTAAAACCAAACTTTTTGTACAGGTAAACTGCGGCTAAATTCGATTCCCGCACTTCTAAGGTTGCCCGTTCTAATTGTCTTTCACAAGCCGATTTTAGCAAAGCCAAAAGCAGAGCTTGTCCCAAACCCTGACCTTGAAACTGAGGATGAATTGCCAGCATGATAATGTGAGCTTCTTCTAAAATCGCCCACAAACAACCGATACCAATGAGAGTTGGCGGAATCTGTAGGGGCGGTGTCTCCGTGCCCGCCCGGTTTTGAGCTGATTCACAGTCGTCAGTTTCCCATGTCCAAAGACCTAATAAATCGCTGTTAGGACTGTCTAACTCGCGCCTGTAGCCTTCGATCGCCCAAAGTCCCCCAAAACAAAGCCGATCGAGTTCGACTGCACTGTTGAGGTCTTCTGCGACGAGATGTTTAATTTGTAGAAAACGCACAGTCGATTTTAAATTTTAGATTTTAGATTTTAGATTTGATAATTACTCACTGCAAGGATGCTCCAGTTCGATCGAGTCTCAGTCAGTCAGCCTGCTTGCGGAATGAATCTGGGGGCAACTGACCCAATTGCTTGCCGTCAATTGTACACTGGGAAAGACCGTAAGGATAGTTATTGCGCGATGGTATCAACTCAATCTTTCGGGGTGGAATCGGGACTTAAGTATCTGTCTGAGTCTCAACAAGCCCTGCAAACTCGATCGCCCAATCAAGAACTGTTACCGCTGACAGCCAGTGTTAACAGCAGCGATCGGTTGGAAATCGGAGGCTGCGAGGTGACAGCTTTGGTGGAGCAATTTGGCTCGCCGTTGTATATTTTAGACGAAGAAACGTTGCGGGCGGCTTGTACCCAGTACCGGGATGCTTTCGGGCGTTACTATCCGGGCGAATCTCAAGTGCTCTATGCTTCTAAAGCTTGGAGTTGTTTGGCAGTTTGCGCGATCGCAGCGGACGAAGGTTTAGGCATAGATGTCGTATCCGCCGGAGAAATCTACACTGCACTGCAAGCCGGAGTCAGTCCCGACAAAATCTACTTCCACGGTAACAACAAGTCCCGCGAGGAACTGCGGCTAGCTGTCGAAAGCGGCTGCATTACCGTAGCCGACAATTGGCGGGATTTAGAGACTCTAGCAGAGTTGGGACAATTGGGTGTCAGCAGCCTCACAGGTGGGCCGACACGAGTTATGGTGCGGTTTACTCCAGGAATTGAGTGTCACACCCACGAGTACATTCAGACGGGTCAAATCGATAGTAAATTTGGCTTTGATCCCAACTCGCTCGATCGAGTATTTACTTTCATCAGCCAACAGCCGTCCTTATTTTGCGTGGGAGTGCACGCTCACATCGGCTCTCAGATTTTTGAACTGCAACCCCATGACGATTTAGCCGAAGTCATAATTCAGGCCTTGACAAAAGCACAGAGTTATGGTTTGCCAGCAACAGAAATTAATATTGGCGGTGGGTTGGGCATTCGCTATACTGAAGCGGACGATCCTCCCAGCATTGAAGATTGGGCTCGTACAATTTGCTCCGCAGTGGTAGCAGCTTGCGAGCGGCAGCAATTGCCATTACCAAAATTGCTTTGCGAACCGGGTCGATCGCTCGTCGGTACAGCCTGCGTCACTGCTTATACCGTTGGCTCTCAAAAAGTCATTCCGGGAATGCGGACGTATCTAGCTGTGGATGGAGGGATGTCGGACAATCCGCGTCCTATTACCTATCAATCAGTTTATCGAGTCCTCGCAGCCGGTAAAATGTCTGCTGCCTTAACGGAAACAGTGACAATTGCTGGGAAACACTGCGAATCAGGCGATGTTCTGATTAAAGATGCCAAATTGCCCGAGTGTCAGACCGGAGATGTCCTCGCGGTTACGGCCACAGGGGCATACAATTACAGTATGGCTTCTAACTATAACCGAGTACCCCGACCGGCAGCGGTTTTAGTGAGAAATGGGGAAGTTAACACGATTATACAGCGGGAAACTTACCAGGATTTGCTGAGGCTTGACCGCCTTCCTGAACGACTCGGAGCTCAAAAGTAAAAACTTAGAAGTTAAAAGTTAAAAGTTAAAAGAAAGACAATCCATGTTTACTTAGTGACGATTGCCTTTTCACTTTTAACTTTTGCCTTGTTCAGTCACGCGATTGGATTGACACTCCCCGGTCTAAAAACACGGGGATTTTCAGAGTATTCCTTATAACAACTGTTCATGGTTCACGGGTTCGAGTGCATCACGGTTCGCGGTTCACAGGCGGTAGCGTTCGATGAACCATGAACAATCAACAATCTGGCTTTGACTTGGCCCTGGTTCAGTCCTTATTGATTCAAGGGATCGATATTGGACTGGTTTTTGCCCTTGCGTATTTGGTGCTCGTCATTGTTGGCGAGCGCAGAACGCTGTGGATGGTACGGGGATTTATCATTTTGATGCTGGCGGCGGCGGTGAGCAACTGGGCTGGATTGAGGCTGTTGCACGTTGCGCTAAATAGCTTGGTGACTGGTTCGGCTGTGGCAATGGCGGTAATATTGCAGTCGGAGTTTCGCCGATTTCTGGAACAATTGGGTCGGGGGGAATTTCGGCAATTGTTTGGACGCGATCGCCGGCCAACTCCCGAACCGGACAGCGTAATAGATGAAATTGTGGACGCAGTAAAAGAACTTTCGCAAAACCGCACGGGCGCTTTACTAATTATAGAAACAGATTCTCCGATCGACGATCGAGATTTTTCTGTGCCGGGATTAAAGCTAAATGCTGAAGTTTCTAAAGAATTGTTGCAGACTATCTTTCAGCCGCAAACTTTGCTGCACGACGGAGCTGTTTTGATTCGAGGTTCGCGGATCGTGTCGGCGGGGGTAATTTTGCCTTTGTCCGATCGCACTGCGTCGCGGCAGTTGGGAACGCGCCACCGGGCGGCGATGGGGATTACGGAACGGGTGCAAGCTTGCGTGTGCGTGGTGGTGTCCGAGGAAACGGGTTCTATTTCTTTAGCCCAGATGGGACTTTTAAATCGACCTTTGACTAGCAACAAACTTAAGGAATTGCTGGAAGCAAAGCTGTTTCCGTCCGAGGGAGAAAGAGTTGTGGCTCCAATTCCGATCGGCAATCTCGGACGCCAGATAGGATTGAAGGGAGTGACGCTATTAAAACGGATACTGCGCCGTTAGTCGGGTAATCGGGAGAAACCATGAGTCAAGGAATTTGCTTGGAAAAGTTGCCGGAGGATCTGCAACAGGAACTACTGCCTAAGCACATAGCAGTGATTATGGACGGGAACGGGCGCTGGGCTAAGAAGAAGGGCTTGCCGCGGATTGCGGGGCACCGCCGAGGAGCTAGCACTCTGAAGGAACTGCTGCGCTGCTGCAAAGATTGGGGGATTCCAGCTTTAACGGCCTATGCTTTTTCGACGGAGAATTGGGGGCGGCCTGCCGGGGAAGTGGATTTTTTAATGAGTTTATTTGAGGGAAAGTTGCGACAAGAATTGCGGGAGATGGTGGACGAGGACGTGCAAATTCAATTTATGGGGAATTTGCAGGCTTTGCCGAAGTCTTTGCAGGCCCAAATCGAGCGTTCTGTGACGGCCACTCAGCATAATCAGGGGATTTTGTTTACGGTGGCGACGAATTACGGGGGGCGTCAGGAGATTGTACAAGCTTGTCGGGCGATCGCCACTCAGGTGAAAGAGGGCAAGTTGCAGCCGGAGGAGATTGATGAGGTTTTATTTAAACGCTATTTGTATACTGCTGATATTTGTGACCCGGATTTGCTGATCCGGACGAGCGGGGAAATGCGGTTGAGCAATTTTCTACTATGGCAAATGGCTTATTCGGAAATTTACATTACTGAGACGCTGTGGCCGGATTTTGATCGATCGGAGTTTCACCGCGCTTTGTCTGATTATCAGAAGCGCAGCCGCCGATTTGGCAAAGTCTAACGATTTTGGATTTTGGATTTTGGATTTTAGATTTTAGATTTTTTGGTTGATTTTTCAGTTTCCAAGTAGGTGTGGATTCTGAGGGAGCATCTCCATAAAAGTAAAAAACGTTTTTACGCCACCTGCGAGCGTCCTGCACAGCAAAATAGAGCGACCGGGACGATCGCAATCCCATGTAAATGCTTGCAGGGTTGAGGCTTTTTACCTGGATTCCCCATCTAAAATCTCATACCAATTTCACTCAGTTCCTGCTCAACATAACGATTTTAGATGTGAGATTGGAGGACAAATCTAAAATCTAAAATCTAAAATCTAAAATCAAATTAGGGGCCGGAGAAAACGGCCGCTTCAATGTCCTGACGTGAGAGGGAGTATTTGAATGCTCGCTGAATGTCTTGGCCGTCGGCTCCAGCATCGATGTAGCGGACGGTAAGTTGGTCAATATCGAGGGAAAGTTCTGCTTTCCATGTAAGTTGCTCGATCTGCCAGCAGTGGAGTTCTCGCCGATCTTGCTGGCAGCCGCGGCTTTTTAGCCACTGCTCGATTTCTGGGAGTGGATGGTTGTACAAAGGAGTGTCGGCGGAAGGAAGAGTCATGGGATTTTAGATTTTAGATTTTAGATTTTAGATTTGGGATTGAGGATTGAGGATTGCCGATTTTAGATTGGAGATTTGGGATTTGAGGGTTTAATTGCCGCGAATTAAGCCGATCGCGATCGCCAGTACCAAACATCCGATTAAGCTAGCTCCCATGATAAACAGGGCGAACATTTCTCCGGGGGAAAGAGGTCGATCCGTGGGATCTAGGTAAGCGGAGTTGGAAGTTTTTTTGCCCGATGCCGAAACCGGAGTATTGAAGCCTGGGGGTGGCCCAATCACGTTCTGGCGAGAATAGCCTATTTTGAGGTCGTAGGCGAGGCGACGTTCTGGGTTGCTGAGGGTGGCGTAGGCGTTGTTTAGCTGCTGAAATTTGGCGGTGGCGACTGCGGGTGGCAGCTCGGTGGTATCGGGATGGTAGAGTTTGCTCAGTTCCCGGTACGATCGCCGAATTTCGATCGGCGATGCGGAAGGATGCAGCCCTAACAAGCCGTAGTAACTAGAACCCAAGGGGGTTTTGCCGGGTATTTTCTGACTTTTGCTGTTTGCCGTTCCCTCGTTAGGAGTCACCTCAGCGCCTCTGGGCTTGTTTATAATTTTTGATTATTTTAGAGCAGATTTGAGGGTAGCGCCACTGTCTGCGATGTCGAGGGGTTGAGGGTGGGCGTAAGGCGACGGCAAGTAACATCAAACTCAGCACCAAGATATTCATGCCTTCGGCTTCATCGATTTGTTATGCGACTTGACGAAGTGTTTGAGATATCTGATATCAATTCCGATTATATCGGAATGATTAAACCACAGAGGGCACAGAGGACACAGAGAAAGAGAAGAGAGAGATAATAATTCCGATGTCAACGGATTTGATATGACTCACCGATGGATCGGATAAGCCGATTTCGCCAGAACCTTTTCTCGACACTGCGGATATTTTCTTCATATCTGAGTTGATCCAAGTAAAGCAGCAAATACTTCAATTCATCATCCGTCTCCTCCCCCTCAAAGGGGTTTACTCGCACCAGATTGCCATAGCTGCGCTCCCACTTTTGAGGTGTATCATCCACTGCAATGATTGACTCTAGACGATACCCTTTGCGCTTGACCTTTTTGAGATTTTTGCGATTGTAATATTCCAACCATTCCATATCGTAAGCAACTGTGCAGCGATCGCTTGCCCACACAAACGATAAAGTTTTAGGATTTTCAAAGAGGGCTGAGACAATTGCGCTCGCATAAGACGGCGAAGAAGATGTCCAAACTGCCACATCAAACCAGTCCAGGCAATTTTTCAAAAAGACATCTAGAAACGGTCGTTTGTAAATGTGATATGGCTCCACTAAAAAATCAGCTTGCCGAGGGAGAGATGCTTCGGCAGCATAAATTAAAGTTTCATCAAGATCGAGGATCAATAGTTTTTTTCTATAATCCATAATCAAAAATCGTTGATCACTATGTATAGCTCCACTCCTGTACCCAATTACTTTAAACTATGAATCGCCCGGTCGCAAATTCTGCACATCCTCAACGCTAAGCCCCGTATCTTGGGCGATCGTGGCATTATCTAGCTGTGAAAGTAATTGTCGGGCGATCGCTAGCGTTTCTTTTCGTATTCTTTCCTGTCTTGCTGCCTGTCTTGCTTCTTCAACAGCTTTAATAATTACCCCCTGTTGATCGTGAATAAACTGTTCCCTGCGTTCCAAAACTTCTACTTCTTCCCGACTTAACCGGGCTTGATTGGCAAGATCGAATGCTTTGTGGATTTCCGGTACGCTATCGATTGTTTCGGGAACTTCTGAGAGAATTCTGGCATATTTCATGAAATATATCCATTTATCTGTCAAAGTTTCTAGTTGACTTGCTTCTTTATGGGATTTAGGTAATTCTATAAACACTAAATTCATGGCATCTTCGGGATAGTTTAAATTGCTTTTAACTTCTTTATACACAAATCTCGAAATTAAGTTAGGGCTGTTGCGAAACATTTCAAAATCTGTAATGGTTAAAGCTATTAATGGCTTGAGCATTCGATAGCCTTCTCCTCTTTGCAATTGAAATGCGTAGGTTGTGGCTGCATTGTACAACACCCGATTGCCAGAATATTGAACGTTGAGAACTAGATTTTTAATAATGACTAAGGTGCCATCGTCTAGTTTGGCTGTGACATCAAGGTAAGTATCTTTTAAATTTTCTACTTGGATCGGCAGATTCTGGTTGATAATTTCTAAGTCTTGGATGGTGGGATTTCCTTCATAAATTAAGGCGTTGAGAAAGCTAATTAGAATCTCTTTGCTTTCTGAGGAACCGAAGATTTTTTTGAAGGCGTAATCGGTTTTCGGGTTGATAAATATCATGGTTGTCAGATTTAGCTTTAAGGCGATCGGTTTGGTGACGAAATAACCGGATTTGAGATCCGTCAAACTGCTGATTTTGTTTCAGGTAATGGTTTGACATTTTCCGGCAAATGTGCATTGGCGATCGCCAGCACTGGCTCCTCGATACTGTGTTCGCCGTCGGTGGGGAGTTGGCAAGAAATCAGTTCTGTGACGATGCGATCGCCCAGAACATCTTCCCAATCCTGCAACTGTTCTCTGGCTTTGATCGGTGTATTGACAGCCACGTCTACGCCCATTTGCTGAAGGTTGAGGCTGTGGGCTGTCGATCGGCGGTTGACACACTCCACCAGCCAAACGCTCAATCCGACTGCTGCCATCAAAGGCAAGACAATCCGGTAATCGCGGGTTAATTCAAACATCAATAGGATGGCTGTCAGCGGTGCTCTGGCGCTGCCGGCGAGGACGGCGGCCATTCCCACCATTGCGTAGGCGGCAGGGCCAGCGACTCGATCGCTCATTGCCGGCAGCATTTCCAAAAAGAGGCCGTAAGCCGAACCCAGGGAAGCTCCCAAAAACATCGCCGGAGCGAATATACCGCCCACTAAACCACTGCCGAGGCTGATTGCGGTCATCGCCAGTTTGACAAACAGCAGCAGCAACAGCAAAGGCAAGGAAAATTTAACATCTTGGAGCATGGCTTGGACTGTTTCGTAGCCAACACCCAAAATTTGAGGCAATTGCAGGGCGACTAAGCCGACTGCGGCCCCGCCGACGATCGGGTGAAGCGGCCGGGGCAGTCGTCCGAGCCAAGCAAATCCTCGGACTTTTCCTTGAAAACAGCCCTCGGCTAATTGAATTGCTTCTGTGTAGGCTAGAGACACTCCGCTCGCTAAAAGTCCCAATCCCATATACAGAGGCAGTTCCAGGGGGCTGCGGACATCGTAAACTGGCAAAGAAAAGGCCGGCTGAGCTCCCAAGCAGATTTGAGCGATGAGCGCCGAAACTACGGCGGAGAGCAAGACTACGCTGACTGAGGAAGTGGCGAAGGTGCTGCCGAGCACGACTTCTAAGGCAAAGAAGACTCCGGCGATGGGAGAGTTAAATCCGGCGGATAAACCTGCTGCTGCTCCGGCGCCCAGGAGCAAGCGCTGCCGTTCTGGGGAGAGCTGCAAAACTTGAGCCAGCAGCATTCCAAAATTAGCGCCGATTTCGACGCTGGGGGCTTCCGGGCCGAGGGAGGCGCCGGTGCCGAGGGAAACTGAGGCTGCCACCATTTTGGTGATGGGTTTGAGGGGGGAGAGTTCTTGCAGGCCGCGGGTGGCTGCAATTAAGGAAGACATATTCGGGCCAAAGTCCCGAAATCGCCACCGCATCAGCCCGATGATGACTCCGCCGAGGGTGGGAATGCAGGCTAGCGTCCAAGAGCCTTTCGAGGCGATCGCCCCCATGAAGTCTTCCAGCATCAGGCTGTGGATGAAGTGGATGAGGTAGTGAAAGGTGACGACGCCTGCGCCCGTAACTCCCCCTATGACTAGGGAGAGGATGAGCAGGAGGGTTTCTGGGCTGGGGTGCAGGCGGTTGAATAACGGGCTCAGTCGGGAGGCTTGGGGAGTTGCTGCGGTTGGCCCGGGTGGCTGCAGATCCACAGGAGGGATGGCTCTCATTTAGCGGTTAATTCTTCGGTGAGAAGTTATATAATTATTACAATTTATTTCTTATTTTCATTTTGAGTGATTTTAGGGGAATTGACAACTTAATTAAGGCGTATTTTCGGGTAAATTTTTGGGGCTAGCCGCTGAGGTGGAATGACTGATTATGAGGAGCGACGGATTTGGCGTGATTGTATGCTCAGTTACATTCAAACTTAGATATACTCTGGCTATAATGGTAATCAACTATATTTACCTTGTGGGTGGCTATGCCGATCGCATCAGTGAACTAGCAATATCATATAACTCAGTAAAAAACAACTTTCAAATTAAAGAATTGTCGATGGGAGATTTTCCCTGATAACCACAAATCTCAAACCACAAATCTCAAATCTCTAATTTTAAAATCCTCGCTCGCGCATACTATCATATCGGTTGTTGATTGGGCGGGATTCTTGGTCTGGGTTTGGCGATCGACATTAGCGGATCGCCGATGGTGGCGACTTTCCAGGGTGGGGATTCGAGCTGACGTGCTGCGATTAAAAAGGGTGCTCCTCGCTTTAGGCGATCGACGATTATTTTAGGTGGAATAAATGCCGATAAAAAAGGTTCGTTGACGCTGCCAATATATGCGTAAGCACCATTCTCTAGCCACCTTCCGGCAACGGTGTTTGTGTCATCTGGCGCTGCTGCTGACCAACTGTGGATCATGTGGATTGCTGCGGGAAATTGTAGTTTTGGTATGTCTTCAACTAAAGCGTCGCCGTTGCCCACTTGGAATGATTTTGGATAGCCTTTGGAATTAATTAATATTAAGTCAAATGTCCACGGTTTTGAGGCTAAACTCCGCCACTTTTCTAGGCTCGATTCGGGTTTCTGCACTAATTCGACATTTAAACCTATGGTTTTTAGTTCGCTAGCTGCTTCCTCCATTTCATATTTTGCCCAATTTCCTTCCTTGGGGTAACTGTCATAAAGCATGGCTGTTTGGCTGTCTAGAAATATGGCACACATGGCTTGATAGATCGATCGTACCTCGGAACCGTAAATCCAGCCGACAGCCGCCCAGCGTTCGCCGTTGGGGTGTCTTCCCAAACCGTCGGTAACGGCTAGTTGTTCCTCTGGTTTTTCAGGAGATTGATATTTGACTGCTAGTTGGCGTACAATGGTTATTGTGTCGATCGGGTCTGCGAGTTGAGAATAAAAAAATCCGGTTGATTCGACGGCTTTTGTAACTGCTAGTTGCAGAGTTTTCCACTGTGTGTTATTGAGGGTATCGTTGGGTTTCCCGAAGTTGCCTTCTAGAAATACTAAAGGTTGGCCGTGAGCGGCTGCTAAGGCAACTGCTGCTGAGCGTGCTGGGTCGTTTTCTGCTGTGATTACTACTCCTGGGGGTTCCCAGCCGAGTTGCTGCCATTTTGCTTTTAAGGTTGGAGTATCGGTGGCATTCCAGGCTGCTGCTGTGGCGTTCAGCATTAATTGCTGGAGTTTTTGATTTTTTGGCAGTTGCTGTTTGATGCTGGGCAAACGGACTATTTCTTCGGGTTTAAAGCGCTGCAAAAACATGGGGGCATATTTTTTGTCTTCGATGAGAATAGGCCAGTGTCCTTTGAGATTCCATTTTTGGATTGCTGCTAAGAATGTGGCTTCGTCGGGTACTAAAACTACGCGGTTGACTGTTGGTATATTTTCGCGGACGATGGCTGTTCGGAGGCCTGTTTGAATTGGCCAGGGTTCTTGTTTGGCTGAGGCGGGAAGTTGAAAGGGTTTTTTGAAAAGGCGATCGCACCCGACACCGATTATTGCTAAGCTTACAATAAGTGCGATCGTCAGAAATTTAAATTTTAACTGTTTTTTCATAAGGCAAGGGGAAGGGGAAGGGCAGGGAAGCAAAACACTTGATTATAAATATGAGCAATTTTGTAAATATTTTTAGGGGCTGCAAGCGGATTTTCCGAAAAATACAACAGAGAAAGCTTGTAAGTGCGATCGGGCTGGCAACTTTTAGTATTATTGCCTTAGCAACTACAGGTTTAATAATTGTCGCAGCGAACCGTTCGTCAGTCAAGCATCAAGTCCGGCAATTGCTGACAGCGAGAGAATGTCAAGGTTGCAATCTTTCCGGGGGGAATTTGAGCGAAGTTTTTCTGGAAGGCGTCAATTTAGAAAAAGTCAACCTGAAAGATGCCAATTTGTGGAGCGCGCCTTTGGTAAATGCTAACTTGAAACAGGCCAATTTGGCTGGGGTTTACCTGATAAGCAGCAATTTGGCTGGGGCAATTTTGGAGGTAAGCAATCTAGAAAAGGCGTTTTTAGAGGATGCTTATTTGGGAGGGAGTAATTTGATAAGTGCTAACTTAAGATGTGCTTTTATGAAAGGTATTTTTCTCGTTAACGCTGATTTGGAAGGGGCGAATTTGGAGGGGGCTAATCTGTGGATGGCTAATCTGGAAAGTGCTAATTTGAAGGGTGCTAATCTGAGAAATGCTTTGCTGTTGGATACTAATTTGGCAGGGGCGAATTTAAAGGGGGCGGTGATGCCTGATGGTACGCGGCAGGAATGAAAGTCAGTTGACAGTTGACAGTTGATAGTTGTCAGTTGTCAGTTGTCATTAATCAGAGCAGAGGGCGATCGCACCTGCAACCTTCATTTCTGGTTATTTGGTGAGGAGATGAAGGGGTGAGGTGCGATCGCTATTCTAATAGAGCAGATTTTACAAGCGCGTCGGCTGCTTTAATCATCTATCTAACTCAGCCAGTCTTGGACGCACTCCGACTCCAGAAACCGGGTTTTTTACCGAATCTGCAGGTCACCACCTGTGTATTTTCGTAAAAAAACCCGGTTTCTAAGCCCCTGTGCGTAAGTCATACCAACTTTACTTACACACGTTCTGCAAATCTTTGAACAGCTTTTGGCGCGAAAGCAGCAACTAAAAAAGCAGTTGTAATGTATTTCCCCTCAGAATCTTTGCTAGTTATTGTTATTGCACCAAACACAATCGCTGCAATCAGCGCAATAAAACTCATGGCTCGCATTGTCGAGTATTTCCCATTATCTTCCTGGAATAATTCGGCAAGCTCTTTTCCATGTTCTGAAGAATTTGGTTGAGTCTCAACTATAGAAGAATGTGTCATTTGATTAACCTCCTAAATGATTAAAGCTTAACTAAGTCCTAACTTAGTTCGAGTGTGGCTACCAACTATTCCATCATCTTCAAGTCCAACAGAACGCTGGAAAGCTTTTACAGCCGTTTGTGTATTTTCACCAAATACACCATCAACTGCTCCTGGATTAAATCCCCGATCGCGCAATCGCTGTTGGAGTTTTATAACGGCTGAACCTGTTGAACCAAACTTTAGATCCACAACTTGCGAATCATTTTCTAGCTGTTCGGGAGTGAATTGCATACCTAGCTTATCAGCAACTTGTTTTCTCAAACGGGGAAGTTGACTGTACAGCAAATCACCCGGACAATCAGTATTGCTGAAATCTCTGTGTCCCTTGATATTGAGCGGACTAATATTGCAAGAATCGCATAATGACACACAAAGTTCTACAAGGCTCTCCCATTGCTTTTCACTCATTTGGAAAGTCATGAAATTCCCTTCATTTTCAATACCAGGAGATTGATTGCCGTTGGCTAATTTTCCTGGATCTTGCCCTGCATGGGCTGACTGAATGCAAAACCCTTTTTTCACAGCATCTAGGGAACCGTGCCGACCTTCTAAAATCAACCCTCCGGTTGTATTTAAGAAGTTGTGTCCTGAGTCCGACCAATCATTATCATCCATGTGAAAGTTTTGAATGTTTCGCGCTAACTTAATCGCTCCTTCAAGCGTGCCTCTTGAGGCATCGTTGGGAGGATTTTGGTTGTTTGTATGATGGACAATTACATAGCGGGGAATAGTCATTTGAAAAGGAAATGTTCCAGATTTTGGCGGTCTGGCTCCCCACGCTGCTGCTGTTACAACTTTTGCTGTAAATGACATAAAAAATGACTCCGAATTGTTTAATTTGTAGGTGGAATTTCCCCCACGGAGGGGGCAACTTCTGTTTAGGCTATGGCTTTGAAGTAATGCTCAGCAATCTGCGCGATGAGATCGGCCCTGTCCCGTCCATTCACTATTTTTCTGGCCTTAGAGAAATCGCGTTGATCGCCCACAATGGAACCACTCAAACCTACACCCGTAAAGCTACCATCGCGCATTCCCCGAACTAGAATCATGGCAGCAATTTCAGGGAGAGCGGCTTTTTCTGGATTATCTATCAAATTAATTCCGAGTTTTTCGCTCCAGATTTGATAGTTGCGACGCCCTGTAATTTGGACAAAACCTCTGCCTTTAAAGCGAGGGCCATCACCGGGTTCAGTATTTCCTAAATCTTCGCGACCTTCATAATCCGACCCATCAGCTAATTCCATCATGAACCGTCCCAAAAGGGATTCATGTTGGGCCGTTGCAAAAACATAGGCAATTTGCCCTAGATCGACAACTCCATCGTTGAGACATTGATTGAGAATAAGAGGCAAATTTTTCTGAGCAAAGGGGCGAATTTCGGATGGGCATTGAGCAACATCTAAAATACGATCGATGCTAGGGAATCCATCGGGCATATCCGAAGTCTTGGGTGTGCGACTAACTATGATTATTTCTTCTGGCTTCACTTTCAGCAACTCAGCCCAGGTATTGCGATCAACTTTTCCAGTAACTTGTAGTCCGCCGGGGACAAATTGGCTTTTATTAGCAGGGCGCATCCGTTGAAATTGTTCGACTGCTGCTTTTGTGACAGACCCAAAAAGTCCGTCAATTTTGGCATCTTTGGGTAATAATCCCCAATCTTTCAAGCGCCTTTGCAGGATTTCTACCTCGTCAATCAGGTGAGGGCTATCAATAATCCCGTCATTGATTTGTAACTCGACTTTTTTAATGGTCATATTCAGTTCTCCAAGTAGTAATGATGTTTGTAGTAAGCACTTCAGTCTTTTGTTGCAGGTTTGGGAAAAATGCGGACTAAAGTCCTCACTACAAACTTTTTTTATTCAGGGGCTTTACCGGACGCAATTTTAATTGCAAACGCAGTAAGTTTTTCGGCTATTTAGAAACTCGATGCAGCCACATTGTTGCAGTAGATTCGATCGTGCTACTGTCCCAATTGTCATAAAAAGATAAAGCTTCACGCAAACTAGAGGCATTGCCCGCGGAGGATATCAATTTACCGCTGTATAACTTGTTTTCGCCTTTGTTATCTGGTGAAAATGAGGAATTTTTCCGATAGCCTGAGTGGAACCATTCTCCGGCTGGGTCATTCACAAAAAAGTCACCGTTGTTGTTATAGCCGCGAATAACTAGAATGTGACCTGAATTCGTCCAAAAACCGTGCAATATACAGATCTCGCCAGAATCGAGAGACCGAGTGATGTCTGAAAGACTTCCCTTTAATGTCAACTTATCTCTCAACCCTAAACCCTCTAACAATCTTTTGATGCCATCGGGAGAACCGTGATCTATTCCCAGCCGATCGAAACGTTTTTTAACATCATCTTCGTACTGTGGAAAGGAACCTAAATCTGCAACTTGAAAGTATTTCAGACACATTGCGGAACTTGTAGCACCGCAAGTGCGCCAGGGCTGAATCTCGTTATCTTCTTGACTGAAATACGGAACGTTATGATTGACAGCCATAATTTACCTCAAGGTAAGTGTTGTAAATAATTGATTTGGCTTCAGCTCGTTTGTTTGAGCTGATATGTATACAGTAGCGAGTTGTTATTGTACGGTCTATATAGATAACCTAAGTTGTTAAAGTTAAATACAAAAATAAAAAGACTGAGGCAACCTCAGTCTAACTAAGTAAACCTCAGTAAACTTCAGGTTATACTCAAGATCCAATGAAAAAATTTTAACCTGATGAATTTTGAAGAAGGGCTGAAACTCGCAGATACCGCCGTATTTGCCAAAACAAACAGACACTTAAAAGATATAGAAGTAATAATTCTGACAGGATCTTGGCACGGTCATGAGTATCATAAGATTGCAGAGACTTACGGATATGCTGCCGAATACCTGATGCAAGATGTGGGCCCCAAGTTATGGAAGCTGCTTTCGGAAGCTTTAGGGGAAAGGGTCAGTAAAAAAAACTTTCAAGCGGCATTGGAAAGGCGATCGCTCTTGCAGTCAGAGACAGCCGCACAGCCAATTGCACCAGAAATAGCGGAACAATTGGTCAACATCGAGGATTTTGGCGATGTTTCAGGAGTTACAAGCACTCCCTTACGCCAAGATTGGGGTGAAGCGCCGGAAGTCTCAAATTTTTTCGGCCGCGCCGCAGAATTAAATACCCTCAGTCAATGGGTACTCCGCGATCGCTGTCGCTTGGTGGCGCTGTTGGGTATGGGAGGTATTGGTAAAACGGCTTTGACTGCTAAACTGGGAGAACAAGTTCAGGGTGAATTTGAATATCTAATTTGGCGCAGTCTCCGTCATGCACCTCCCTTGCTGACAATCTTGACTGAGTTGAACTCATTTGCCAGCAGTTCCCCAGAAACGCAACTGCCAACTACTATAGGCGAGCAAATTTCTTCCCTAATCAAAAGTTTGCGCGATCGCCGTTGTTTGCTGATCCTAGATGATTGGGAAATGATTTTGCAAAGTGGAGATATCGCTGGGTATTACGGAGATGGTTATGAAGGGTACGGTCAACTACTGCGACGAATCTCAGAAGAAAGGCATCAAAGCTGCTTGCTACTTTTATCGCGAGAAAAGCCTGTAGAGGTTGCATCTTTAGCAGGCGAAACCTTACCTGTGCGTACATTACAAGTTAAAGGCTTAAAACAAACAGATGCAAAAATGCTGTTGGCATCCATTGGTTTTTCTGACTCAGAAAACGGCTTAGACGAACTAATACAAGTATACCGAGGTCATCCGGCTGCACTGAAAATTACTGCTACCACAATTCAAGAGTTGTTTAATGGCAATATTAGTCAATTTATGGGTCAAAGCTCCTTAGTTATTGGCGATATTTTTGCCAATCTACTTAACGAACATTTTCAGCGGTTATCGGATTTAGGAAAAGCTGTCATGTACTGGCTGGCGATCGAACAGCAGCCGATTTCCTGGAACCAACTGAAAGCAAAATTATCAGCAGGCGTTTCTAGTTCAGAATTACTAACAGTATTAGAATCCTTGGTAAGGCGTTCGTTAATCGAAAAAGAGCTTTCTCCCTCTAGTGCTGAAGCAAAATTCACTCTCGAACCCGTGATGATGAAATATCTCACCCATAATTCGATCGAACAAATATGCCAAAATATTCTCGAAGCAATGGAAGCGCAATCCACCGACAAGCTAGGTTTAATCGGAAGTCATGCTTTCGAGCGATCGCCCGAACTCAAGGACACTAAAATTACTCAGCTACACCCGATCTTAACCAAAGTTCGAGAACGCTTAGATTTAACTCGAATAAATAATTATCAAATGCAGCTAAAAGAACTTTTGTCAAAAGTGCGCGAGTGTCCTTCCCCAAAGCTTCAATATGCAGAGAAAAATCTTCTCAAACTGCTAGGACAAACTGAAATATAGCGAGCCTAAATCATTTGGGAAAAAAATCTAGGGTTAAAGAATGCTGTTTGAGTATTAGACTTAGATCCCCCCTAACCCCCCTTAAGAAGGGGGGGACCGGATGTACTCAAAGTCCCCCTTTTTTAGGGGGAAGTCTTCTCAAAGTCCCCCTTCTTAAGGGGGATTTAGGGGGATCTAGAATCAGGTAAAAACGAGATTTCTCAAGAGGTTCTATGATTCCAGGTAACTTAATTCATCCAGGGTTTTTACTGCAAGGTCGCTACCAAGTTATCGATCGCATTGGTGGCGGTGGCTTTGGCGATATTTTTGAAGTAGACGATGGTGGCATTATCAAAGTATTAAAAGTTTTGAATTTAGATAACTTTAATAACCCAGATATTAAGCAAAAAGCCACCATTTTATTTCAGCGAGAAGCAAAGTTCTTAATGAGCCAAAGACACCCCGGCATTCCTCGTGTAGAAAAAGACGGATATTTTAATTGGCCTGAAGGTAGTAGCAAACCGTTACCATGTTTGGTAATGGAGAAAATACCGGGGCAAAATTTACAAGAGTGGATGTTAGCAAGAGCGAATCAACCAATAAATACAGAAACTGCGATCGACTGGTTGACACAACTCACACAAATTCTCAATTTACTGCACCAGCAGCAGTATTTTCACCGAGATATTAAACCGTCCAATATCATGTTAAAGCCGGATGGGAAATTGGTATTAGTTGATTTTGGTGCGGTGCGAGAAGTAACAGAAACTTACTTGCGGCAACAAAAAGAAAATTATACGGCAACTGCGATTATTTCTGCTGGCTATACGCCAAGCGAACAAGCAGAGGGTCATGCAGTACCGCAATCGGATTTCTTTGCTTTGGGGCGTAGTTTTGTTTATTTACTGACAGGAAAAGTGCCGATCGATTTACATAAAAATCCTGACAATGGTGAATTGATATGGCGAGATAAAGCAACGCAAGTTTTACCACATTTGGCAGATTTAATTGACCGCATGATGGCTCCTTTTTTTGGCAAGCGACCACAAAACTGCCAGGAAATCTTGCAGATTTTGGCACGAGGAGACGCGCGATCGCCCTTGGAAAGCGTGGCGCAACCATTGCCAGAAATTAAACAATCCATCGAACCCAGTAAAACGAATCCTATTTTTGATAGGATTCGTTTTAACTGGGTAGGCAAACTAGCTCTAGCTAGCTTTTTTTTGCTAGGCGGTTTGTGGACTTTCTCACCCCAGATAGTATTTTATCTTAACAAAGAAGGTTTGAGCAATTACAAAAATCAACGTTTAGACAATGCGGAATTATATTATAAAATAGCTCTATTATTTCAAGAAAATGATGGAAGAGTTAACTATAACTTAGGCGTAATTTATGAAGACAAACAAGAGTATGACAAGGCTCGCGCTGCATATCAAATTGCTATCAATGCAGGTGTTAATAAAGCTTTAAATAATTTGGCGCGACTGGAAATTTTAGATAAACAATATGCGAAAGCTCTACCGCTGTTAGAAAAAGCTTTACCACTTGCCACAGATATTAAGACAACGTACACTATACACAAAAATTTAGGTTGGGCGCAGTTGGAGTTAGGGCGATATGAAGAGGCTAACAATAACCTGACGAAAGCGATTAATATTTCTAGCGATCGTTCTGTTGCTTACTGTTTGCAAGCGGTTCTTTTAGAACGTCAAGGAAATCAACAAAAATCTAGATTTAATTGGAAAAAATGCTATAATAATTTGTCGTCTGAATTGCCTGAAGAACAGAGATGGGTGCTGCAAGAATTCAGCAAAAATTTTCAAAATTTAAAGTTATAGCGTATCCCCGATAGTCCGGCAGGGGTTTAAACCCCTGCCTCAAAGCACAAGTCCTCGCTTCAGAGGACTAATGAAGATTTCCAAAGTTTATGCGATCGCTTCGCTATCGCGAACAATGAAAAATAATTTAGGTCATGAAAAATAATCATCCATCCAAGCTGACACCAATCAATCTCAAAGGCAAAACATTTACTTACTTTGCTATTTTTGGGCTGACGCCTTTAATCCCGATCGTCACAGCGTCAAGAGTTGATCCGATAATTAATGGATTGCATCCTCAAGTTTCAGGTATCGAGCGATCGGAAATGCTAGCGATCGACTGTGAGGATTATACTGCCGATCCTCGCGGGCCTCTTGATGTCTTAATTCCTTATATTATCAGTCCCCGACGCACTTTATTGCTGAACGATCGCCCGAAGTTGCGTTGGAATAAAGTTCCCGGTGTTAATAATTATACTGTGAGTTTAGTGAAGGGCGATCGCACAATTTGGGAAACAAATGTTAATGGAAATGAGGTAGTGTATCCGGGAACACCACAACTGGAACCGGGATTTGTGTATTTACTTGTGGTAAAAGCTGAGAACGGCAGGACATCTGACGAGGAAAAACTGCCCGATCGAAGCTTCCGAATGCTACCAACGACCCAAAAGCAACTGGTGAAAGGGGCGATCGAGCTAATTAACAGTCAAAAAATTGCCGAGAAAACCCAAGCTTTGCAACGTGCTTATTTTTACATCGGTTCGGATTTGAAATCTGAGGCGATCGAGACATTGGAAGCATTGGTAGCAACGGGTTTTCAAGAAGCTATTGCCTATCGCAAGCTAGGCGATTTATACTGGCAAGAAGGGGTGACATTGCTGGCTGAAAACCATTATCTAGAAGCACAAAAATTAGCTAGTGCAGCCAAAGACATCGGGGAGCAAGCGCAGTTAGAGGAGGCTTTGGGGGAGTTGTACGGGGCGATCGGCGAAAAGCAAGAAGCACTTCGCTGGTTGACGCAAGCCATAAACAGTCACAAAGCTTTAGGAAATACGCAAAGAGTCAAGGAACTTGAAACGCAGATTGCCAAACTCAAGGCAAGTTTGGCAAAACCGCAACGCTTTGCCGGAGGATGGGGGAGTTAATTTAGAGAAACTTTTGATTTTTCCCGGAGAACAGTTTTATATAGTGCAAATTTTAAATAGTAAAGTAAGAGGCAAAAACGCAAATGAATTCGGAAACATCTACCAATCAAATCGCATTTAACTTACTACAGAAAGCTCGCAATAAGTTTGAAGCCAAAAAATATGCTACTGCATTGCAGTATTGCCAAGCTGCATTAGCTATTTATCAAGAAATAGGCGATTCGACAGGAGTCGCATACACTCTAACCAATATTGGCAATATATACAGGAGACAAGCAGTAGATTCTTACGAAGAAGCTCTATCAACTTTTACAGGAAACAGTATTCAAATTAGTGAGGAAATAGCGCAAAGTATTAACTCTCCTTTAGAAACTCAACTAGATTGGTATGCTTCCAATAATTGGAATACTGAGATACTAAAACCTACTGATTTTGGTAGTTACATAGGTGATGGACAGCCACGATTTCCCGTTAATGCAAAGGGTGATGGACAGCCACGGTCTGATCGTTTTGTCAATAAGGGTGCTCGACGGGAGGTATGGTCTGATGATCGTACTGTCAAGAAGGGTGATGGACAGCCAGGGGGTGATGGAGAGCCAGGGGGTGATGGACAGTCAGGGTCTAATGATCCTCGCAAGAAAAATGGTAAAGGGCAACAATAATGCTAAATTAGCCAGAGCCAGAAAAAAACAGTCGAACTTTAAGAGTGAAATAATCAACATAAATTCTGGTCTCTTTGTGGTTAGCAAACTACGAAGAGACTATTATTCGTAGGATATAACTCATTTGTATAATATTTGCCTCATGTCTTTTAGCTTTAACTACCTCAGTTTTTTAACTGCAAGTCTGAGCTTTTTGCTGAACTTGCCATTAAGAGAATTGCATATACATCATCCAAATAGGATAACAACCACATTTGTAACACAAAATTCAACGGTTTCAAACCGTCAAATAGAAGCAGATTTGCTATTCGAGACAGGTCGGGAAAAACTTCGTCAAAACCAATATAAAGAAGCATTAGAAATCTACCAACAAGCTTTAGTAATTCGTCGAGAAATTGGCGATGTCAAAGGTATTGCAGAGACCACCCGTGCTCTAGGACTTGTTCATGCTTATCTCGGTCAATATTCGTCAGCTATTCAGTTATTAGAGCAATCTCTAACTATTTGTCAAGAACTAATTAATCAGGAATGTATGAGTAAAACTATTCATGAGATTGGAAAAGTTTATTACTGGAAAGGAGAGTTTTATAAAGCATTAGATTTCTATCAACAAAGCCTTGCAATTCGTCAGGAAATTAACGACAGAGCTGGTATTGGGAGTATTTTTAATAGCATTGGCTTAGTTTACGATAATTTAAGTCAATACTCTCAAGCCCTTAATTTATACGAGCAGAGTCTAGCTATTAGCCGAGAACTTAACGATCTAGCAAATATGGGAAGGACTCTAAATAATATAGGGCTAGTTTACACTGCTTTGGGCGATAATCTCCAAGCACTGGAGTTACACCGGCAAGCTTTAGTCATTCGTAGAGAACTTAACGACAAATCTGGAGAAGGATACAGTCTTCACAATATTGGGTGGGCTTACGAACAGTTAGGAGATTACTCCAAAGCTTTGGAATTTTATGAACAAGCATTAGCTATTCGGAGACAACTCGGCGGAAATGCCAGTATAGCGCGTACCCTTAGCAAAGTTGGATCTATTTATTACAGGCGGGAGCAATATTCTCAAGGAATAGACGCGCTTAAACAAGCATTATCAATTTTTCAAGAAGTGGGAGAAAAGGCATGGACTGGCAACACTTTTAATAGCATTGGTAGTGTCTATAAGGATTTAAATCAATTTGACCAAGCGTTAGATTCTTACCAGAAAGCGTTAGCAATTATTAAAGAAATTGGCGATCGCCAAACAGAACGCCTCATTCTTAGTAACATAGGGGAAGTATTGGCGAAACAAAATCAACCAGAAGTAGCGATAGCCTTTTATAAATTATCCGTTAATGTCACCGAATCAATTCGCAGCGATTTGCGCTCTCTACCCGCCGAACAACAGCTTTCTTATACAACAACTGTCGCCGATACCTACCGCCTCCTCGCCGATTTATTACTGCAACAAGACCGAGTTTTAGAAGCACAACAAGTCCTCGATTTACTCAAAATTCAAGAAATAGAAGATTATCTCCGTTCCGTGCGGGGAAACGAACAAACAGCACAAGGTATTCCCTTAACTCCTCAAGAACAGCAAATTCGCAACAGGCACAATGAAATTTTAAATCGAGAAATTCAACTAGGCAGAAAGCTGGCTGAATTAGAAAAAATTACTCCAGCTAATCGCACATCCCAGCAGCAACAAGAAATTGCCAATCTCAGGCAAATGCAGCAGGAAATGCGCGGCACATTCAATGAATTTATTAACTCCCCTGAAATTGTTGCTATTGTCCGACAACTCAGCCCTAGAGTACAAACTGTGAATCTAGCTCAACTCAATAACATACGATCGGATGTATTGCAGCGGTTAGAAAAAAAAGCCGTATTGATTCAGCCTTTAATTTTAGAAGACCGTTTAGAATTGGTAATAACAACTGCTGACTCTCCCCCATTCCGACGTACTGTAGCGGTTAAAAAACAAGAACTCAATCAAGCAATTCTGGAATTTCGCATGGCTTTGGAAGATCCCAACTCCGATGCCACAATCCCAGCCAATAAACTTTATAATTGGTTAATTAAACCCCTAGAAGACGATCTGACTGAAGCACAAGCTAAAAGCATTATTTATGCTCCTGACGGACAGTTACGCTACATTCCCCTAGCAGCTTTATACGACGGCAAACAATGGTTGGGGCAGCGGTTTGTCATTAATAATATTACTGCTATGAGCCTGACAAAATTCAATGTAGAAACTGCTGCTAAACCTCGCATTTTAGCGGGTGCTTTTGCTACGGGTCGTCATAATTTTAAACGGGGGTCTACTCGATTTGGTTTTTCGGGTTTGCCATTTGCGGGGCTAGAAGTGGAAAATTTAGCTGCGATGATGCCAGGAACTACAAAATTAATAGATCGGGAATTCAATCGTGCCACAATGATTCCGCGTTTGCCAGATTATAACATTATTCATTTGGCAACTCATGCTATGTTTGTTACCGGACAACCGGAAGATTCGTTTATTTTGCTAGGTGATGGGGGTCTAATTACCCTGCCCGATATTCAAACTTTAAACCTACTAAATGTAGACTTGGTAGTATTGAGTGCTTGCCAGACGGGGATAGGTGGTAAACTAGGTAATGGAGAAGAAATTTTAGGTTTTGGCTACCAGATACAGGAAACAGGGGCAAAAGCTGCGCTCGCTTCTTTATGGATAGTAGATGATGGCGGCACTCAAGCTTTGATGGTTGCTTTTTATACGGCGTTGCTGTCGGGAAATAAAAAGGCAGAAGCTTTGCAAAAAGCGCAAATTGCCTTAATTACAGGTGATGATTCGGTGTTGGGTCGATCGGCCAATTTATCAATTTTAGCTCAAACTCGCAGCGGTTTGAAACGGTCAGTGGCCAGTCGTTTGCATCATCCATACTACTGGGCACCGTTTATTCTGATTGGTAATGGTCTTTAGATAGTTGACTGTTGACAGTTGACTGTTGACAGGGAGGTTTTTAGATCGAACTGTTAATAAATTCCGGGAATTAGTTTTTTTACTCGCTGGCGGTACTCTGAATAGTCTGGATATTTTTTGGTTAACCAGGTTTCTTCTCGGTTGGCTTTGATCTCGAAAAGTATTATTAATAGTGCGCTGGCTATTAAGTGGGATATGCTCATTTGAAAAAGTGTCCAGCCGAGGGCTGCTAAAATTAAACCGCTGTATAATGGATGCCGCACTATTCCGTAAATGCCTGTTTGGACTAATTCTCCGTCTTCTCTGGGATATGGTAAAGGTGTGAGGTTTTTTCCTAAGTCTATCAATCCTTTGATGATGAAAATTAATCCGGTTAAGCCGAGAATACTGGCCATAAACCAGATAATATAAAGTAAGTGGGTTGATTGAATTTTTAATCCTGGCAGTTGATAGACTGGTAAGATTACAAATCCTGTGAGCAATGCTCCTTGCAGCAAAACTAAATATTCGCCGCGGCTGTTATTGCGCCAGCCTTCGCGCGTGAAGCCCCAGTCAGTTAAGATTTTCATAGTAAGACAAAGGAAGAGGGAAGGCACGACACTGATTTTGACACGGATACACGGATTAATTATCGAAGGTGAAGAATCGGAAGAAGGAAGTGAACTGTAGGTTGGGTAGACAGAAGTAAAAACAACCTACAGTCAACAGTCAACAGTCAACAATTAACAAATTTATTCTCGCCAGGGACGTGTCATTAATTCTAATTGATTGACTTCTTCTTGGCTCAAATTCCAGCCTAACGCGCCTGCATTTTCTTGGGCTTGTTTGGCGGTTTTGGCGCCGGGAATGGGGATGACTCCGTTTTGGCATATCAACCAGTTTAGGGCAACTTGGGCGGGAGTTCGATCGCGCTTTCGGCCCATTTTCCGCAGGGTAGACATGACTAATTCAATTTTTTCGATGCCGCTTTTGCTGAAGCGGGAGTCCATTTTGCGGGCTCCTGTAGGTGGTTCTTGGGCTGTGTATTTGCCGGTGAGCAATCCTTGGGCTAAGGGGCTGTATGCTAAAATTGTGACTCCCAATTCGCGGGCTGCACCCACAATTCCTTGTTTTTCTACTTGCCGCGACAGCAAGGAGTAACGGACTTGATTTGTTGCTAGGGGAACGCCTCTGGCTGCTAGGATTTTATGGGCTTGGCGCATCTGTTCTACTGAATAGTTGCTGACTCCTACTGCTTGAATTCTGCCTTGTTTTACTTCATCGGCTAAGGCGTTCATCAGGGTTTCTTGACTGAGTAAAAAAGTGAATGGCCAGTGCACTTGGTAGAGGGCTATTTGTTCTACTTGCAAGCGTTTTAAGCTGGCACTCAAAGCGTCGGAAACTGATTTTCCTGTAATCCGCCAAGGTACGGGGCCGAATTTGGTGGCTATTTGCACGGGTTGGCTGGTTTTTTTGAGAAACTGCCCCAGTAATTCTTCTGACAAGCCGTTACCGTAGACTTCGGCTGTGTCAAAAAAGTTGACTCCGTTGTCAAGGGATGTTTTGAATGCTGCTTCGACTTCGGCGGCGCCGTAGTTGCTGCCGTAGTTCCAAAATAGTTTGTCGCCCCAAGCCCAAGTTCCGACGCACAGGGGAATGACGGCGGGGCCGTTTTGTCCTAGGGTAATGGTTGTCACGGTTGGTAAATCCACAGTTATTGATTCTCTTTATTTTTATATGAATTTATACGAATAATCCCGATCGAGCTTCTAGCCGGGGGAGGAATGGCGGCTGGTGGCGATATCTCAGTTACTATAAGTGCAAATGATGTGTTTATTTGAGTAGTTATGTCGATCGACCGTTTACCAGATTCAAGATTAACAGATTCCGCGACTCCTGCCCAAAAGAGAGTTACCCTGCTGACTATGTTCCGGTTGGGTTTGTTTCAGATGGGATTGGGCATGATGTCGATTTTGACCCTGGGGGTACTCAATCGCGTCATGATTAAGGAGTTGGCGATTCCGGCTACTGTGGTGGCGGGTACGCTGGCTATGCACCAGTTTGTCGCCCCGGCTAGGGTGTGGTTCGGGCAAATGTCTGATGCTAAGCCTTTGTTTGGCCATCACCGCACGGGTTATGTGTGGATGGGCGGGGTTTTGTTTGTGATTTCTGCTTTTTTGGCGGTGCAGGTGATGTGGCGCTTGGGCAGCAGTTTGGAGGCTGTGGGGTGGACTACTCCTACTTACGGTTGGGTGGGTTTGTTGGGTTTGATTTTTGCGCTTTATGGTATTGCTATTTGTTCGAGTTCGACTCCTTTTGCTGCTTTGTTGGTGGATGTTTCGGATGAGGAGGATCGATCGAAGTTAGTGGGTGTGGTGTGGTCGATGCTGATGGTTGGTATTATTATCGGGGCGATTGTTAGCAGCGGTTTGCTGAAGCAAATTGATGGGGATGTGCCGCGGGAAGTGTTGCAGGCTTCGATTAATGGTTTGTTTGTGAAGGTGCCGGCGCTGGTTTTGCTGTTGGTGGGGATTGCAACTTTTGGCGTTGAGAAAAAGTATTCGCGGTACAAGATGCGATCGTCCGCAGTGAATCGAGAAGATAAAATTACTCTGGGAAGTGCGCTGCGGATTTTGACTGCTAGCCGCCAAACCGGTTTGTTTTTTACTTTCCTGCTGATTATGACAATTTGCTTGTTTATGCAGGATGCGGTTTTGGAACCTTACGGCGGGGAAATTTTTAAGATGTCGATTTCGGAAACTACGCAGTTGAATGCTATTTATGGTACTGGTACTCTGATCGGTTTGAGTGCAACTGGTTTTTTAATTGTGCCGCGCATTGGCAAGGAAAATACGATTAGGTTGGGCTGTTTGTCGGTGGCGGCTTGTTTTGTTTTAATTATTTTATCGGGATTCACAGGTAATCCAATTGTGTTTAAGTCGGCTTTAATGTTTTTTGGTTTTGCTTCGGGTATTACTACGACGGGTGCGCTGAGTTTGATGTTGGATTTGACGGCTGCAGAAACTGCTGGGACTTTTATTGGTGCTTGGGGTTTGTCGCAGGCGATGGCGCGGGGTGTGGCGACGATTACTGGCGGTGCTATTTTGGATTTGGGCAGAAGTTTGTTTGGGGTGCCGATGTTGGCTTACGGGTTGGTTTTTGCTGTGCCGGCGGTGGGTATGATTCTGGCTGTTTGGCTGTTGGGTAGGGTGGATGTTCGGGAGTTTCAGGATAATGCTAAAAGTGCGATCGCCACTATTCTTGAAAATGAATTAGACTGATGTGTTGTCAGGAAAGCAGGTGTCAGTTGTCAGTTGGGCTGTGGCAGTTGTTAGTTCCAATAATCAATAACCAATAACCAATAACTAATAACTAATGACTAATTTTTGGGATTCTATTTTAAGTTTTGCACGGGTTACTGTCGAGAAAGTCGGACAGCAGTTGTTGCAAGATTTCGGTTCCGCGCAAGCGGATGAGAAGGATGACGGGAGTTTGGTGACGAAATCGGATAATTGGGCTGATGCGGAAATTAGAAGTGCGATCGCATCTACTTTTCCCAGTCACGGGATTTTAAGTGAGGAGGGCGAACACGTTTTCCCAGATACTGAATGGTGTTGGGTTGTCGATCCTTTGGATGCTACGACTAATTTTGCTAGGGGAATTCCGATTTGGGGTATTTCTTTGGGTTTGTTGTATCGCGGAACCCCGGTTTTTGGCTGCGTGCATTTGCCGCCAATTAATCAGTCTTTTCACGGTTTTTATGCACCTGATTTTGCGGGCGGCGTGTTTGACAATATGCCTCAAGGTGCTTTTTTAAACGGGCAGCAAATTCGGCCGACTGCTGATAAAATGAGCGGCAATCATTTTTTTAATTTGTGTTCGCGGAGTGTGGGAATCGGGCCTCATCTTCCGAGTAAAGTTCGGATGTTGGGCATGGCTAGTTACAATTTTTTGACTGTGGCTTCGGGTGTGGCTATGGGAGGGGTGGAAGCGACTCCCAAAATTTGGGATATTGCGGGGAGTTGGGTAATTGTGAAGGCTGCTGGTGCGGTTTGGTTGCCGCTGGAATCCCCGGCTATTTTTCCGCTGGAAGTGGGGAAGAATTACGGCAGGATTTCTTATCCGACTTTGGTGATGAATCGGCAGGAGTTGGTGTCGGTGTTTTTGCCGTTTGTGGAGGCTTGGAAGAAGAAAAAAATGGGGTGATACTATTTGAGATTTTCGATTTTAGATTTTCGATTAAGGAATTACTAATTCCCAAAGGGTTTGAATATAATCTACAGTTTCATTCTTTTTGCGAACTGGTATCATTGGCGATCGCACAAATCGCTCAATTATCAAATAAAACTGCAAGGCAGGCGTAACGGAGGAGTCTCCCACGCCTGCCGTGCTGTTTGGAAGAAATATACCGACCGATGACCGATGGTTCAAGTATGCCTACTGTTGTCTATTTCTGCCAATCTGCGATCGGGTGGTTTTGTTTTACGTCGATCGGGTGATGCGGTTTTGGTACAATTTGTGGTAAGTTTTCCACGAGCTATTATCTGTAGGAAATAAAATTATACCCGTTTTCAAGTAGAGGCACAAGGGTAAATAGATTTACTGCGGTGTTGGAAAAAGTAGATGAGTGCTATATTGGCTAGGTCGAAGAGTTAG
Source organism: Microcoleus sp. Z1_A1 (assembly GCF_036700305.1). Classification (NCBI taxonomy): domain Bacteria; kingdom Bacillati; phylum Cyanobacteriota; class Cyanophyceae; order Oscillatoriales; family Microcoleaceae; genus Microcoleus; species Microcoleus sp. Z1_A1. Next base: position 39,831 of record NZ_JAUBOR010000007.1, read on the forward strand.
CCTGGGGGAAAATACAAGAATAAACCTGGGAAGAAACTCGGAAAAGTCTGCGGTTGGCGATCGCACTAATCTCCATAGCACAATTCTCGCATCCGATTTGCTGACAGCGGCAGTCCCAATTCTACCAGCGTTCCCAAATACTCGTCAGGCGTTTTTGGCGGATTTTTGAGCCTGATTCTTTGTTTCTCGGCTGCTTTGCATACACCTTCAAACTTTAAGTTGAGAAAGCGCAGGATAAAGTCATCTGGGTGCAGCGGTTCAATGTTATATTGTTTGAGATTCTCAGTAGGAAAATCCCTGAGATTGAAAGTAACGATAAAATCCGCGCGAGAATGAATTGCTGCTGCTAGAACGTGCCGATCGCCCGGATCTGGAAGTTCCAACTCTGGTATAATTGGCTCGTAGCCAGTCACCACACAATTTTTAATGCTTGCATTCATCAGATTTTTGGTTCTGGCAAGCTGTTCTAATGTGAGATTTGGATTGTTCTGAAGCACGTTTCTCATCCACTCGCCGTGAATCTCTTCTGTCCACCTCGGCTCAAACACATCACCAACTGCTAATTCCATCAAAAAATCGCGGAGTGCGGCTGAATACAAAACATTAGCATCGCAGACAACTTTTACAATTTCCATGAGTTAGTCGTACAAACCGAGTGCTTCTGATTCTGCGACAAGTTCGTCAAGTATTTTACTTCTTTTGTCATAATCCTGCTTTTTATATTTCATTACATCTTCATAACGTATCCGGCGACAGGTACTTACCATTTTGTAAGGAATTTCGCCAGAATCTAGTAACTGCCACACATACTCGCGGGAGACATTGAGTATGGCCTCAACCTGCCAGATATCGAGTTCCTCAGTAATTGGAATCAGCTTGACAGTATTGCCGCTGCTTGTCTGTTGCAAAATCGCTAATAGCAGTGGCAATGCTGCGGCAGGTATGTCAATTGTCTTTCCCTCTTTTTCGTTTAATATCAATTTGAGGGATTCGCCAGACGGATGATTTTGCAAGTGCGATTCTAAAGCGCGGCTGCTGGTTTTGGCAACCGCTGCTTCTGCTGCTGTCGGTAAAGCAGGTGCTGAGTCGGGATCTCCGGTGAATGTCATGTTAATTTGGGGTTGAGTATAACAGGCAATCAATTATAATTGTAGCAATTTGAGAATGCGATCGCCCAAATCGAGCAAGGAGGTTAACCTGTGGCATACAGCGACTTTACAACTTTAGCGAAAGTTAGAGAATCTTTTAATTTAACCGTAGAAGAACCTTTAGATTTGTTTAGTGATATCCCAGAGGTACAGCCAAGTTCCTATTTGCAAACTACTTTAACTGAAAACCTGTCTTTAGCTACTGCAATTAATACAGAAAAGGCTCGCGCTGAATTAATTATTGCTCCAATATTATTGGAAGTCAGGCGGCAATTTAATTTTCAAGTTGGTTTTTTCTCTGGTTCAGAATTCAATGTAGATATAGAAGCGGGCTTAAACGGGTATTGCGATTATATTCTCACTGCATCGAAGGATTCCTATGAAATTCGCGCCCCCGTAATTACTCTCACAGAGGCTAAGAATGAAAGTATTAAATCCGGTTTAGGCCAGTGTATTGCAGAAATGGTAGCCGCCCAATTATTTAATCAGCGCAGCGGAGAGCAAATTGAAAGCATTTATGGGGCTGTTACTACGGGTACTGATTGGAAGTTTCTTAAATTGAGTAACAGCACAATTTTCATTGACAAGCGAGACTTTTTTGTTAATGAAATTAGTCGGATTTTGGGCATTTTAACAATGCCGTTTCAAGGCTTTTATTCTATGAATCGCACTTGATGCAGCCAGCAAAATAACAGATACTAAGATAGGGACACAACATTGCTGTGTCCCTACTGCAAAATGAATTTATTGCTTCAGGCGATTAATTTCGACAGCACATTAGACAACTTAGCACCTAGATTCTCAACAGCGTCCTGCTGTTTGGGATCTTTCATCGTACCGTCAGCATTAAATGCTTCAAAAGCTTGGGGAACTGCTTTCTGATCCGGGAGTACCAATACGTTAATATTCCCCAGGATCGATCGCAAATGAACCAATCCCCGCAAACCGCCCATTCCGCCTGGAGAAGCACTCATAATTACCGCTACTTTGCCAGTAAATGCCACCAATCCCGGTTCACCCGGTGCTGGGCGCGATACCCAATCGATCGCATTTTTCAACACAGGCGTAATTGAACTGTTATACTCAGGGGAAGCTATCAAAAAGCCGTCATGCGCTACCATTAATTCCTTCAATTTACGGGCATTTTCTGGCATTCCCTCTTTTGCTTCCAAATCTTCGTCAAATAGCGGCAGCGGCAAATCGCGCAAATCTACATAAGTAACTTCTGCACCCGCCGCAGTAGCCCCAGCCGCCGCAACTTTTACCAGCAGTTTGTTATATGATCCTTCGCGGGTACTTCCGGCAAATGCGAGAATTTTTGGTCTGTTTGTCATGGATTTTTTCCTAATTATTGCTTCCGCGTATAATTGTACTATTCCGAGTGATTCCAAACAAAGTCAGCAATGGGTCTATCTGCCGACAAAACAGGATTGTCATTGGAATTGAGTAAAACCGATCGCATTTTTACATTCCCGACACCCAAACGCCTTTCGACGCGACTGGGAATGCCGTAACCGTAAATAATGTGTCCTTTCCCCGCCAACACCACAACTTGATAGTCGGGGTTTGCTTTGACAAATTGGGCTATTTTTTCCGCCATAGTTTCATCCCACAAAACTTGAGCTTGCAAGAATCTTTCAAAAGCCGTACTATTTCCCTGTCCTGCCTTTTGGTGTTGCTGGTAAACTTCTAGCAGCAGTTGCCGATATTCCGCGTTGTCGGTGCGAATTTCCGATATTGGCGGAATGTGCTTTTTTTCCTCCGCTGTGAGGCTTTCTAAACCTTGAGTGGCAACTTTTCTCGTTACTTCGGATGGTGTATTTAAGGCGAGGACAGGTAGTTGATTTTCTTTGGCAAACCGCAAAATGGGGGCGTAAGATTCCCAGGGAAAGCGCCATCTGCGATCGTACTCTGTTTGCTCGACTAATTGCTGTTCAGTCAGTTTACCTGCTAAGTAGTTGTCGATCGCACTTTGAAAGGGACGCTGAAACATTTCCATCGCGATCGCAATTTTCCGATTTTGCCGCTGCATTTCTCGGATAATCTTCAGTTGAGCTTGGTGGTCTTCCGCACTATCGTGGGTTTCTCCCAGATACACGACTTTTGCCTTCACCAACTGTTGCAGAATCTCTTGGTTAGTGTAAGTCTGCCCAGGTTGAGGGTTCGCCGTCGTTTGGGCTGTCACTGCACTGCTGCACAGCAGAAAGATACTCAGCGACAAGGCGCACAGTTTGATGAGTTTGGTTGTTTTCATACAAATATTATGCCGTTTCTCGCAGCCGCAAGCACAGCCGAACTCTACTATTTTACCTGAGCAGCTAGAAAGCTCAATGCTTAATTTAACTTCATCATTTTCCGCCGTTACTTCTAAAAATGTAAAGTTTAGTTGCAGGTACTTGCGCTTCTAGAATAAGGTGCTAAATTAATAATATGAAGCGAACAAAAAGCTTCTCTGACAGATACCACATCTAGATAGCACAGCGAAGTTCACAATAGAATCTAAGGAGTAAAAACGCTGTTTAATCTCACATCTGTCTCATTAAAAACCAATAGCAGCACCCACCAACAAAGCTGATACTTCCTCAACTAATGAGAGGGGAGCAATGCAACTGAATCCGAGGATTATTGCAACTCCACATCGAAGTTGAAAAAAGAGGAAATCACTCGGTACATATGGCTGGGTGCTGTTGTTGTTAAAATAGATTTTTGGTTTGTGATGTTTTTTTCAGTCAAGGCAGAGCCTCTAGATATGCGTTACCGGGCAGAACCTGGTAACGAGCAGACCAGGAGAAAAACTAGAAAATTACTCGAAAATTGTCTCGTCTTCCTTTCGCCACGCGGGATCGACGATACAAATAAATATTAGCGGCTTTGTGCCACAGTTGTAAATAAACTGCTTGGCGTTTGGCGGAATGTAAACTGCATCTCCGGCTTCCACGAATTGATTTTCCTCGTCGATGTGCATTTCTCCAACGCCACTGAGAATGTAGTAAACTTCAGAAGTTGTCAGGGAGTGCAGCGCAGAAGTTTGTCCCGGTGGCAAAGTGGCGTGGGCTAAACTGTAACGCAAATCCACAGCTTGTTTGTCTGGATGCAGCAATTCTCGCAGTTGAGTACCGTCGCCAGCAATAAACTCGTCGCAGGCATTTAGCTTTTGAATTAGCATTCTTTCGACACTCCTGAAAATCTCTTTACCACAACTTAAGTTTAATTGAAAGAGCCAGAGATGTTAAGAAATATGTAAAGTGGCGGCCGGATTTTTCAACCGTAAATTCCCGAATGCCCTCGATAATCAGGACAGTCGATCGCATCTTCAGATAAAGCTATGGTAGGCTGAACGGGACACTTGAGGTGGTAATCGCCGGTGAAAAATACGCAGTTAGCACAAGGGATTTGGTGCATCCGCTGAGCTCGGCGCAGGGAGTCGGCGACAGTACGCCCGATACTCGAAAATATCAAAAAAACTAAACCCCAGGCGGAGACAAAACACAGCGGGACTAAAACAGGCTGTATTGCCTTGAGCAAAAAGTAAAGCATAGCAATCAAATTTAGCGGTATAAGCCACACATACATTACAGTAGTGGAATTGCCGATCGATCGACCAAAAAGTTTAGAATCCTTTACAGCTCGATCGAGAAACCGGGGAATTATGGCATGATAAGGAACAGTCCTTAAATAAAATTAGAGGAAATCAGTTATGACTCTGCGATTAGGCGATACAGTTCCCAACTTTACCCAAGCTTCGTCTGAAGGCGAAATCAATTTCTACGACTGGGCTGGGGATAGCTGGGTCGTGTTGTTTTCCCACCCGAAAGACTATACTCCAGTGTGCACCACAGAACTCGGTGCAGTGGCCCGTCTCAAGTCGGAATTTGAAAAGCGGGGAGTCAAAACCATTGCCCTCAGCGTCGATGATGTGGATTCTCACATGGGCTGGATTAAAGATATTGAGGAAACTCAAAACGTCACCCTCAATTATCCGATTTTAGCAGATGGCGATCGTAAAGTTTCCGACATTTACGACATGATCCATCCCAACTCGCTAAACAACTTAACAATCCGCACAGTTTTTGTTATTGACCCGGAAAAGAAATTGCGTTTGAGCATTACTTATCCCGCGAGCACTGGTCGGAATTTTAATGAAATTTTGCGAGTAATTGATTCCTTGCAACTTACCGACAAATACAGCGTCGCGACTCCGGTTGATTGGAAAGACGGCGACGATTGCGTCATCGTACCTTCGATTACCGACCCGAAAGAGTTGGCAGAGAAATTTCCTAAAGGTTATACGCCGATTAAGCCTTATTTGCGGATGACTCCTCAGCCGAATAAATAGGTTTAACATTCCTGGACGCAGAACCTAATTATGTAAGGTGCCCACGGAGCACCTTACCTCTATAATTCGCACGTAATATCAAATCCGTTGACATCGGAATTATGCATCTCTCTCTTCTCTTTCTCTGTGTTCTCTGTGCCCTCTGTGGTTTAATCATTCCGATACAACCGGAATTGATCCCACACCAGCTTATAGTTAGGAATTGAGTCCTTAATCCTGATTTTCGAGCACTCAAGTGCTAACTACAAACAAAGAAATTGTGCAATCTTGTGTAAACACTTTAGATTGGAGGAAAGGCAAAATGCTGTCATCAACAATTGTGTTGCGAATACCGCCAAAATTGCAAATGACAGAAGACGAGTTTTTCGAGTTCTGTCAAATCAATAGTGAATTACGCATTGAACGCAACAAATCGGGAGAATTGCTAATTATGCCCCCTACTGGTGGAACAACAGGAAATCGCAGCGGTAGCGTCTTTGGAGAGTTGTATATTTGGGCTCGCCAAGATGGAACAGGTATGTGTTTTGACTCCAGTACGGGATTTAAGCTTTCAATGGGTGACAGGTCTCCAGATGCCTCGTGGATTAAACTGGAACGGTGGAATACTTTGTCACCAGAACAGCAAGATAAATTCCCACCTATTTGCCCGGATTTTGTAGTAGAACTGAGGTCGGCTTCTGACAATCTCAAGCCATTGCAAGAAAAAATGCAAGAATATATGAGAGAACCAGGAGTGCAGTTAGGCTGGTTAATTGACCGCAAAAATCGCAGAGTTTATATTTACCGTCCCGGTTTGCCCGAAGAATGTTTGGAGAATCCGGCTACAGTTAGCGGCGACCCCGTTTTGCCGGGATTCGTACTTAATATGAGCAAGATTTGGTAGAACTGGTAGCAATAAATATCAACTTCTTGTAAAAATTAATAATAGGATGCAAAAATCAAAAAAATATGGATATTAAAAACGGCTTTGTAGGCACAATAGGCAACACACCACTAATTCGCTTAAACAGCTTCAGCGATGAAACTGGCTGCGAAATTCTCGGCAAAGCAGAGTTTCTCAATCCCGGCGGTTCCGTTAAAGATAGGGCTGCTTTATACATCATCAAAGATGCAGAAGAAAAAGGCTTGCTGAAACCGGGCGGCACCGTTGTTGAAGGCACTGCGGGCAATACTGGCATCGGTTTGGCCCACATTTGCAACGCTAAAGGTTACAAATGTTTGATTGTGATTCCCGATAACCAATCTCAAGAAAAAATCGATGCTTTAAGAACCTTGGGCGCGGAAGTTCGGACTGTTCCCGCTGTTCCTTACAAAGACCCGAACAATTATGTCAAATTGTCGGGAAGATTGGCGGCAGAAATGGAGAATGCTGTCTGGGCAAATCAGTTTGACAATTTAGCCAATCGCCGAGCTCATTACGAGACAACTGGCCCGGAAATTTGGGAACAAACTGATGGGAAAATTGATGCTTGGGTAGCCGCAACGGGTACAGGCGGCACTTTTGCTGGGGTAGGAATGTTTTTGAAAGAAAAAAATCCTGCTGTGAGAATTGTCTTGGCAGACCCGATGGGCAGCGGGCTTTACAGTTATTTCAAAACTGGGGAAATTAAGACTGAAGGTAGTTCGATTACTGAGGGAATTGGCACCAGTCGCGTCACTGGAAATATGGAGAATGCCCCGGTAGACGACGCCATCCAAATTCACGATACTGAAGCTGTCCGGGTGATTTACCAACTGCTGAGGAAAGAAGGGCTGTTTATGGGCGGTTCTGTGGGGATTAATGTGGGGGCGGCGGTGGCTTTGGCGAAGCAAATGGGGCCTGGACATACGATTGTGACGGTACTCTGTGATGGCGGGGCTCGGTATCAGTCGCGTTTGTTCGATCGACAATGGTTGGCTTCCAAAGGTTTGTCACCAGATTAATTATAGGGTGCGTTGAAGTCTTAAGCTGTCCCGCATCTAAATTGTATTTTTCGGGCGGGCGGGACGCTAGGGCCCCTACTCCCCACGATAATTTGAGGAATTCAAAGCGATTGAATGCAATTCAAGTTTAATGAGTTGTGGGATGGGCTTCTAGCCCGTCCAAAGTTTTTAACGACTTTCCTACAATTTGGGCATATATGGCCACACATATTCCCATGATAAAAAAATAGCATATATTGAGCAGATTGTCAAGTGAAAAAACATGAAAATTATCCAATCTTCTAGGCAAGTTCTCGTTTGCCAAAACCGCACTTGTCGCAAGCAAAATTCAGCAAAGGTACTGGCAGCTTTTCAGAAATTGTCGCCCTCAGAAGTTGAAGTTGTTGCTAGCGGTTGTTTGGGACAGTGTGGCAACGGGCCGATGGTGTTGGTACTACCAGAAGAGGTTTGGTACAATGGGGTTTGCCCTGAAGAAGTTGCGGCAATAACTGAGCAACATTTGCGGGGAGGAAAGCCGGTAGAGAGGATGCTTTATCGCAAGTTTCACCGACTTTCTCATTAGTCGATCGCCCGCCTTTAAAATTCTTCCGCAAACAATCGGCGGAGAATTTCCGTGACTTCGGCGCAAAATCTGGCGTCGAGTTCGATGGCTAGGCGATCGACACTGGAACCGCCTACAGGTTTTTCAGCCCGCAAAGTCATGGCTAAAGTTCTGAGTTTTGCGGGATTTCCCGCCGCCTTCGGTCGCTCGTCAACAAACCGCACTAAAGCCACATAAACTGTTTCTAGGGTTCCCCGGATCGAGCTGAGTCCGTAACCCAATTTTGAGATAATTACTGGAGAAGTAATAAGGGTATCCATCCCCAAAGTTTTAATTGCTACGTCCACATATCGAGCGCTATCATGTCCCATTGCTCTGACAATGCTTTCTAAACTGTTCCACTGAGATCCTTTCATGCGCGATCGCTGTTCGATGTGGAAGTGCCATCCTAACATGGAAATTAGCCTGGTCAAATCATAAGCAGATACGGTATTACTTTGTTTGGTACTGTTTAATGCCGCACTTAGCAGCACTTGTTTTTTGGTGAGATCGAAGATTTTGGGGTTGTTGTGATAAGGATTTTCGCCGTAATCGCCGCGAAAAATTAGGTCATTATTGCCAGTAGCGCTCTTGAGCCATTGCTCTAATCCTATGCGAGTATCGAAGCGTTTGAACATCGCAGCTAAGGAGTTTGAACTTGCTATATTTGAGGCATAGCTAATCATATCTTTTGCTAAATCGTAAAAGTAAAAATCGTGTCTTAGCCCGTTGCCATCTCTAACAACGCAGTTGTCAATGTCGCAGTCTGGATATTTGGTATTTACTTGACTAACGATATTAAGGAGTGCGATAATTTTAGTAGCACTCCACTGTTCAGCTTTGGTAAGTGCGTTTTTTCCCAGCCACTGCGCCTGAATTTTGCCATCTACAAAAGTACCAATGCAAACGCAGGCTTCTTTGATGTCTGCGTGGAGGAAACTTAAAGCTTGAGAGTTAATTTGAGGTAGTTCTCCCAGGCTGGGAAACGGAGTAGGTTTGAGGGGATTATTGGGGCCTGGAATAGAGCTAATTACTTTTAAGCCGTCGGGTTTCTGTTTGAGATAATCGGGATAGTTTTTAATGTGTTGTTGGTAAGGGGATTTTTCAACGCCCCTGTCTAAAAAAGCTAGTTTGTTGATGTTAGCTTGGGCATCTATTTCCATTTGGAGGTAGTTTTTGTAGATGCGCGCTCGGTCTTTTGCGAGTTCGAGGGAGGTGAGGTTCATGATAATTGTTGGCAGCTTGTTACGAATAAGTAAATAACTATACTAGGATTTAGGCAAACAAACCGGGTTGCTATATAAAATTTTGGGTTAGGAAACGAAAATTAATGAAGAAACCGGGCATCAGACAGTAACTGCGTCCAGGAGTATATACCTAATTTCTGGCCCTGCAATCAAGCTTTTTTGCCGCGTACTTGAATGCGTTTGTCGGTTTTTTGTTTCTTAATCCAAGAGACAAATTTCTGGAGTTCAGGGTCATTTTTGAGCTTTTCCAGGGTGTTGAGCTCTTGGGCGAGGTGTTTGTTGTCAAATAGAGAGTGAATCTGGCGGTGACAGGCTGAGCAAATGTCGATTGTCGGGCTGGGATCTTCGTTTTTCCGCTTGGTGTTTTGTTTGGGGATGAGGTGATGGGCGGTTAATGCTTCCATTTGTCGATCGCACAATTCGCACTGCATAATTTTCTCAATGCTGCTGGATAGGAGAATTGCTACTTTTAGTTTAGCGCGATCGGCTTTGAGGAGGTGAATGATATCATGTGCGATCGATTAACCATAATATCCCGGTCGGGGCGGGTTTTTGAGATTGTCAATTATTGGCAGGTATTGTTGGCGAACCCGCCCCTACGAAAATCGCGGTCGCTCGACCGGACTTGATATGAAAGGCGATCGCACTCTCCAAACAATAAAAAACCCCCAATTGGGGGTCATACAAATCTCTTGTGGCAGAGGCCCAAAAGCCTCTGGGCTCACAAAATATACAGCAGCAAAAACAAAACAATCCAAATCACATCGACAAAGTGCCAGTAAATTTCAGTCGCTTCGATGCCGAAGTGGTGCTCGCTAGAATAGTGACCTTGGGTGCGCGATCGCCAAACTACCCCCGCCATCAGCAGCACTCCAAACGTAACGTGCAAGCCGTGAAAAGCAGTCAAAACGTAAAAGCAACTGGCATACAAATTAGTCGTCAAGCCAAACTCTAAATGAGTGTATTCGTAAACCTGACCTGCCAAGAAAACTGCGCCCATAGCAATAGTTACGAGCAACCAATTCCGCATTCCAGTGGCATCATTCTTTTTAATTGCAGTATCAGCATTGTGAATCACAAAACTGCTAGCAATCAAAATCACCGTATTAATTCCCGGCAGCAATAACTCTCGTCCAGGCGTACCTTCAGGAGGCCACACGGGAGCCATCGCCCGATAAATCAAATACGCGGCAAACATACCGAAAAATATCATGCCTTCAGCGCACAGGAACACAATTACGCCTAACATTCTGTGGTCGGGATGCTCGACGCCGTGTGCTTCTACTTCGCCCTCGTGGTGGTAATTTAGGGCTGTTTTTGTCGGATCGATCGCTGGAATTTGCATAAGAAATTGGTAATGAAGAAGTCAGTTGTCAGTTGTCCGTGGGCATTAGTCATCAGTCAACAGTCAACAGTCAACAATGCCCAATGACTGATGACTGATGAATGATGACTGATGACTAATAACTATTCGCCATCTTGACTTTCATCAGCAGGAGAATCAACATCTCTCTCTGATTCAGGAGCGACCAAAGTGGCAGTACCGCCAAAGAAAGTTGAAGCTTGAGCCTCCGCAATAGGAATACCTGTTTTCTGGGCATTGCGGGTAGCATTTTCCCTCAGCTTGAGCCTGAGACGTTCCCCTGTATGCTGAATTTTTTCCATGCCGTAATCGTAAGGGCCCGTTGCCAATACCGGCACTCCTTCAAAATTTTCGATCGGGGGTGGCGAAGTCGTCATCCATTCCAAACTCAAAGCTTGCCAAGGATTGTCACCTGCTTTCGGGCCGTACATCCAGCTCCAAATCACATTAATGATAAACGGGATTGTAGACACTGCCAGCATATAAGCACCGACAGTACAAATGACATTAATTGTGGTAAATTTCGGGTCGTACATTGCCACCCGCCGGGGCATTCCTTGCATCCCCAAAGCGTGCATCGGCAGGAAAGTTACAGTAAAGCCCACATAGGTTAAAACAAAGTGAACTCTACCCCAAAATTCATTAATCATCCGCCCCGTCATTTTGGGGAACCAGTGGTAAAAAGCAGCGTAAATTCCAAACACTGAGCCGCCAAACAGCACGTAGTGTAGGTGAGCGACGACAAAATAAGTGTCGTGAACGTGAATGTCAAAAGGTACGGAAGCTACCATGATCCCGGTGATGCCGCCGAGGACAAATGTTGAGATAAAACCCATCCCAAATAGCATCGCGCTGACAAGCCGGAGTTTGCCTCCCCAAATAGTTGCCAACCAGCTAAATATTTTAATCCCAGTTGGTACGGCGATGATCATAGTGGTGATCATAAAAAACATCCGCAGCCAGCCGGGGGTGCCGCTGGTAAACATATGGTGCGCCCACACGATCAACCCTAAAAAGCTGATTGCGAGACTCGAATAGGCGATCGCCAAATAACCAAAAATTGGCTTGCGCGAATGCACCGGCAAAACTTCTGAAATCACCCCGAAAAAGGGCATAATCATAATGTAAACTGCCGGGTGCGAATAAAACCAGAATAAATGCTGGTAGACGATGGGATCGCCGTTGCCGGTCGGGTTAAAAAATGCCGTCCCTGCTAACAAGTCAAACGACAGCAAAATCAAAGCTGCTGCTAAGACTGGAGTAGCAATCAAAGTCAGCGCTGAAGTCGCAATCATCGCCCAGCAAAACAAAGGCATATCATTGAGACCCATGCTCGGAACGCGCATGGTAAAGATGGTAACGGCAAAATTCACCGCCCCCAAAATCGAAGAAGTTCCCAGAATCAAAACGCTGAGAATCCAAATTTCTTCCCCCGCTTGAGCAGTAACTAAGCTCAAAGGCGGATAGGAAGTCCAACCCGCCTGTGGAGCTCCTACCAAAAAACTGCTCAACAGCAAAATGCCACCTACGGGAATCATCCAAAAGGCAACGGCATTTAGCCGGGGAAATGCCATGTCTTTGGCCCCAATCATTAAGGGGATCAAAAAGTTAGCAAATCCGGCTCCGGCGGGTACGATCCACAGGAAGATCATCACCGTCGCGTGAACAGTAAATAAACTGTTATAGAGTTCGGGGGTGACAAAATCGGCGTCGGGGGTGGCGAGTTCTGTTCGCACCAAAGTTGCCATCACGCCGCCGATTAGATAGAAAATAAATGTTGTGACTAGGTATTGAATACCGATGACTTTGTGGTCGGTATTAAAAGTGAAGTAGTCGCGCCAATGTCTATCGGCGGGCGCTGTTCCGCGAGCCTCAGTGTTTGCACTTTCTTGGAACTGTGCTTGTGTCATAGTTATTAGTCATTAGTTATTAGTCATTAGTTATTAGCTCTGGGTCAAACACCCAGTGCCAGGAACTAATGACTATTTTTAGTGATGAGTTGGGTGAAGTTGTTCTAGGGTTTCGGAATTAATTTTTATTTCCCTGACGTAGGGAGCCAAAAATTCACCGTCTGACAATTCCCCTGGATTGACTGCAACTGCTTGCTCTAAGTTTTGACTGCTAGCAACTTGCTGTTCTTGCAGCCAACTGTCGAATTCTTCGGGCGTGTGAACGACTGCTACAGCTTTCATCGCTCCGTGATAAGCGCCGCACAATTCAGCACAAACCACCCGGTATTCGCCGGTTTTAGTTGGTGTAAATCTCAGTTCGCTCGGCCGCCCAGGAATTGCATCTTGTTTGAGGCGAAATTCTGGCAGCCAAAATGCGTGCAGCACGTCTTGAGCTGCGATATTTAGCTGTACGTCGCGGTTGGCTGGCATATGCAGTTCGCCGGAACTAACGCCGCTTTCTGGATAGCTAAAAATCCAGGCGTACTGCAAACCAGTGACATTTACAACTAAATCTGCTGGTTTGTCTTCATTTTCTGGGGAAGCGCCTACGCCTAAAGCAACAAGTTTTCTAGACGGAATTTGAGGGGCGTTTTGGGGTGTATCTGAGAGTGTGGCTGCGATCGCACTTCCCCGCATTTTAGAGTGCGCTTGCATGGTGCCGTGGTCATGATTGCCCATCGGATCGAGGCCTCCCATTGAGTTGTAAATCTCAAAACTGTAGACTCCGATTCCTAAAATAATCACCGCTGGCACGGCTGTCCAAAGAATTTCTAAGGGAAAGTTGTCATGCCAAGGCGGCCCGTCTGTGTTGTCTCCTTGACGGCGGCGATATTTAATTGCAGCAACGATGAGAATTCCCTGGACCATGATAAATAGTCCAGTGGAAATGGTCATCATTGTATTGAATAGTCCGTCTATCTGGGATGCTTCGTCAGAGGCGGCGAGCGGCATCAAACCGTGATTCTGCCCGTACCAGAGACTGATCAGAGTCACTCCGATGCCGGCGAGCATGGTGAGGATGGAACTTGGAATGTTCACGCTGGTACTTCTTAATAGCGACACTTCTTCGCTTGAAAAATGAAGGAAGCGCCTCTGGGTTATCAATTTTTAATTGTAAATGGTATTTTTAGTAAAATGTCTCTCTTAAGGGTTACTTAAGGCTTAGAATTTTTGACCGATCGCCTGCGCGCCTCAAAAATACGTCTTTTGTACCTTGACAAAACTCAGTAAAAATGGTATAGAATCGCTCTATTTGGCTGCTAAATTTGAGATTTTTTCTCAAACACCATCAAATGCTGCTGGGGTAACATATCTTTTGTCTCTTTCCATACTAAACCGACGGCGGCCATTTCTTTTTTCACCTGCTTCTGCGTCATTTTGTGCAAACCTTTAATGGGAATCAGCGGGTTTTCGCCCCGATACTCGATCGATACTGTGCGGCCTCCCGGTTTGAGTGCTTTCACAATTCCTTGCATCATTTCTCTGGGATATGCAAATTCGTGATAAGCATCGACCATCAAAACTAAATCTACGCTGTTTTCTGGCAAATTCGGATTGTCGATACTGCCCAAAACTGGCTCAACGTTAGCGATATTTTTTTCTTGTTTATTCAATTCCAGAAAATTAATCATTTCCGGCTGCACGTCAACTGCTAAAACCTTTCCTTCTGGAACTAAGGGAGCGATGCGAAAGCTAAAATATCCCGTTCCGGCTCCAATGTCTGCTACAATATCGGTTGGTTTTAAATCGAGATTGTTGACTAATCGAGCTGATTTTTCTTCCATGCCGCGAGACGGTCTTTCTAGCCAACTAGCGCCTTGATATCCCATGACTTGGGCAATTTCTCGACCCATGTAAAATTTGCCGATTCCGTCGGGATTGTGGACGGTTCGCTGCTGATAAATGGAGTCGCTGTTGGCGGTTTTACTTGCTGCTGCACAGGCGTTGAGCGGCAACAGGCACATTATTGCTAAGATAATTGCTGCTAGCGGTTTAATGAATTGTCGGTTTTTCACGATCGTCCTAATTGTATGTTTAATTTTTTCATTACCAGGCTCTGCGCGGTCATGCAGAACTGGAGGAAGAGCCGAGCGAATATCGAGAATAATTTAAGATTTAGCTGACAGCAGATTCTAACAATTTAATTGTACCAGAGTCAGCGTCGATTTCGACTTCTTGGCCGATCGGCAAAGTGAACTGCTCCCGGATGTGTCCCACCATAGAACCATACCACGCGGGAATCTTCAAAGGCCGAATGTGGTCGGACAAGACTTGAGGCAAGGTTAGGGACTCTTGGGGTTTTTCAGCTTCGCACTTGGTACACTGTCCGAAAATAAAACCTGATATTTTATCAAGAATGCCCGCTAATTTAAGCTGCGTCAACATTCTATCGATGCGATAAACTTCTTCGCCAACTTCTTCAACAAACAAAATACTGTTTTCCCAGGTAGGTAAATATGCAGAACCCACCATTGCTGCTATTACTGATAAATTTCCACCGATTAGTTTTCCCCTAGCTGTTCCGCGCCCGATTGTTTGAACTTGCACGCTTGGGGAGTTTTGCATGGTTATAGAGCCGCCCTCAAACAAAACTTTTTTGACGTAATTTACTGTCAATGGGCTCCAAGTTGACACACCTAAAGGGCCGTGAAAAGTAATTATATTAGTTTTAGCATAAATCGCCAATAACAGCGCCGTAATATCACTAAATCCCATAATAATTTTGGGATTGTTGCGGATAATATTGTAATCTAGGAGCGGCAATATCCGACCGCAGCCCCAGCCGCCCATTCCGGTAAAAATAGCTCGCACTGAGTCGTCGGCAAAGGCTGCGTTGACATCGGCGGCGCGATCGGCATCCTTGCCGGCTAAATAGCCGTAGCGATCGTAAAAATGCTCTCCCAATTTAACTTTTAAACCCAGGTTATCCAGAACTTTAAAAAATGGCTGCACTTCTTTTTCGTAGTTGAAAGCGGCAGGATTGATTAAGGCTACAGTATCGCCGACTTGCAGGCGGCGCGGCTCGATCGCACTTTTGGGAGATAGGTTGTTTTGGGCGAGTGGCAAAAGCTGAGTACCAATAGCAGTCAGCCCAAAAGTTCTGATCAGAGCACGGCGGCGGAGAGTCATAGGTGTTATACCCTTGTTCGATTAAGTGAGGTACAGGTTGAGATTTTAGATTTTAGATTTTAGATTTTAGATTGGGGGATTGAGCAATTGTTAATTCATTGATGAATGGCTCACGCGAGAACTGTTATAGATGGTTTTTGCTATAATTGTATAGCAAAATATCTGTCAGATCAGTTTAAAATTGCGAGTTTCCAATGAAAACAGACACTAAAATCTCAGCTAAAAAATCTTGGGCTCAAGCTTTAGCCCGTCCTGCTGCGGAGTTTCCGCTGACTCAGCTATCGGTTAAAACTGGTAAAATTCCCGACGGATTGCGCGGCACTCTCTACCGCAACGGGCCCGGACGTTTGGAACGTGGCGGTGTTGCTGCGGGACACTGGTTTGATGGCGACGGTGCAATTTTGGCAGTACATTTTACCGATGTCGGTGCTACGGCTGTTTATCGCTACGTGAAAACAGCGGGATATCTAGCTGAAGAAAAAGCTGATAAATTTCTCTACAGTAATTATGGCATGACAGCACCGGGCCCTGTGTGGTTGCGGTGGACTAAAACTGTTAAAAATGCTGCCAATACTTCTGTTTTAGCTTTGCCCGATCGCCTTTTGGCATTGTGGGAAGGTGGCCCGCCTCACCGCCTCGATTTGCAAACCCTGGAAACTCAGGGAACGGACGATTTAGGCAGTTTAGATAGTAAATTTGTTTATTCTGCTCACTGCAAGCGCGACCCGATTACTGGCAATATTTTCAACTTTGGAGTTACCAACGGTGCGACTACAAAGTTGAATCTGTATAAAAGCGATTTTACTGGCCAAGTCGTGCAACAATCAACAGTTGCTTTAGATGGAATTTACGCGCTCCACGATTTTGTTTTGGCGGGTAAATATCTGATATTTTTTATCCCGCCGGTGCAAGTCAATTTTTTGCCATTGTTAACGGGAATTAGCAGTTATAGCGAGTCCTTTCAGTGGAAACCGGAGTTAGGTACTCAGATATTAATTTTTGACTCAGAAACTCTCTCTTTAGTTAGTCGCGGCGAAACTGAACCTTGGTTTCAGTGGCATTTTGCTAACGGTTTTGTCAAGGAAGATGGTTCCGTGGCTGTAGATTTTGTGCGCTTCGCTGACTTTCAAACTAATCAGCGACTGAAAGAAGTACCGACTGGTGAAACTAGCACGGATGCGGAGGGTACTCTTTGCCGAGTGCATCTCAATCCTCTGACGGCGAAAGTGACAGGAATAGAAGAATTGTTGGATAAACCTTGTGAGTTTCCGATCGTACCTGCTGCCGAAATAGGGCAAGACTCACGATATATTTATCTGGCAATGTATCGCCCTGACGTTGATATTGTACCGGAACGTTTCGGTGCGATCGCCCGTTTCGACACGCAAAGCCGCAATCTCACAATTGCCGACTGTGGCGAAAATCGCTATCCCGCAGAGCCCATCTACGTTCCAGATATTTCCTCGGAGAAAGGTTGGATAGTAACAGTTGTTTACGACGGCAATTCTGACAGCAGCGAAGTCTGGATATTTGACAGCGAAGGGCTTGATCGCGAACCTGTTTGCAAGCTAGAACTGCCCGGTGTCATACCTTTGGGCTTTCACGGCACTTGGAAATCGGCAGTCTGAGAAAATTGTAAAGAAGTGTTGCGGAAGATTTATTAAAAATTGTTGCCGCTTCTCTGTCAAGTTGTTAAGGTGTGTGTAGATAGGAAATTCTCATATCTAGGAGGTGTGGAATTGATAATCTGCATTGCTCAATTATCCTGTGCCAATTCGCACGAATCCCCGGCGATTGTAAGTCGCCGCTGCACAGGATTTCGTCTGCCTCTGCGGACTAAAAAAAGAGGGGTAATTAAGCCCTGGCGAATAACTAATCCCGGCGAATATTCCCGGCGAATGAATTCGCGGCTACACAGGCAAAGTCCGCCTCTGCAGACTGAAGGAAACCAATACCTGGCGAATAAATTCGCGGCTACACAGGCGAAGTCCGCCTCTGCAGACTGAAGAAAAAGCGGTAATAAAGCCCGCTTTGACATGATTATCGACTAGGTTTGCCCATCTCAGCTTTGTCTGCTGGCATGAGGTTAAAAGACCAGATAATTAACTGATTTCTGGCAAACCAAAAGTTTAGTTCAGCTCACGCGCACGTTAGCGATTCAAAAGTTTTTAGTTTTGAGTTAACCCCACAAGTAAATGAGGTCTATCGAAACAAGATAGCCTTTTCAATAATTATGAATTATGAGTTGTTACCGCCAAAACATTCAACTCATAACTAATAATTCACAACTCACAACTCATAACTCCGTGCCGCGGTGAGCATCTACCAAAAGGTTTAATCTATGCAACTTCAAGGAAAAACAGCTCTTGTTACAGGGGCTTCGCGCGGAATTGGGCGATCGATCGCCCTGGAATTAGCGAGACAAGGAGTCAAACGTTTGTTGATTGTGGCGCGCAACCGCCGGCAATTAATTGAACTGGCAGAGGAAATCGATGTTTTGGGCACAGAAGTAGTGCCGTTAGCTTTGGATTTAACTCAGTCAGTAGCGGTGAATATTGCGATCGCCCAAGCTTGGCGAGATAGCGGCCCCATTCACCTGCTAGTCAACTGTGCAGGCGTCGCCCACCAAGCATCATTCTTGCGTTCGCCACTCCCGTTAATCGAGGAAGAAATCGCCTTAAATTTGCTCGGAACCTACACAATTACCCGCTTGATAGCTCGGCGAATGGCGACTCAAAAAGAGGGAACAATCGTCAATGTTTCCAGCTTAATGGGCAAAATTGCCGCTCCCACAATGGCAACTTATTCTGCTACCAAATTTGCCATTTTGGGATTCACCCAAGCTTTGCGTAGCGAGTTAACTCAGTACAATGTTCGAGTCACAGCTTTGCTGCCATCCCTAACAGATACCGACATGGTGCGAGACTTGGAACAATTTCGCTGGGTAGTGCCCACAACTCCCGAAAAAGTTGCCCTAGCACTTGTCGCGGGATTGCACAAAGATGCGCCAGAAATCTTGGTAGGATGGCAAAGTCATCTAGCAGTTTGGTGTCACCGAATTGCGCCTTGGTTGCTGGATTTTGTGTTGCGGATGGCGACTCCCGAACTTCGGAATAAATCGCGGGGCCGCAAATTGCGGGAGGCTTTAGCTAGCGGGCGATAAACCCTTTTCTGGGCGGGCAAGATGCCCAACACACAAGAAAACTCATTCTTTGTGGAATGGGCATCTTGCCCGTTCCGGGCTCTTCGGCCCATTGGTGTCAACTTAAGCTGTCAGCCCGCCCAGCCGGTAGTCCGCCCGCCCACCCGGTAGTCCGCCAGGGATTGAAATCCCTGTCTCATAGCGAAAGTCCTCGCTATGAGGACTGGGAAAAAGAATTTTTGACGTTGCTGATTCACGCCGCCCACCCAATAGTCCGCTAATCCGCCAGGGATTTAAATCCCTGTCTCATAGCGAAAGTCCTCTGAAAGAGGACTGGGAAAAAGAATTTTTGACGTTGCTGATTCACGCCGCCCACCCGTTAGTCCGCCAATCCGCCAGGGGTTGAAACCCCTGTCTCATAGCGAAAGTCCTCGCTATGAGGACTGGGAAAAAGAATTTTTGACGTTGCTGATTCACGCCGCCCATCCGTTAGTCCGCCAATCCGCCAGGGGTTGAAACCCCTGTCTCATAGTGAAAGTCCTCGCTATGAGGACTGGGAAGAAGAATTTTTGACGTTGCTGATTCGCGGTAGGAATCAACTTTTTGCTTGATGTTACAAAACTGACCATACTGGTTTTATAGCAATTGGGAAATCTGAATTCCTACCTGTATTTAGCAACGCCCAGCAACGCCGAATTTTTAAACTCATTAGTCCTCTTCAGAGGACTTTAGCTATTAGACAGGGAATTCATTCCCTGTCGGATTGTCGGACTATCGGACTATCGGATTGTCGGACTATCGGATTGTCGGACTATCGGACTATCGGATTGTCGGACTATCGGATTGTCGGACTATCGGACTGTCGGATTGTCGGACTGTCGGATTGTCGGACTGTCGGATTGTCGGACTATCGGACTGTCGGATTGTCGGATTGTCGGACTATCGGACTACCGATTTAACGTGTTTGTTGACACCAATAGGCATTGCCGTGTCCCTACAAGGGCTATGTACTTACTTACCAGCAAAAGTGCTGTATCATTTCCACTCGCCCTGAAGGGTAAAAGCCGCCCAATAATAGGGAGATTTCCATTTTTCCTCCTGCATCATTTCAATCTGCGCCGCCCTCAAAGCTGCCGCCGGCGCTAACTTTTGTTGCACCATTTTTTGATAAAACTTTTGCATTAACACAGAAGTTCCTTCATCATCCACATTCCACAAACTCACCGCCACCCGCTGAGCACCTGCATACATAAAACCCCTTGTTAATCCCACCATTCCTTCGCCTCTAACATTCTGTCCCATGCCCGATTGACAAGCACTTAAAACCACTAAATTTGCCGCCAGTTTCAAGTTGAAAATATCCGTGAGGCGCAAAAAACCATTGACAAGATTGCCCTTGTCATCTACCATCGACATCACAATTCCTGACAGTTCGGGATTTTGGCTGTTGGCAAGGCCGTGGGTGGCGAAGTGAACGATTTGATAATTAGCTAAACTGCCGTCGGTAGCAGTAGTGCGGCTGGCATCAAAATCAATCTTTTGACTGCTAGAAGCTGAGGGAAATAAGCTGGATATCGTTTGGGCTTCTTGGCGGGTAAATGCGAGGCGTTCGGGTGGCCATTGCCGATTAGAAGCACGAAGCGATTGATTTAAACCGAGGTTATTTGCTTCTAATTTTTCTGTTGTTGCTTGGGTAATTTTTCCTTTAATTCTTTCATCCTCTGGACTGAAAACAGGATCTGCTAAAATTGCTAAATTTCGGCTTGGTGGTTTTCTATCTCCGTAATTTTGCCTGAGAATGGCGAGACTTGAGGCAGAAGGTAGAGTGATAATTTCATGTTCGACTATTAAGGGAACATTGGTGTTTTGTCCGGCGGTTTTGTCAAGAGTTAAAGCTTGAAAAGGGGTATAGTGCAGCACGCCGTCGGGAACAATTAATAAGCGTTTATTGCCTAATTGGGCTGCTGCGGGTTGTAAAATTACTCGACCCAGATTTGCACTTGCTTGGGCAACTTGTTGGGGAATATTTCTCTGGATTGGGCTAGTTATTGCCTCTAGGAAGTCCTTAGCTGCTGTTTCAATGTCAACCTGTTTTGGCAATTCATAGCTGGTTAGTCCTGTTGATGTCACAACCCACAAATAACTGCGGTATGAACCGAGGGAATACTGCAATAAAATAGTGTTTTCATCGAGAATCTGTTTCTGAATTTCTGGGAGTGTTAAAGGTTGGGGTTGGGTGAGGGCAGCGTAGCGGGGGCTGGCGGTACGAATCTGGGCTTGAATTTGCTGATATTGTTGCAAAAGTGCGAGGCGCCCAGAGTCGATTTCAGCGATTTTAGTTGGATTGGGGTTGGGGCTGCTGATTGTTTCGATGCGCTGTTTTTCAATGCCATCGAGTTGCTGTTGCAGGCTCTTTTCTTGTTGCAGTAAATCGGGGGAAATGCCTTCGCGAATGCTGGCGTTACTTTCTTGGAGAAGTTCTAGGAGACTGCGGGCTCTCGAACGTTCGCTGGCTTCTAAGGCTTTTGTATCGTAACCGGATTTAGGATTAGTTTTATGCAGTTGCATTAACAAATCGATGTAGAGTTCGTAGTAGTTTTGTACTGTGGCAAAGTATGAGCTGCGGAGTTCGGGGCTGGCTATTTTGGTGCGGAGGTTTTCGATGATTTTGAGAGAGGATTCAATGTCGTTGAGGGCTTCGGTAAGATTGTTTTGGTCGCGTTTGAAAGAAGCTATGTTGTAAAGGGTGAGAGCTTCCCCGCTGCGATTGCCTACTGCCCGAAATAGGGGAAGCGACCGGCCCAAATACTCTAGCGTTTTCTGTTTTTCTCCCAATTCTGAGTAGACACCGCCGATGTTGTTGAGGGTGTAAGCTTCCCCACGGCGATCGCCTACTGCCCGAAATAGGGGAAGCGACTGGCTGTAATACTCTAGCGCTTTCTGTTTTTCTCCCAATTCTGAGTAGACAGTGCCGATGTTGTTGAGGGTGAGAGCTTCCCCACCGCGATCGCCTGTTGCCCGACTCAGGGGAAGCGACTGGCTGTAATACTCTAGCGCTTTCTGTTTTTCTCCCAATTCTGAGTATACACCGCCGATGTTGTTGAGGGTGTAAGCTTCCCCGCTGCGATCGCCTACTGCTCGATACAGGGGAAGCGACTGGCTGTAATACTCTAGCGCTTTCTGTTGTTCTCCCAATTCTGAGTATACACCGCCGATGTTGTTGAGGGTCATAGCTTCCCCGCCGCGATCGCCTGTTGCCCGACTCAGGGGAAGCGACTGGCTGTAATACTCTAGCGCTTTCTGTTTTTCTCCCAAATCTGAGTAGACTTTGCCGATGTTGTTGACGGTGTAAGCTTCCCCACGGCGACTGCCCACTGCCCGAAACAGGGGAAGCGACTGGCTGTAATACTCTAGCGCTTTCTGTTGTTCTCCCAAATCTGAGTAGACTTTGCCGATGTTGGTGAGGGTGGTAGCTTCCCCATGGCGATTGCCCACTGCTCGATACAGGGGAAGCGACTGGCTGTAATACTCTAGCGCTTTCTGTTGTTCTCCCAATGCTGAGTAGATACTGCCAAGACCAAGGAGGCTAAGTGCTTGCCCTCTATTGTCGCCCGCTTCTCGATACAGCTTTAATGCTTCTTCCAACTTGACGATCGCACTTCTTAAAGATTCCGCCGTTCCTTGCTGGTAAAGTTGTGTTCCTTTTATTAAAGCTTCTGTAGCTGCTGCTGCTTTTGCTGCTGCTACAGCTTGTGCAGCGTCGCTACTGTTAGTTTGTGCTGTTTGTACGACTTTACCAACGGGCACGGCTGCTGCCACTGGCTGACTTAGCTGAAGCGAAAGCGCGATCGACATACCAGCCAAAAACCATTGAGTGCGATCGAACATAGCCACCCCTTTTGTATTTTTTTCAATTTTAGTCACTAGCCTGCTTAGTGTTAAGGCTGGAAGAAGTGAGGGCGATCGGCATTTTTGCTAGAGTTAACGAGTAGTGCGATTCCCTGCGGGATCGCTACGCGGCGCGTACTTTTTCCCAGCATGAACAACATCCTAACTACCCCCGATCCCGTAACAACCCACTGGGATTGCCCCGAATGCGGCGGCACCGGTACCCTTAGCCCAGAAATTTGCCCTGTTTGTCTCGGAGCAAAATACATCGATCTCGCTACAATAACGAACTGGATGCTTGATTTTATGGAATCTCGCGGCTGCGATCGAGCTGAGATCGATCGATTGCGAACCGAAAACCCAGACCCGCTAACATTAACTTTTTGCCTCGAAGTTTGTATCGCCCTTAAATAAACAATTTACCAATTACCAATTACCAATATTCAGTGTCCCTTAACCGGATGTTGACCGTAAAAAGGCAAAGCATCCGACCAATCAGGACGACTTCCCATTTGCCACTCCAAATAAGCCAATTCCAACACGCTAGAAACCGACCAACCCAACTCGCTACCAACTTCAATCAACTGATAAGATTTTTCCCAACTTTCCAACTTTTCCTGCCAGGATTCCGCCGTCATCACAGTATCAGGAAACAACTCAGTTAAACCTGAATCTTTGTTAATTGAATAAACAGCGCCAAACAATTGTCCCCGCTGTGCAGGCATTTGCACCGCCATATCCTGATTTGAGATAGATTTTTTACTGCTGCTGCAAGCCATAGCCGCCAAAGTTGAAATCGCAAAAACCGGAATATCCAACTGTTGAGCCAAAGTCCGCGCCGTCACCATACCCATCCGAGTCCCCGTGAAACCTCCGGGCCCCTTCGCCACTGCAATAAAAGCCAAATCCGCCCAAGTTTGCGGCCCAATAAACTCGACTAAATACTGATGCAAATGAGTCGCTAAATCCCGATCCAAATTCCAAGTTTTGCAGCGAGAATCCCCGGCAAAATTGCTGATGGCTAAACCGAGTTCCCGACTAGCTGTGTGCAGGGCTAAGCCGTATTTTTTAACTGATGTTCCGTCTTGGGGATTGCTATTCACGATTACTGATAATTTTCCTTAACAAAAAACAGAGGCAGAGCCACAACTAAGCAACCCAAAAGAATGCCAAATATTCCCGTATTTAAAATCCTAGAATTACCCATTCCTCCAGTCATCAAAAACAGCACTACTAAACTTGCAAATAAATTTTTATTGGCAAATTCTTTGTTTTGGGAAACTTGATGTTTCACCGTCATAAAACCCGACGTAACTATTAGCGCAAACCACGAATTAAAAATGACTATTTGAGAGCCAAAAATAAACCAAACTAAGGCAAACATTAGCGCATCTATCCAAAAATCCTGAGTTTTCAACTTCGGCAGCCAAAATTCTTGGGTAGTAACAGAGGCGATTTTCTTGAGTAATTGATTGTGTTGCAGCCGCAACAGTTTGTTTCTCAATTTAATCTTGGGATCGATTTGCAATATTTGCTTCCACTCCGGGCGGCGAGAATTGTTGACTCTTCCCAACAGCTTCACGGCTGCGACTTTATTTAACTGCAAATCGGTGAGTCTGGTGGCAATTATTTGAGATAAGTGCGGATAGTAAACGGGGTTGTCTTCGGTTCTGTTGATGACGATAGTGAGCTGTTGCTTGGCTTGACTGACTTGGATTGTAACATTGTAGGGGGCGAGATCCTCTTGCAAAGCTTGCTGAATTTCGGCTTTCTGTTGGCGAGTGAAAAGCGACACACCGGGCGCAGGTGTAAGCACCCGTTCTGCAGGCGTTTCCGGCGCGTCTAGCACCGGCGGTGCGTCTAAATACACCGGTTTGGGGTTCAAGTGCCGGATGACTGCTGATGCTGAACTGTAGCGCCGATTGGTGGCACTTTGAAGCATTGTGTCGAGGATGCGGCCGAAATCATCGCTAACAGCAGTCTTCAAATAATTTCGCCAAGCCCAAGAATCCTCTGTGCTGTCGAACAAGTCGAAGGGAGGAATTTCAGTCAGCAAGTGAATGCAGGTAACGCCCAAACTGTAGATATCGCTGGCAAAAACTGCTTTCCCCATCAATTGTTCTGGGGCTGTATAAGCGGCACTGCCGATGATTGTACCTGTTTGCGGCAACCCGGTTGCTGTTACTTTCTTAGCTGCACCAAAGTCTACTAAAACAATATCTTTTTGGAAAGGAGAGGGCTGATAGGAATTTTCTAAGGCGGGTAAAGGAGTTGGAGTTAGTCGGCGGCGAATGATATTTTCGGGTTTGATATCGCGGTGAATAACTTTGGATTTGTGGACGAAGTGGAGCACTGGCAATAAATCGTTGAGGATTTGCCGAATTTGAGTTTCGGTGAATGCTCCTTTTTGTTCTAATTCTCTGGCTAGGTTTTTGCCGTCTATAAATTCTTGTACTAAATACTGTCTCCCGTCTTGTTCAAAATGCGCGATTAATTCGGGAATCTGGGGATGTTTTCCCAAGGTTTGTAGCTGGGCTGCTTCTTGGTGAAATAGTTGAGCGGCTTTTTCGGCTGCGGTATTTTGCTGCAAAAATTGCTTGATTACGCACTGCGAAAAAATCAGGGGTTTGGTTTCATCAACTGCTAGAAAGGTTCGGCCAAAGCCTCCTTGCCCGATCGGCTTTATGGTTCGGTAGCGAGATGCGGAGGGTGTTTCTGCGTCAATAGTCAACAACAATTTTGATCCACAACTTTTGCACAATTCTGCATCCCCTGGGTTTTGCGGATTCTGACAAGTTGGGTTTAAGCAATAGCACATTGGATTTTAGATTTTAGATTTTAGATTTTAGATTGGTAATTGAAAATGGGGAATTGGGCATCGGGCATTGCGAATTGGGAATTGGTTATTGGTTGTTATCGCCAACCACTCACAAAAAACCTATAAAAAACAACAAATAGCAACCAACAACCAACAAATAACTAATGACTACTGACTACTGACTAATGACTACTGACTAATGACTACTGACTAATGACTTCTTCCTTAAGTTGGTACGAGTTCGCCTGGCCGCAATGAGGCCCATTTGCCGGTCTCTTGCTTGAAACTCTGACACCCAACTACATCCCATTCCATTTCAATTTCGTCTTGGCGGGGGCGGATGTTGACGTTGATGGTGGGTTCTACGGGGTCGAAATCGGGTGTTTCGGTAAGGTGAAGCTGTTCGTGCTGTTCTTCTACGGCGTGGTAGGTGAAGCAGCGGTCTACATAGTGGCAGTTAATACAAATACACATTCTTGATATCCTCTGTGCATTTCAAAAAGATTGGTGAAATTTGAGCTTTCTGTTAATCTAGCGTAGCAAGAGTTTAATTGTTTGTAAGGAAAGTAGATTTTTGTTGCGATGCCGATTAATTTGCCCTCTTCATTATCTCCTGATTCTTGGCCGTTTGATTTGGAACTGCTGACACCGCCTGCTTATTTGGTGGGCGGTGCGGTGCGGGATGCGTTGCTGGGCCGCCGATCGCACTATTTTGATTTGGATTTCGTTATGCTAACACGGGCCGTGAAGACTGCTCGAAAAATTGCCGATCGCACGAAAGGTGGATTTGTCTTGTTGGATGCGGAACGGCAAATTGCGCGGGTTGTATTTGCGGGCGGTACGGTGGATTTGGCGCAGGCGGAAGGGGGGAGTCTGGAGGGGGATTTGCTGCGCCGGGATTTTCGGATAAATGCGATCGCCTGCAATCCTTTTACAGGAGAAATCATCGATCCTTTGGACGGTCAAACTGATTTGCGGTTGGGTGTGCTGCGGATGATTTCGCGGTCAAATTTGGAGGACGATCCGCTAAGGTTATTAAGAGCTTACCGCCAAGCGGCGCAGTTGGGTTTTGCGATCGAAGCTGAAACTCAATCGGCGATTCGGGAATTGGCGCCGCTGTTGAGTCGGGTAGCCGTGGAACGGGTGCGGACGGAATTAGGTTATTTGTTGAGCAATCCTGACGGTGTTCCTTGGATTTGTCGCGGTTGCGAAGATGGTTTGTTTTCGATTTGGTTTGAAAGTGCGATCGACCGTTTTGATATTTTGACAAAAATTGATGCGTCTGCTGACCAATTAGCGGCAATTTACCCGGAATTAGGGAAGGAATTCGGGCGTCAGATTCGAGATACGATTAAAACGCCGTTGTTGGCGGTTGCGAAGTTGGCTATTTTGGCAGATTCTGACCCGACAATTGCTGAAAGGCAGTTGCTGCGGTTGAAGTACAGCAATGCGGAGATTAAAAGTGCGATCGGGCTTTTGAAATACTTACCACAATTGCCAGCAAAACCTATCGCGGAAATGTCTTTGAGAGAACAGTATTTTTTGTTTCGGGATGTGGGAATAGTATTTCCAGTTTTAGCAGTTTTGGCGGTGGCGACGGGAGTTGCTGTTGAGGAGATTTCACTGTTAATTAATCGCTATCTGGATGCTGATGATATTATTGCTCATGCCACACAATTAGTTAGCGGCAATGATTTAATGGAATATTTGAAATTGCCCAGAAGTCCGCGCATCGGTCAATTGTTGATGGACATTCAATTAGCGCGAGTGGAGGGGAGAATTGCGACTCGCGAAGATGCACTGAAATTGGCGGCAGAGTTGGTGAATCAGTAAGTTTAAATTGATATATTTCATAAATTAGAACGGGCAAGATGCCCGTTCCACAAAATTCAACTTTCCCGTGGGGTGGGCTTCTAGCCCGCCCTAAAAAGTTAGTTTACAATGCTAAAAAATCAGAATCTTAAACAACATCCCTTAATTCTTCCGGCAATTCAAACTTGCCATCTGCACCCGGTTCAAACTCAACAACTTTCAACACAGCATCAACATTCAGCGGCCCGTAAATGTGCGGGTAATTCTCACCCGCCGCCAATTCATACTTAAGTTCAGCTTGCACTTTGTCCGAGTCAATCCAAAGCAGCAGCAATCCTGTTTGTCCCACAAAAAATTTATTAGCAGATTTAAGAACTTGTGGCAGAGTCGAACAGTGGATAAATCCTTCAGTATCTAGCGTATCGCCGCGATAGGATTGAACTTGTTTTGCTTCTTCCCACTGTTGGCTGCGGGTGATGTGAAAAATAACGCTCATAGTTAGATAGGTTTTAGGTTTAATTGACAATTGGCAGCAAAATTTGAGAGGGACAATTCCCGCCACAACTTACTGTCAGCGTGATAATTTTAGCATCGATCGCCCGCGCTTCACCGTCCGGCGCGCCCGTTCCCGGATTCACGTCGTAAGCGGGAAAGCAAGCCGCACTCAAACTCAGACGCAACGCATTACCTTTGGCAATTTGCATACAAGTTGCTTGCAGTACAATTCTTACAGGTGTTTCACCTGAATTTACCCGGACGTAACCTTGAGTAAAATTGTAGACGTTGCCGCTATCTTTGACCTCAGAAAGTATCGCACACAAATCAAAACTCGGCGCATCTGCGGTACAAAATACTTCGACAATTATATCTCCAGCTAAGTGCAAATCTGCTGTTAGCGGTGCCGAAGTGTATGTTAACACATCGGTGCGGCAGTCAATAGTCGATCGCTCGATCGCACCGGCAGGAAATGCAGCGTGACCTCCCAAGGATGGCACCGGTCGCCAAGGGTCATGTACGAATATATCATCAGTGCAAACATCCGCGCAACTATCTGTTAAAATACCAGCATCTTCTCTCATCGCGGCAAGTCCGGTACTTGCTAAAAAATAAGATTTATGATTATTATTAGGCCATTTATCAAATTTCCGCCAATCATTCCTCCCCATCTCAAATAGTGAAATTTGCCACTCGTCTAATATTCCTGTATCAACTCCTTTGAGGAATTGATCGAACCAGCGAATTTGCAACTCATCCACAGGATTTGAAGCTGCCAAACCATAATCCAACTCTCCCACTTTTCGCCCCCAAGGTAAATGCGCCCAAGGGCCAATTATCAAATGCTGCGGACAGGAACTCCGGCTCGCCATTTCCTTGTAAATATGGATTGTTCCTCGCAAATAATTATCAAACCAACCGCCAACGTGCAGCATTGGCAAGTCTAAATCTTTGATGTTTGGCGATAACTTTTCCCAATACTCGCTCGGTCGATAATTATCCAACCAATCATGATAATATGAGTCGGGTGCGAGATTTTTAATAATGTCAGGACGCGCGGGCACGGTATCGTATAGCGGGAGATTTCTCGAAGCTGCATAAAAGGCTTGATAGGCAGAAATATCGGCTTTTAAGCGAGCGGTTTCTGCGGCTAGCTGAATTGCCCAGCCGAGATTTGATTGCAGGCAAAATGCGCCGCCTTCATAGGCCCAATCTGCGTATAAATTGCCGCCTACCATTGCCGGACAAATTGTGATTAATGCGCTTGGTTTAGCAGCCGCCGCGTAGAGTTGAGTCATGCCTTGGTAGGAAAAACCGTACATTCCGACTTTGCCGTTACTTCCCGGCAAATTAGCTGCCCAATTGACGCTATCAAAACCGTCTTGTGTTTCGCTAACAAAGGGGTTAAATTTGCCTTCGGAAGTGCCGCGTCCCCGCACGTCTTGGATGACAACGATGTAGCCGTGTTTGGCGTACCATGCAGGATGGGAATATACTACTGTAGAGGCGAGAGCCCTTCCGTAAGGTTGCCGCATTAATAATACTGGAAATTCGCCCTCCGCATCGGGGCGGTAGATGTCAGCATCTAAACGAACCCCATCTTTAGTTAGCATTGACGCTGTTTCTTTCGGACGAAGTTTCAGCATAAATCCTACAAAACATCAAATAAAAAAGTTCTGATAAAGGACTGAGATCCTTACTACAAACCTGATAATTGTTCGTAGGGACACGGCACTGCCCATTGGTGTCCAATTAACGTACAACCCATATTCCGGCAGGGGTTTCAACCCCTGCCTCAAAGCTAAAGTCCTCTAAAGAGGACTAAGAAAAACACTTTTCAACTCATTAGTCCTCTTTAGAGGACTTTAGCTATTAGACAGGGACTTCAGTCCCTGGCGGAATGGCGGGTGCGCGGGAGGACTGGCGGACTGATAGCTTAAGTTGACACGCTTTGGGCAATGCCGTGTCCTGTATTTCATCCAATTAAAAACTGCTATACTACAAACCTAGCAGGATACGAGTACATCCGATCGCCCAAGAACTCTCATATCTTCCTCATCGAGTTCGACTGGTGTACCGCTGCGAATTAGTTCCACAAAATCTTCATTCGGCACCATAATGCACAAAGTGTACAAACGTTCACTCCCCGTATTCTCAATTACGTGAGTCCCCGTTGGAGGCACTAACAAACTATCTCCCGGTTGAATACTAACTGTTTTGCCGTCGCAGGTTGCTTGCCCGGTTCCTTTGAGTACAAAAAACATTTCTACTGCGAATTGATGGCGGTTGGGAGGAGTTTTGCCGCCCGCATCGAAAATCTCCACGCAAACTGTTAATGAAACATTAGCTATTACCGGATCGAAGACGATCGCTAATCTATTAGTATCGCCCGGACTGATGCGAAATGCTTGGTAGTCTTTCGGAGACTTTATAACAGGAATCACGCACTGGTTTGTCATTTTTTTGTGCTTAATTGTTAATTATCGTAGGGGCGGTGCCCCCGTGCCCGCCCAGCCCCGTGCCCCCCCCAGCCCCGTACCCGCCTACTCAGTTTCTTAATCAAGAGGGGCAACCACGGGGGGATTGCCCCTACACTCATTCTAGGAATCATTGCTGACTACTATTTAATTGCTTCTAACATAGCCTGAGAATCCGACAAAAAACCAAAACATTGCTTAACGTTATACAGAGTAGCTTGCCAGCAATACTCTGGAGATGTCGTAGCTGTACAATCTTTGACTAAAATACAGTCGTAACCGAGGAAATTAGCATCTTGCAGGGTAGCCATGACGCACTGATCGGCGTTTACTCCTCCAAAGAAAAGTGTAGTTCTGCCGAGGTTCCGCAAGATACTATCTAAAGGAGTATCCCAAAAGCCACTCATCCGATATTTATCAACACAAATATCCTCCGGTTTGGGTTTTAATTCATCGACAACCTGCGCCGCCCAACTCCCTGCCATCAGTACAGGTGCGTTGTTTTTTGGCAGCGGATCTCCCAAACCTACGCCGGATCCTGTGGGATTGTAAACGTGACGGGAAGCTGCACTAATATTGAGCAAATCGGGGCGGTTTCCCCAGTTTATCCAAATAATTGGTACTGCGTGCGATCGCAATTTTGGCAGCAAATTTTTTAAAGGATTAATTGGAGTTCGGGCGGGCGTTACATCTACGCCAATATGTGCTAGCCAACCGTCGGGATGACAGAAATCGTTTTGCATATCTATCACCAACATCGCTGCTTTTGCTAAGTCTAAACGCAGGGTTTTAGTTTCTGTTTCCAGGGTAACAGGTGCAGGCGCGATCGGCGATCGGGTGATATCGGCAATTTTGGCATCAACTTTCCAAGCATTCGGCGGTACGCCCAAGGTGCGGAGAGAATCAGGATTCATATTGATTTTGACTCAAAAACAATTTCAATCTTATAACTATTTGATTGTCACTAACTTGTCATATCTTAAATCTTGGTTATAATTAAGTATCCGGGGTAACTTTTTGAGAAAGTTTAGGATTTATTAACTTTATTCTCGTTGGGCGATCGCCAATGTTAGCGCCAGGGAATCATACAATAAAAATCAATGTAAATTTACAAAAAGGGTAAATCTATGAGCTTGACAATTCAAAATACTTTAATTCCGGTTGATAGCGGTTATGAAACCGCAGATGTGCAAGTGGTGGATAATTGCATAAGTGCGATCGCGCCCAATAACTCCACCTCTAATTCCCCCCCTTACCAAGGGGGGGATAGGGGGGGTAAAACAGTTATTAACGGCAAAAATAAGCTGCTGCTGCCCGGTTTTGTCAACGCGCACACTCACTCTTCAGAAATGTGGCAACGAGGCATCATTCCGCCTTTGCCCCTAGAGTTGTGGATTGCCGAATTATACGATTTTACACCTCTCGATCCCGAACAAGTTTATTTGAGCGCCTTGGGAACTGCGGTAGAAACATTGCTGTCGGGCGGTACAAGCGTAGTCGATCATTTAGTTTTGATTCCGGGGCAAGAATTAGAGACGATCGCCGCCGCAGTTCGCGCTTATCAAGAAATCGGTATCCGCGCTTTTATCGGGCCGTTAATTCAAGATGAATCCCTGACGGCGGGAATGCCTGCGGGCGATAGCGGTATCGAACACGCGGCTTACATTCGATCGACTAAGGCCACTTTGGAATTAATGGAAACAGCCATAAAACAGTTTCACAATCCCGAAAAAGGTGTTAATATATTATTGGCGCCGACGGGAATTCAACTGTGTTCCGATGCTTTGTTTGAAGGCTGCATCGATTTGAGCGATCGCTACAATCTTTGTCGGCACGCCCACCTCTTGGAAACCCCCGCTCAAAAACAGTTAGCTTACGAAAAATACGGCTGTAGCGCTGTCGAACACCTGCAAAGAATTGGTTATTTGAGTCCCCGAACTTCTTTAGCGCACTGCGTTTGGCTGGACGATTCCGACATTGCAATTATGGCAGAAACGGGAGCGACTGTTGTACACAATCCCCTCAGTAACTTGCGGCTAGGAAGCGGGATTGCACCGATTTTGAAATACCGTCAAGCGGGAGTCAACGTATCTTTTGGCTGCGACGGCGCTGCTAGCAATGACTCTCAAGATTTGCTGGAAGCGATTAAAATTGGTTCAATTTTGCACAATATCACGGATTTGGATTACCGCCAATGGATTACACCGCGCCAGTCTGTAGAAATGGCATCCCTGGGAGGAGCAAAAGGCTTGAATCTCGCCGATGAAATGGGTTCGCTGACAGTGGGTAAAAAAGCAGATTTTGTGCTGTATGATTTAACCAGTTTATCATTGCTGCCGCGCACCGACCCGATTGGCTTGCTAATTTTGGGGCGCCCGACTAATGCGGTAGACAGCGTTTGGGTAAACGGCAAGCAAATTGTCGCCGAAGGTAAGGTGAAAACGATCGATGTTGATGCTTTGAGGCGGGAATTATTCGATCGCAGCGAGTGGACGAGCAAGCGTCAATCGCAAACGGTGAGCGAGATTGAAGCGCACTATCGGCAAGTGATGAAACTGCAAGGTTATTCTTAGTAGGGTAAAACTGAGATGTTGCACCATTGTCAGCAACAGGCTTTCCGGCCTGTTCCACAAAAGATAAATTTTCTTGTGGAACAGGCATCTTACCTGTTCATAAAAGGATTATTGAGAATGGTGCAAGATGTGAGGTAAAACTGAGATATTGCATCATTTTGAATAAGCTTTTTAAGGGCCGGCGAGGAGCAACGGCCCACAAGAAAAAAATTCACTCTTGTGGAACAGGCCGGAAAGCCTGTTGCTGAGAATGGTGCTCTTGAGTGAGGTAAAATAGAACTCTCACAATAATCATATTTGCGACAAATTGATGATTAAACTGCACAAATGGCAGCGGATACTGGCTTTAATAGTTGTTTTTACGATCGCCCTTACCTCCTCCGCGATTTTATCTCCGCGTCTTTTGGCTCAAACCCCGCCCAAAGCCCCAACAACCGAATTGCGCGGCGTCTGGCTGACGAACATTGACAGCGACGTTATTTTCTCCCGCAACAACATCATTGACGCTGTAAATCGACTGGATCAACTCAATTTTAATACCATCTATCCCACGGTGTGGCAAGGAGGCTATACGCTTTATCCCAGCGATGCAGCCCAACGAGTATTCGGACAGTCGATCGACCCCTCGCCCGGATTGAAAGACCGAGACATCCTCAAAGAAATTATAGCACAATCCCGCCAAAAAGGTATAGCAGTAATCCCCTGGTTTGAGTTTGGTTTCATGGCTCCCGCCGAATCGGAATTAGCCACACTTCACCCCGACTGGCTGGCGCAGCGGCGCGACGGTTCAACTATTTGGAAAGAAGGCAAACACGATCGAGTTTGGCTGAATCCCTTTCATCCCGAAGTCCAGCAATTCATCTCAGATTTAATTCTAGAAATTGTCGATAATTATGATATAGATGGCATTCAATTTGACGACCATTTCGGCTTGCCCGTAGAATTTGGCTACGAGCCGTTAACCGTGTCAATGTATCAGCAACAAATCAAAAGTCCTCCCTCCAACGACCCCCGCGAAACCTTCTGGGTGCGCTGGCGCGCTGACAAAATCAACGACTTCGTGGGACGAGTTTCCCGCGACATCAAATCCCGCAAAGAAAAATGTATTGTCAGCTTATCTCCCAACCCTTTTCACTTTTCTTTACCCGCCCACTTGCAGGACTGGTTTACCTGGGAAAGACGCGGCTACATCGACGAAATTGTGTTGCAGGTTTATCGCAGCGATATCAAGCGTTTTAGTGCCGAACTGGAACGGGAAGAAGTTAAACTGGCTAAACTTAATATTCCAACTGCGATCGGCATTTTAACAGGTCTTAAAAATAATTCTGTTCCCCTCAAACAAATTCAAGAACAAGTGCAAGAAGTGCGAAAAAGAGATTTCGCTGGCGTGTCGTTCTTTTTCTACGAAAGTTTGTCGAATTGGGCGAAGGAAACCCCGGAACAGCGCAATTCTGCCTTGCAAGAATTCTTTCCCACAAAGATGCAGCGCCCGCCCTCAGAAGCCAGAATTTGAAACCCACGGTTAAAATGAGAAAAAGCATACAGCGCTTAGGAATTGTCATCTTATCTTTAAGCGCTTTCCTAACAATTGGCTATCTCACTCCCACAAAGTGGGGAAATTACTCGCAAGCAGATTGCACTATCTCTCTATACATTTCCAGCCAAGGCATTCACACCGAAATCATTGTTCCAGTTAAAAATAAATATTTTGACTGGAATCAATTTTTACCGCTAATAGAAATAGGGCGGGATGCGAATTATGATTATAAATATTTGTCTTTTGGCTGGGGAGATCGAGCTTTTATGTTGGAAACTCCCACATCAGCAAGTATCAACCCAGTTACAGCTTTCAAAGCTCTATTTCTCCCTACTCCGTCTACCCTACACGTTCAAAGTTATCGGGTTTTCCCCCAAAGTATAGAAACCAAATGTGTAAAAATTAGCGGCGAAAATTATCTGACACTGGTAAAATTTATTAAAAATTCATTCCAATTAGACGCAGCCGGTAATAAAATTAAAATTAGCTACGGCTACGACAACAGCGATAGTTTTTATGAAGCAAAAGGCAGTTACTCTATTTGTAAAACTTGCAATGACTGGACGGCAGAAGCTTTGGAAAAAGCCGATGTCAATACTCCTTTATGGTCAACGCTTTCTTCGGCGATTATGTTTCATTTAAATAGCGGCTGCGAATGTCAAAGATAAATGGTATTAACGAATGGTAATAATGTTTTACTTTAGCTTATAAAGTTTATAATGAATGATTATGTATGGGTGGGATGTTAAAGTTGCATTGTGTTTTTTAACTGGTATAATTAGCAATTTGAGCAAAAATCATGAATGTAATTCCAGCGATCGACTTATTGGATGGAAAATGCGTCAGATTGTATCAGGGAGACTACGCGAAGTCTCAAACTTTTAACGACAACCCCGTCGAAGTCGCGAGACAGTGGGTAAGTGAAGGCGCGACAATGCTGCATTTAGTAGACCTCGACGGCGCTAAAGCCGGTCATCCAGTCAACCAAGCAGCCATTGAAGCGATCGTCCGATCAGTAGACGTTCCTTGTCAAGTAGGTGGCGGAATGCGCGATCGCGCCTCGGTTGCTGGTATCCTCAATTTAGGCGTCCGCCGCGTCATTCTCGGCACTGTCGCCGTCGAACAACCCCAATTAGTCGGCGAATTGTCCGCCGAATTTCCCGATCGAATTCTGGTTGGCATCGACGCCAGAAATGGTAAAGTTGCTACTAGAGGCTGGCTAGAAACTTCGGAAGTTTTAGCGACAGAATTGGCGCAAAAAATGGCCGAGTTAGGGGCGGCTGAAATTATTTACACCGACATTCACCGTGACGGTACTATGGAAGGGCCGAATTTGGACTCTTTACGCGAAATTGCTAACGCTATTTCGATTCCGGTGATTGCTTCCGGTGGCGTTAGTTCGATCGCCGATTTATTGAGTTTGCTGGCTTTGGAACCAATTGGTGTCAAAAGTGCGATCGTCGGTAGGGCAATTTATACCGGCGATATCTTGCTAAAAGAAGCAATTCAAGCAGTCGGACAAGGGCGGTGGCAGGATGTACCCCCAGATTTGGGTTCTTCAAGCTTTGCTTGATAATCATGTCGAGTTAACTGGCTACCCAATATGTAACAGTTATCAATTTTCCGACTCACAGTCAACAGTCAGCGTAGAATCGTATTTCTTACCATCATCGTAACCATGTTTTTGAACCATACAATTACAGCTTTAAGTTCTGGTATGGCATCCCTAGTTGCTCCCATACCTTTGTTAGCAACAGTCGAAGCCGAAAATTCGCCGATCGTTCTGAGCGGAGTTTTGCTCAGTTTGGTAGTGATTTATCTCGCCAGTAAATTAGGCGCGGAAGCGGCTAAAAAGTTCGATTTGCCACCGGTTTTGGGTGAACTTGTAGCAGGGGTAATTGTTGGCGTATCTGCTTTACACCTGGTCATTTTTCCCGAAGCAGGGCTGTCAGCCTCAGACTCAGGGATTATGACAGTTGTGCAATCGATTAATCATCTGTCTCCTGCCGCCCTCACCAGTGTGTTTGAATCGCAGAGTGAAGTCATTTCAGTGCTGGCTGAAATAGGCGTGATTATTCTGCTGTTTGAAATTGGCTTAGAGTCGGATATCAGACAACTCAAAGAAGTGGGGGTTCAAGCCGTCGTTGTCGCCTGTGCCGGCGTGGCAGTTCCCTTTGCCGCTGGTACTGCGGGCTTGATGATAATTTTCCACACGGCGGCGATTCCGGCGATTTTTGCGGGGGCTGCTTTGACGGCAACCAGCATCGGAATTACCTCCAAAGTTTTGTCGGAATTAGGACAACTCAAATCTAAAGAAGGTCAAATCATTGTTGGTGCAGCGGTGATTGATGATGTGCTAGGAATTATTGTCCTGGCTGTTGTCGCCAGTTTAGCCAAAACCGGTGAAATTGATGTTGTTAATGTCATCTATTTGATTGTCAGTGCAACTGCGTTTCTGTTGGGTTCTATTCTGTTGGGCGGCATCTTCAACAAAAGCTTCACTGCGGTGGTGGAGAAACTCAAAACTCGCGGCAATATAGTCATCCCGGCATTTGTCTTTGCTTTCTTCATGGCTTTTCTGGGCAACGCAATTCATCTCGAAGCGATTTTGGGTGCGTTTGCGGCTGGTTTGGTGTTGGATGAAAGCGATGCCCGCAACGAGTTGGATGAACTGGTGAAGCCGATCGCGGATTTGCTGGTTCCCATCTTTTTTGTAACCGTGGGAGCTCGCGCGGATTTGGGGGTTTTGAACCCAACAGTGCCGGATAATCGGGCTGGCCTTTTGATTGCCGTATTTTTGATTGTGGTTGCGATTTTGGGCAAGCTGATTACTGGTTGGGTGGTGTTTGGTCTGCCGGGAATCAATCGATTGGCGATCGGAGTGGGGATGATTCCTCGGGGCGAAGTCGGGTTAGTTTTTGCTGGCATCGGTTCCGCGAGTGGGATTTTGGATAAACCGTTAGAAGTCTCGATTATTATCATGGTGATTCTGACGACATTTTTAGCGCCGCCTTTTCTGCGGGTTGCCTTTGGCGATACAGTAGAGCCTCCTGCTAGTGGCGAACTTTCTAGCGAGAAAATCGTTTGATTACCGGGTGATATTAAGTCGGTTTTGAGGTGGTTGGGGGCGATCTGCTGGTATTGAATCACTTGGCGGCGATCGTCTCCCTTGCTACTCATTCGCCTCCTGGTTCAGACGGGGTGACAACCACTTCAGAGAATGCGATCGCAGTTATTTACCCACGAGTGCTACAGCACCGCTTTGTAACACAGGAATTTCAATGCGGAACTCTGCTCCTTGATGGGGTTGAGAGAAACACTGGAGTAAGCCACCATGCTTATCAACTACAATTTGATAGCTGATGGATAGTCCTAATCCAGTTCCTTTACCAATTGGTTGGGTGGTAAAAAAGGGATTGAACACCTGTTGTCTAACAGTTTCCGTCATCCCTGGCCCATTGTCTTGAACTTGAATCACCACGTTTTTAGAACAATTGGGCCCAGTTTCCTTTGTGACTAGCTTCGTCCGAATAGTGATGCGACTGGGATTTGTTTGGATGTCTTTTCGAGAACGCTGATTGTCGTAGTTTTCTAAAGCATCGATCGCATTTGCCAGAAGATTCATAAAGACCTGGTTCAACTGTCCGGCATAGCACTCTACCAGAGGTAAGTCGCCGTAATCTTTAACAATTTCAATAGCAGGATGATCCGGTTTCGCCTTCAGTCGATTTTGCAAAATCATCAATGTGCTGTCAATTCCCTCGTGGATATCAACTGGCTTCATTTCTGCCTCATCCAGCCGC
Organism: Microcoleus sp. Z1_A1; assembly: GCF_036700305.1. NCBI lineage: Bacteria > Bacillati > Cyanobacteriota > Cyanophyceae > Oscillatoriales > Microcoleaceae > Microcoleus > Microcoleus sp. Z1_A1. The sequence goes on from NZ_JAUBOR010000007.1 coordinate 78,054, forward strand.
GAGAAGTTTCGTAGCGACAGGACAATTTCACGAATGCGATCGGCTCCTACCTTCATTGAAGTCAGGATTTTGGGTAAATCTTCACTAATGAAGTCCAGCTCGAACTCTTCAATTTTTTCCTGAATTTCGGTATTAGTTGGATAGGTTTGCTGGTAAAGCTGAATCAACTTTAGTAAATTTTGCGTATAGTCCGCAGTATGGCTCAGGTTGCCATAGATAAAGTTGACTGGATTATTAATTTCGTGAGCAACACCAGCAACAAGTTGCCCCAAACCAGACATTTTCTCTGCCTGAATAAGCTGTGCCTGAGTTTGCTGTAAGGTTTTGAGTGCAACCTCAGCTTCCTCTTTTGCTTGCCTTAACGCAGCTTCGGCTTGCTTGCGCTCAGTAACATCCAGTGCCAAGGATGCAACTCCAAGAATCTCTCCACCATCCCCTACTAAAGGCGTATTGAACCATTCGCAAATAATGGTTTTGCCGTCTTTCGTAAGATTTTCGTTGACGCTGTAGCGTCCTCCGGTCTCAATCAACAGCTCGTTCATAACTCGATCGACAGTCTTTCTGGTCGGCGCAGGCACAATTAATTCTGGGGGATGGTGTCCGATCGCCTCTTTCGCCGTGTAACCAAAAATCTTCTCGGCCGCTGGATTCCAGGCAGTGATTTTTAAGTTTAAATCCCATTCCACAACTGCCAGTGAAGTTTGGCAGAATAAAAAAGATAGCCGCTGCTCCGACGCTTTGAGTTCTTCTTCTGCCTGTTTCCGTTGAGTAATGTCAATCCCTGTTTTGATGATGTACTCAATTTCACCTCGATCATCGACTAAAGCAGTATCTGACCAGGCAATAAGTCTAAGTTGTTGATCTTTACTCACCCAACTGCCTTCATACTGCAGCGGAAAATTACCAGCTTTTAAAGACTCAAAAGTAGTTTTGGCTTGTCTAGCTAAGTCTGAGTTCGGGAACAAGTCCCAAAAGTAGCGCCCCTTCACTTCACTAAACGAGTAATGAGTCATTTGTTCGCAAGCTCGGTTAAAGCGAACGATTTGTCCCTGCGGGTCGAGCACAACTACCAGGGCACCTGCAATTTCAAGAATGGCTGAAACAAAATTGCGTTCCACTTCAACTGCTGTAATCAGTTCCTCTAACTGAGTTGCCATATTGTTAAAGGCGATCGCCAATGTCCCCAATTCGTTTTGGCTGTCGATGTTGACCCGCGTCTCTAATTCCCCCGCACTGAGTTCAGTAGCTGCCGTGGTTAAGCGCTGTAGCGGCACCACAATTTGCCGAATAAATAGATACCCAATGCCAACAGCGACGATCGTCACCAGCGTCAATGAGCCTCCCATAATTGAGAGCATTTGGTAAACGGGAGCATAGGCCTCAGCCGTTGGCAGTTCTACAACCACCGTCCAATTCACGCTCCGAACTAAGGTACTGGCTCCCAATACTTCTACCTGCTTTAGACCCAGATAAACATTAAGGTGCTTAGTATCTTCCGATGCTTTCAAAAATTGAAAAAAGGGACGCTTAGAAATATCTTGAAGCTGAAACGTTTCTGGCTTACTACCCTTTTGAGCAATGAGAAAATTACGCTCATCAACTACATAGACATAACCCGTCTTGCCAACCTCCGTTTGGGAAACAATAAACCAGAGAAAGTTGAGATTTATCTCTGCTAATAGCACCCCATCCACCTCATCTCGATCATTCCGAATCGGAACCGCCATAATTGTTGTTAGTTGGTTGGTTTGAGGATTAATTTCTACAGGACTGACATAATCTTCCTGCTGTTTGAAGGCACGAATAAACAGTGGCGAATTGGCTGGATTTTCTAATTGAAGCGGTTTATAGGGTGAAACTGACGCAACAAATTGTCCCTTCCTATTCAAAATGGCAACGGCTTCATAAGCATCATTATGACGAATCAACCCTTCCAACAGGCTCTGCTGCACTTGAGATTGAAAGTTGGTGAGTCCTTTGACCCTAGCTAAATAGCTCAGTTTTCGTTTCAAGTCATCTAGATAATTATCAATCTGCCCTCCTGCTGTCTGGCTACGCGCTTGTTGGAGCGATCGCGATTGCTGGATCTGGGCCTGAAAGCTGAGGTAGATCAGCAAGCCACCTGTGGGCAGTAAGCTCAGGAGAACCAAAAATATCAAACCATAGCGGAGCTGATGTGCAATAGAAAAGAAGCGTTGCCAGAGATGTGAAGGGGAGCTTTTGGCAATCGGCAGAGCGCGATCGTTGCGTTGATTTTGCATCGGACTTAAGGATCAATATTGGTAAATCAATTAATGCGCGCACTAAGGAGACACATCAATTTGGCCAGTCGTCACAGCTTCTCGGATGGTCTTGAAAGTGTCCTCTTCCTGAGACGTGAGACTACCACGGAAAGGGGCAAAGTCGTAGATCTTTTCCTTGAGCCCAAACTTGTAAAGTTTTCCTTCCCAGCGACCTTGCTGGGTTAACACTGCCACATTTAGCACCAGATTGGGAATGTCCTGCAGAACGCTAGTGAGGACTTTGCCGGGAGCCACTTCATACTGATCCTTTGTCCTACCAATCACAAAGACTCCTGGCTTTTGCGAAACGGCTATTAGGGCGGCTAACCCTGCCTCACCCGCGTTGAAAGTCAAAACATCTACTCCAGAGGCAACCATATCCGTGGCAATTTTGGTGGCTTTTTCCGTATCAACCCAAGAATCGAGAAAAGCAGTCGAGGCTTGAACAGAGGGATTCGTGGCTTTCACTCCCCGCCTAAACAATGCTTCTTCTTCTTGGTAAACGGGATAAGGTTCACCCACAATATAGCCAACTTTATTGCTTTTGGTCTTCATCGCAGCCAAAGCGCCTGTGAGGTATCCCACCTCACCCGATCGAAAAGCAACAGCCCCTAAATTTCTGTTATTCCCTGGATGCGTTGTAATCAGGGCAAATTTCGTGCGTGGAAATTCTTTAGCGAGCTTTTCGGCAGTTGTGGAATAGGCACCACTGGCGGCAATTATCAGGTCATAGCCGGACTGGGCATATTTGCGAATGATAGGTTCACTATTTTCACCGTCAATACTGTCAGTAATGTCTACCTCAGCATTAAATTTATTTTTGATTAGATTCAATCCTTCAAAGCAAGCTTGATCCCAACTTTGGTTGTCTTTGGCGCCTGTGGTGAGCATGGCCACTCTAAAGCTGCTAGAGGTGCTGGCTTCAGGGGCAGAGTCTAGGTTCGGAGTCGATCGACTGCAACTGATCGCAAAAACCAGAGCTAGAGCCGCCAGAGTCATGTGTTTCAAGAGAGATTGAATCAGCATAATAGCTTTTCGCAGCAAGGTTACTTTTTCTACGCCGATAAATTTGTTGAAGGCTATCTCAACCATCTTCAAAACTCTTACTGTAGCTGGGATTTAATGACTCTGACAGATTCAGCGTAAGCTGTCCCGCCTTTAAATTGTATATTCAGGGCGGGCAGGACGCTAGGGCCCCTACTCCCCACAAGACTTTATTTTTTTTTGACATACAATTTAAATGCTGCAACAGTTTAACACTCATTTAAGCTCAAAAACAAGTAAGGACACGGCACTGCCGTGTCCTTACAACTCTAACCTGCAATTAACCGAATTTGTTTGCTCTTACTTAACAAACAGCATTTCTTGATAAGTAGGCAGAGGCCACAAATCATCAGCCACTTCACCTTCCAGGGCATCCGCATACTGGCGAACCTCATCCATCAAAGGACGAATTGTTTGCGAAGCATATTGCATATGGTCTTCTGTCGAAGCAAAATCGTGCTTGCTCAAAGCCGCGCTCAATTTGCTCGTAGTATCCATCATGGACTTAACTAGCACCGCTACTTTTTCGGCACTTTCCTTTTCCATTTCAATTCCAATCTCTTTCAATTTAGAAATCGTGCCGGAAAGTTCAGCTAAATACCTCAAAGCTGCGGGGTAAACAATGGTTTTTGCCATGCTGATTACCAGTTTTGCTTCGACTTCAATTGCCAGCAAATACTGCTCAGCATAAACATCGTAACGGCTTTCCAATTCAACTGGAGTCAGAACACCTGTCTTTTCAAACAAGTCTTCAATGTATCCTTCCTTCAACACGGGTAAAGCATCTGCCGTAGTCCGCAAGTTAGCTAAACCCCGTTCCTCAACGGCCATTTTGTGCCATTCTTCGGAATAGCCGTCGCCACCAAATACAACCGCACCGTGCTCGTCCATCACTTCTTTGAGAATGGTTTGGATGGCAGCATTCAGTTCAGTTCCCTTAGCCAAATCGCTTTCTAATTTGTTAGCAATCCAGTCCAAAGAATCTGCAAGAATTGTATTCATCGCCACCAGCGGCCCGGAAACAGACTGACCGGAACCTACGGCCCGGAATTCAAACCGGTTTCCAGTAAAAGCAAAGGGCGAAGTCCGGTTTCTGTCTCCAGCATCCTTCATGAAAGTAGGCAATGTTTCTACACCTAAGTTCATAATTCCCCGACCTTTAGAGTCCTTAACTTCTCCCCGGCTAATTTGCCCGAAGATATCTTCTAATTGCGAACCCAAATAGACAGAGATAATTGCTGGTGGAGCCTCATTTGCACCCAATCGGTGGTCGTTGCTGGCAGTAGCAACTACCGCGCGCAATAGCGGCCCGTATTTGTGAACTCCGCGAATCACAGCGCCGCAGAACACTAAAAATTGTATGTTCGAGTGCGGTGTATCGCCTGGGTCTAATAAGTTGCCTTGGGTGGCATTCCCTACCGACCAGTTGACGTGTTTGCCGGAACCGTTAATGCCGGCGAAAGGCTTCTCGTGCAGCAAACACATAAAACCGTGTTTCTTCGCAGTGTTGCGGAGAATTGTCATGGTTAATTGTTGGTGGTCGCTGGCGACGTTTGCAGCTTCAAAAACTGGTGCAATTTCAAACTGACCGGGAGCTACTTCGTTGTGGCGGGTTTTGGCAGGAATTCCCAGCCGGTACATTCTTTCTTCTACTTCCTGCATGAAGACTTGAACGCGCTCTGGAATCGCTCCAAAATAGTGGTCGTCAAATTGCTGACCTTTGGCAGGAGGTTTGCCAAACAGGGTGCGACCTGCTAGCAGTAAATCGGGGCGGTTGTTGGTGAAATTGGCATCTACCAGGAAGTATTCTTGTTCGGAACCGCAACTGGAATTTACCGGAGCAACTTCGGTATTGCCTAATAGCTTTAACACTCGAGTTGCTGCTTTGTTCATGGCGGCAATGGAACGCAAAAGCGGCGTTTTCTTGTCTAAGGCTTCACCTGTCCAGGAGATGAAAACAGTAGGAATGCACAATGTCATGCCGTTGTCTGTTTCCATGACATAAGCAGGGCTGGTGACATCCCAGGCTGTATATCCGCGAGCGGCGGCGGTGGAACGGATGCCGCCGTTGGGGAATGAGGAACCATCGGGTTCGCCTTGTACGAGAACTTTCCCTGCAAATTCTGAGATGACGGAACCGTCGCCTTGCACTGAGATGAAACCGTCGTGTTTTTCGGCGGTGCCGTTGGTTAGCGGGTAGAATACGTGGGCGTAGTAGAGGGCGCCTTTGGAAATAGCCCAATCTTTCATTGCTACTGCAACTACATCAGCTACGGAAGCATCGAGTTTTTGGCCGGTTTGAACGGTGTTTTTTACTGATTTGAAAATGCTTTTGGGCAGACTTTCTTGCATCTTGCTCAGAGTAAAAACGTCTGTTGCCCACATATCTTCTAGCCGCTTGGGAGGCCGACTAGGCATCAGTTTGCGGTTGACGATTTGAGAAATTGCTTGAACGCGCGATTCGTTTCCACTCATGGTTATTTTTATTGGTATTGCGGGACGAGTAGTTGAGAAAAAATAGATGTTAGCAAAAGTCTAACGATTGACGAATATGTTGGATTTACCTAAGATTTTGCACCATTCTCAATAACGGGCAAGATGCCCGTTCCACAAGAGATCAATTTTCTCGCTTCACAGGCCGTCCAGCCTGTTCATAAAAGGCTAATTGAGAATGGTGCAACATATGAGATTTACCCAACATTTTTTGTCAAAGCTAACTTTTGCGAGAATGCCTTTTTTGGCAGGCTCTACAAGATTGGATGAGCGAGGCGCAATCACTTCGCCGTCCACCGGGCGTGAGAATCCAGTGTGAGATGCGGTTGGATTTCGGTTATTAGCAAGAAGATAGATGGCAAGAGCCTGTACAAACTTGAGTCAACATTATAGATGTCTGCACTGCACAAATTTAGTAATTAATCTTTACCCTGGTCAGCTCAAAAATTTTGTGCGAATCAATTCCGATGAATTCAGGTCAAAACTACTTATGGTTTTTAACGGTTCGACGATCGATAAATCGCAGTCCAGCAAACAACGCACTCGTTTAGGAGTTTTGGAGAATTATGGAGAGTACACAATCTACACTTGGAGAGTTTAAACAATCATTAACCAAATAAATGTATTGTAGGCTACAGAATTTTAGGTTTTTTTCAGAAAGGTCGATCGCACCAAGCGCACACAACCGCAGGATTTCAGTTTAACAGGACGCGGGGCGCTCAAACTAAGGGCGATCGTACTCGCATAGGGCATAGGGCATAGGGCATAGGGCATAGGACATAGGGCATAGGGCATAGGGCATAGGGCATAGGGCATAGGGCATACCTCACTTTCTTAAGAACTGCTATATGATAAATAAAGTCTGGCAACTCTTCTAAAAGTTGGTGCGACAATTTGCCGTAGAAATCTTTACGAGATTTGGGAACTTATTAAACTGTTATAGCCGCAGTTTATTGAGCATAAATGAGTAAGTTGATAGTTTTTATTTAACTGGTTGGTAATCAGAAGACTTCAGAGTATGAGCCAAAAAGCGTTCTGTGTAGTACAAAGCTAATTGATTGCTCGGCCCATTAAAAACTGCATCAAAAGCGTGTTCAGCCCAAGGAATTTCGAGCAAAATAGCCGGTGAAGCGAAGCTATCCCGTAGGGAATCGCCCGTGGCTCGCAATCGTTGGTAGAGCGATCGACCAAACTTGGGCTGAACGATATGGTCGCGACCTGCATAAACCAGTAGAGAAGGGGGAAGATTCGGTTTAATATAATTGATGGGAGAAGCCCGACGGTAAAGCTCGTTGAGTTCGTCTGGCGTTCCTCCCAGAAAGGCACGCAAGACGGCTCGAACATTTATGGCATCAGGAAAAGGTGGGTCATTGTATCCCCGGATCAGGTCATTTGGCCCGTAATAGTTGACCACGGCTCGAACTGGAAGCACACTAGAATTATAAGCAGTTAGCATTGCTAAATGGGCACCTGCAGACCTTCCCATCAGAGCAATGCGATCGAGATCGATGTCCCAATCAGCAGCATGAGTTTTGATATAGGAAAGAGCGGCTTGTACGTCCTCAAGCTGAGCAGGAAATCGATACTTGGGAGCGTGGCGGTAAGCAATTGCAACCACACAATAGCCTTGGGCGGCCATATAACGGCTGAATTCCTCATTGGAATCGGGATTGCCTCTTTGCCAAGCTCCCCCGTAGAGTGTGATAATCGCCGGATATTTGCCAATTTGCATCGGCCGGTAAAGGTTTAATTGTAGTGAAACTCCGTCAGGTTTGGCAAATCCAATAGCCCGATCGATCCTAACCTCTCTGATGGGAATTCCTCGGAAGGCATCTGCGAGGATAAACGGTTGAGGGCGTAGCTGCGCGCGATGGGCTTGAGGAAGGGCTGCTAAATAGTTTTCCCCTAAAACTGCTTGCATTTGGGTAGCTATCGCTGTATTGGCTGCTGGGAACTGAATCAGGGGAAGCAGGCCCAGGATGAGGGCGAACAGGTTACAAATGAGTAAAATAATGTAGACTTTGCCTTGATGCCGTCTGAGCAGGTTCAGCAAAAGGGCGATCGTATTGATACCAACCAACCAAGGACTGATTTCTGGTGCTCCCACCGCCAAAGGGTACAGGAACATCGTGGGTGCTGGTACGATGATCCAGAGACTGAGAAATAGGGCGATCGTACTCAGGAACCAAGAAATAAATGGCGTGACTAAGAATGCTGCTAATAAGGGTAACTTTTTGCGGTTATTCTTGTGGATCATCGGATTTTCGCAGCCTAACTTTTAATCAGTTTAAATTAATCTGGTGGTTTTTATTGGTAATATCATGTCCGGTCGAGCGACCGCGATTTTTGTAGGGGCGGGTTCACCAACAATACCGGCCAATAATTGACCATCTCAAAAACCCGCCCCGACCGGGATATTAGAGTTAATTGATCGGACATGATATAAGTCGATCGCCTCTGGCATTACCAAACCAGCAGCTTCATTGACTCCGACATCCTGCGGCGAGCGAAAATGCTTTGCATCGTTCTATTTTCTTCTTTGGGGTTGTTCGCTGTTTCTGGGAATGTTAAGCTGAGGTTGTCCCGCTAAACTAGCTTTATGGGCTGTTATATCATGTCCGATCGATTGACCATAATATCCCGGCCGGGCGGGTTTTTGAGATTGTCAATTATTAGCAGATATTGTTGGTGAACCCGCCCCTACCTGATTTCGGGCGAAGCGAAGCGGAGGGAATCGACCGGACATGATATTACTCATCAAAAGTTTGGCTATTATTCCAATTTTGGTATTTAGACAGGACTTAGGCACGGGTGTCGAGAAACCGGGTTTTTTTACGAGTCTACTTCTTCGTGGCGCTAGGCGATTCCCAATAAAAAAACCCGGTTTCTTTACTGACTCGTTAAGCCTCGAAGTTTATCTCGAAAATAACAGAAGCTTGGTGACAAATTCTTATCTACGTCCATGTGGGGAGGAATATTGTTAGCCCAGTTTGTCTTCTCTAAACCAATTGCTTGCCCACCTTGTTGAGATAAGTTTTGTACACCACCGGAAAACACCGCCTCAGCTAACTTCTCCCATGTACCACAGATACTATCATTGGTGTAAGAATTTAGGACTGCTTCTTTTGCTCTCGGATAAGCTGCCTTAACTGCTGCTAAATCGCCTAGATACCATGCTTCTCCTTCTTCAATTGCTATGCAAAATTGCGTCTTTGGCGGAGGATTACACTTATCTACAATATCTAGTAGTTCTTTGCGAAACGTACTGAGGCATCGGTTATCTAGATCGCAAATTACAATGAGGACAAAAGAGTAATCAGGACAGTCAGATAATGTTTTACCCCATCCTTGAACAATTTTCGGAAGTAGGTCGAGCAAAATTCGTTTTTTTGCATCAGAAGTAGAGTTTATATCTTTAGGAACCTTATGCCCAAGTCCTTTGTAAGAACTGATCTTAAATGTGTGTTCGGTGCTAATAATCTTTGGGATAAGAATTTCAAGAGCCGTTTTTCCAGAAATATCCTCGACAAGTATCTCAAAGTGCATTTATTCACCTTTTATCTAGATAATCGCTGTACCAAAGTCCGCCAAGGGGCAATCCTTCAGAAACAAGGTTATTAATGAGAGGGTCTTGGCTAGCTCGTCTGATTGTAGAAAAACCATCCTCGCCCTTTTCAAGTACCCAAACCTCTTCAGGGTTAAGAGCATCTACAAAATAGGGTTGATGTGTTGTAACAAATACTTGCGATCTTTTTCGAGCTGTAGCGTGTTCTCGAAATTCTCGGACTAGAGTTTCTAAAAGCTTATGGTAAAGTCCGTTTTCGGGTTCTTCTATGCACAAAAATGGCGGTGGTGAGGGGTCTTCTAAAAGAAGGAGATAGGCAAATACCTTCAGTGTTCCGTCTGACATTTGTTGAGCATAAAATGGTTCTTGAAAACCTCGATCGTTGAACTGCAGCAGAAGTCTACCGTCTGGACTTTTAGCGGTGCTAATCTTTGCCACGCCTGGAATCTTACTAGATATTTTTTGCAGAATTGATTGGAATTTCTTAGGATGCTCTCTCTCCATAAATTGAACCACATTTCCTAGATTATCTCCATGAATATTCAAATGTTTTTGTGGCCCAGCCAGAGGTAAGCTACGGGCAGCGTCTGGTGTGAAATAGCTGAGATACCATCCTTCGATAAATCTACGAAATGCGGAAATTCTTGGGTGTTGTTTGAGCGCTCCCAAAGTAGCAATTCCCAGTTTTCGCTTGTCGTCAAGTTCAACTATTTCCTTTTCTTTACTTTCTTCTGATCTCTCACCTATTTGGATTTCTTCTATTAAATTGTTTACATCAAATTCTCCTCGATCTTCATCAACTAGCTGACCTCCTTCTTCACCTTTCCATGCTAAGCCCTTACCTTCATTCAGAATCAAAAAAGAATAAGGTTGTCCTTTTTTTTCGTTTTTTCTCCGTTGTCTAAGTCTTTCTTTTTTTACATACGGTCTTTCAGAAGAGTCAAGGTCTATTGCCAAATCATAGGTGATTGGTCGAGCGTTACGATCCTCTTTATAGTAAATCTGAAACTCAACACTTCCCTTTTGTCCTTGCGATCGAATTCTCTCAAAACCTCCCCGCCCACGGGCATCACAGGCTTCTTCGACTCCCCCTTTTAAGCAGTCTGCAAGAAAGCCAAAAGTGTCAAAAAGCGTGCTCTTCCCAACACCATTTTTACCGATAACGGCTGTCATTGGCGTTAGTTCCTCGGCATTTTGCGTATTCCACAGCTTGCCCATAGTAATATCACGCAGCGAGCGGTAATTTATTACCCTAAATCCTTCTATTTTTGCCACTTAAGTTCCTCTGCTTCATTAGGAATGTTATAAGTTACTCTAACCATATAACAATTCAGTAACTCTAACATTATACTTGATTTTACTTAAGCCGATCGCCCATAATGCTCGGTCTTAACCCACTCGGATCGCAGTAGTTGTTCTGGATAATCTCCTAGCACATAAGTTGGCGGTGATTGAACCGTTGATGCAAGCGGCTGGTTAAGCGTGTCCTGAATTTATCACCCTCCCAGGATCGATCGAATAAACATTACTTAATTTTTGCTTTTGCGGCCCTAGATTCCACTGTGAATCCTGGAATATCTTGCAGTTCAGTTTCGCTCAAACTGTACTGTTCGCAAACCAAACTCAAACGAGTGCCGGTACTTTTAACGGCGTTGACAGAGTGAGTCAAATCTCCTTGAAAATAGATTAGCGAGTTGGCTTGTGGCTTAATCTGGCCGACTTGCTGTTTGTTGCGCCGCAGTATCAATTCTCCTCCTTGCAAGTTCGGCGGTACTTGCACGTATAAAACGCTGACGGCTGCGGGAGGTTCAACTGTTTTGCAGTACGATCGCAAAGATCGATCGATATGCGGATCGACGCGGGAACCTTCACCCAGCAACAAAGGGTTGAGGTAAAAAGCATTGCATTCAGGCAGTAATGCTTGGTCTAGATAGGGTTTGAACAAAGGGAACCGCCGTTCTACTTCGGCGATTTCCGAACGTTGAAACACTACGGAAAACCCTTTTGTGCCAATGAAATCGCGATTGAGGTTGTTGATTGCTAGATAAGGGGAGGCTAGAATTGCTCCTCGCAAGTCGTTGAGGTAGTCGATCGAGAAAGCGTTAGGATGTTGACTATAGTATTTCAAGGCACTCAAAAATCATCAAAGTTCAAGGAAACAGCAGATAGAAATGTAGCAATCGCTCAGACTTGGGATTGCTTCGTTTCTCGCAATGAGATAATAATGTTTATTTGTGTCCGCGTACTTAAGTCAAAGGTTTTTCTTAACTGCGGGCGATCGCCCGGAAGTCTCGCAACCGACTAGCAACGGCAGAATATCAGTATACAGGCGATCGTTGTGGTGATTCGATTATATTTGCAGTTTAATTATACATGATGCTGCTGGGAAGCCGATCGCCCATTTATTTTAACTTGTCCAATTGCAGGGGCGATCGCAATTTCCGCGATCGCATCCGGCCTCTGTTTTATCACCGATTTCTTGAGTTTGCTAGCTGGAAAACAGATGCGTGTTGCTGGTGTATAGGAAACATCTTGCTAAAACCAGCAATCCGTGCATTAGGTAAAACTGCTGGGAGGGCGATCGACAATATCTAACTGGCGAGAGAACGTTAATAAAGTTTACAATTAGAGAATGTGGTCTAAGAAATACCAGCAGTCGCAACAGTTACTCAGTAATTATTTCAGATTAAATTAACATTTCACAGTGGAAAAAAGCCAAGCTGCCAGCTATAATTAAAGAGTAAGGGAAAAAAAATAACTCGCTGAAACGATAACGATATGGCAACAACATTGTACGAAAAAATGGGTGGAGAGCCAGCCATTAAAGAGATAGTCGATGATTTTTACCGCGATGTTTTGGCTGACGAGATAGTGAGCCACTTCTTCGATCATACAGACATGGAAAAGCAGCGCCGCCATCAAACTGCTTTTATCTCCTATGCCCTTGGCGGCACCAAGCAATACTCAGGCCGTTCAATGGAGAAAGCACACGCAGGTTTGAATTTACAGCCTGAACACTTTGATGCAATTGTGAAGCATTTGACCGATGCAATAGTTGCCCACGGCGCATCCCAAGAGGATCTCGATGAAGCGCTAGGTAAGATCGCGACTTTGAAAGAGGCTGTTTTGTACAAGTAAGATCGAGTGAATGCAACTGGGTTTTTGCAGCCACTAGAATAGTGATAAAAGTGGAGATTTCGTAATTGTGAAGCGAAAGCTCCACTTTGTTTTTTGCCGGATATAATGAACCGCTTTCGAGGCGAAGGAAGTAGCCTGTAGGGTTCGTCAGCTCGCTCACTTATTAGGCAAGAAAAACGCTGCGGCCCGTGGCACCATACAATACTATTTTAAATGCGTAACAGCTTAAGTAGATTTAGTAAAGTACAGTAATTGTTCGGCCATCCATGAGAGCGACGCTGATTGTTTCTTCGGTGAAGTACAGGTTTTTAACTCTATCGCCGGCAACCTCATGCCACCGCATATCCCGTATGAGGGCGGGCGTTGGGCGGTTGAAACCCCAAGACAATCTGATCTTTCCCAATCCCGGCTTCGACTAGCTCATTTGTAATCCCATCCTCAATGCCATCGCGTTGAATCCAAATTTTGTCATCAATAATTTGGACGTGAGTTATACATCCATGCACTCGCCGTTTTTGCTGCCAACCCACATCAAACAGCATAAAGTGATTGCGATCGCGATCGACAATTAAGTGCTGATCGATTTCTCCAAAAGAATAGGGAATTTCTGCATACTTTCTTAAAATGGTCTCGATCGTTTGCCGATAAAACTCTAAGTTATCCATCTTCTAACCTCCGCTGTGTTCGCATCAAAAATTAGCAATTTTAAGTGATTAATTTCAACCATTAATTGTGGCAGCTCCTCTGAAAAAAAATCTAAAAACACGCTTTCTGGAATGGCTAAGTACAACAAACGCGCCGAATTCTGCCGCTCCAAAACTTGTGAATACATGATGTATTGACCTAGCGCCTGCTCCAAATCATGTACGGGTGATGGGCCGATAAAGCTTTTCACCTCCACTGCAATCCGCTGACCTTCTTTCTCTGCTGCCAATAACTTCTGTGCACCCAAATCTATATAAGCCGAGCGTCCTCCTATCTTCAAGGTTAAGGGATCGTTAGTAATCGTCCAACCATCATTTTCTAGAGCCGTTCTCACCGTATTGTGGTAAATGTCTTTAGCCATCTTCAGAGTACCTCATCCAACTTAATGTCGGCTCCTTGTCGCCCATTATACCCTGGCTACGGGTGGGGAATACTCAGTTTGGCTATAGTTCAGCCTTTTGCCAGATGACAACCCTTAACTGCTCATAGCAAAATCGATAATATTTCGAGTCAGAGTGTATGCCGCAATACTTCGGAAAACTCCAAACAACCGAACAGCCTTGGTCAATTATTGGCTCTGTACAATCGATCGATAAAACCGATTCCCTACGGGATAGCTGCGCTTCACGCACAATTCACTTCAACTGTACCAATTCCTCCCTAAACATCAGCATCCTCGCACCGAATTTAATCCGAGTGCGAATGTCCCCAAACCCCCCCCAACTAGGGCGGGCACGGGGGCACCGCCCCTACAAGGGGGAGGAAGAAATTATAGACCAACCCCCCCTTAATAAGGGGGGGCTAGGGGGGGTAGAAAGCCGATCGCACTCAATAACAGTCCCTGACGAAGAGTGGGAAATTATACCATTTGAAGTGCGAGAAACAGACGAAAAAATAGAAATTGAAACATCACAAATATTGATTTCCGTAAAGCGCGATCGCACTTCCATCGAATGCTTCGACAAATCGGGAAAACCCTTTGCTAGCGACTGCGATCCCAGTATGGGATGGCGCACCGGCGCAACCGCAGGCTGGAAACGCATCGAAGCAGACGAACACTTCTACGGTTTCGGCGAACGCACCGGCTTTCTCGACAAACTCTCCGAAGTCAAGACAAACTGGACAACCGACGCCCTCGACTACAATTCCCTCACCGATGAAATGTACCAGGCGATCGCATTTTACATCGCCATGAATCCCGATCGCGCTTACGGCATTTTCTTCAACACTACATTTTGGAGTCAATTCGACATCGGCGCCGAAAAACCGGGGGTTTTGCGGATGGAAACCAGAGGCCCGGAACTCGATTACTACATTATTTACGGCCCGGAACCCGCCCAAATTCTCGCCACCTACACGCAGTTAACCGGCCGGATGCCGCTTCCGCCAAAATGGGCGCTGGGATACCACCAATGCCGCTGGAGCTACGAATCCGAGGACGTTGTGCGCGAGTTGGCGAAGGAATTTCGCGATCGGGCGATTCCCTGCGATGTCATCCACCTCGACATCGACTATATGCGCGGCTACCGCGTTTTTACCTGGAGCCCGAAGCGTTTCCCCGATCCCGCGAAACTGATCGCAGACTTGAAAGCAGCGGGTTTTAAGGTTGTCACGATAGTCGATCCCGGTGTCAAGTACGAACCGGAAGCAGATTATGAGATATTCGATCGCGGTGTGGAGAATGACTATTTCGTTCGCACCGCAGAGGGAAAGCTATTCCACGGTTACGTTTGGCCGGACAAAGCGGTGTTTCCCGACTTCCTGCGGCCGGAGGTGCGCCAGTGGTGGGGCGAATTGCACAAAACTCTGACAGATGTTGGGATTGCGGGGATTTGGAACGACATGAACGAACCTGCGATCGCCGAACGGCCTTTTGGTGACGGCGGCGAACACATCAGCTTTCCCCTGGATGCACCGCAAGGCCCGGAATCCGATCGCACAACTCACGCGGAAACCCACAATTTGTACGGTTTAATGATGGCGAAAGCTTGTGCTGAGGGGTTGCAAAAAGTGCGATCTGGCGAGCGATCTTTTGTGCTGACGCGATCGGGTTTTGCGGGCGTTCAGCGTTACTCGTCGGTGTGGATGGGCGACAATCAATCGCAGTGGGAACACTTAGAAATGTCGCTACCAATGCTTTGCAATATGGGGCTTTCCGGCGTGGCGTTTGTCGGTTGCGACATCGGCGGTTTTGCGGGGAATGCAACCGCCGAAATGTTCGCGCGGTGGATGCAGGTGGGGATGCTGTATCCCTTGATGCGCGGTCATTCGGCGATGAGTACGGCGCAGCACGAACCGTGGGTTTTTGGCGATCGCACTGAGAAGATTTGCCGCGAATACATCAATTTGCGCTATCAGTTGTTGCCTTATATTTACACGTTGTTTTGGGAAGCTGCGACGACGGGAACGCCGATTTTGCGACCGCTACTATATCACTTTCCGCGCGATCGCACAACTTATCACCTTTACGATCAAGTATTACTCGGCCCGTCGCTGATGGCTGCACCTGTTTACCGGCCGGGAGTTGAGCATCGCGCCGTGTATTTGCCGGAGGGGACTTGGTACGATTGGTGGACGGGTGAATGCTATCAGGGCCCGATGCACATTTTGGCTTATGCACCTTTGGAGAGAATGCCGCTTTACGTGCGGGGCGGGGGCATAATGGCGATCGAACCTGTGAGGCAATTTGTCAGCGAAGAACCGCTTGAGTCATTAAAAATGCGAATTTGGCCCGGAAGCGGTGAATGGACGCTTTATGAGGATGACGGACACAGTTTTGAGCATGAACAAGGTGTCTGGGCAACGACTAATTACAAGGTGTATTTGGAAGGGGAAAAAATCATCGTTGAAATTGCCGCGCGCGAGGGTCAATTTTTGATATCAGAACGCGAAGTTATTGTGGAAGTTGTTGGCGTTGGCGAACAACGATTTACAGATGACGGAACGGTGCGGCGTTTAACATTTGGATAGTTTGATATTTCTGAGATGTTGCACCATTCTCAATAAGGTTTTTATGGGCGGGCTCTCCTGCCCACCCCACAAGAAATTCATTCTTTGTGGAACAGGCCAGACAGCAATACTTCGACAAACTCAGTAACCTTATCTTTTCGGTTTGTCAAATGGCTGAACGAAAATTGGGACGTATTCTCGACTTACAAAGCTAGTTTGGGCTTTATTTGGGATTGAAATTTGTTTAAGTCCCGCTAACACGAGAGTAGAATTATGAGGAAATAGGATTTCGGTAACCATTGGTTTGGCTGAGCTTTTCTCTTCTCTACCAAAAGTTTATGAAGTGGTGATCGCATTTTTATCACCATACTGCTCATCAGTAGGTGTTAAAAGGTGGGGCGCGAGTTCGGCAAATCTATCTAGATATTGAAATAGGATTCTGTAAAAAGTTCTAGTTGCTTTGATTCTGCTTCTTCTATTAATTTCCCCTTCTGTTTACCCTCACCAAGAGGTTTAACAAATCCATCCTTACCCCGCTTTTCCAGCAATCCTGTATATAAAAACCATGTGAGCATTCTACTGGTATAGTCCTGTGAGGTTTTAGTGCTTACAGGCTTTTTACTCGGATATATATCAGCTATTAATTTCTGCACTCCCCATCTTGTCATAGTTTTGTGATGCTCTAGTTTCCTATATATCTCTTTAGTAACTGCATGGTTTTTTAATCGCTCCGCTAAATATTCAGTGAATTCCTTATCTGATAAATTTGACAAATATGGTTCAACTACTACTCTATCCCCTTCAAAAGATACCATATTAAAATTTTGAAAATCCAAAATAATACTTTTGGTAGTTTCTTTTGAATGCTCAGTTTGTATACTTAATTCCTCAAGAGTTATACCTGGCAAGTATTCTTTTGTTAATAATTTAAAAATTTTTAATACAGTCCCAATGGGATTTCGGATTCTGTAGCTCATGCTCTCAACCTCCCAGGTTGGAAATAGACACAACTGTACGGGTTTTTCCTGCTGGTAAAAACTGCGATTCAATAATATTTCTTCTAGCTGGGAACGTTTTGATAAATCACTCACTGAGAGAATTGACAAACCCGAACCCTCAAACTTTTGAGGATTCTGGGTGACAATTGCACTTACATTCATCTCAATTGCACAAGCTACCTCCATTGCCGATTCAAAATGCCTGATAGGTAATGACCTTGCTTTCTCTTGAATACCGGGGTTAACAGGGCAGACTTTTATATGAAGTTTTTTAATGTTTAAAACAACTTCATCAGCAATTGGTTCACCATTCAGGTCCCTTAAATAAGAGTGAATTCCATTTAAACCGCTCTCAGTTATGTACCCCTGAACATGAGGAAGTTTAAGAATCTGCCAGCAATTTTCCGCATCTTCTACAAATTGACTACGATTTAGCAAAGCCTCCAATATGAGGCTTGGATCGACTTGAATCTGCATTATTCATATACCTCTTGCTTTTCAAACTCCCCCTTCGTTTCAGGATTAGCTGTTTGGGCGGGTTTGTGGGTATTTAACATCCTTCGCAAATCTTCTAATGTAGGCCGTTTTGCATTAGGCTCTGCGGGTTGAGTCTCTACGACATACTCGATCAAGTCTTCCGCGCTACAGTCAAACAGCTTGCAGACCTTGACAATCCTTTCTATCCATTCTATTCCACTTCGTCCTTTCTCCCAGTTGGCGACTGTGTTTTCCGTTACTCCAAGCAGTTGTGACACTTCTAACTGGGTCAACCCTGCCTGCTCACGGAGTTGAGCGAGCCTTGGGACTGGCTTTGTACGTTCCATAAGTCGTTTTTCTCCACGCTGATCAGAGTATAGCACAAATTTGCCTAAAAGAATTTGGGCAAACCCCTTGACAGCCTAAATTTTTTTGGGCAAAATAGGAGTATCCCTGCTCCTAGAGGCACGACCTCACAAAATCGTGTCGAGCTAAGGGAAGACAAGTAACCACCCTATGTAATGGAGCCAATTATGGGTAATCCCAGCTTTGACATATCAAGTTTGCAGGATTTTAAGCCAGCAAAGGCTCACTGCCAGAAATGCTACGGCCTGCACAAGGTCATCCCTCAAAATAAGAAGCAACAGATTCAGTGTCAAATTTGTGGTGTTCAATATGTTGTTCATGGTCACGCCCAAATAGAGAAATTTCGCTCCCATTTCAAAGAGCGGGGTCTTTATATTGAGTTGAATGACAATGTGAAACATATTGAGCGACTTGGATCTATCGCAAGTCGTTTACGGCAATACAAGCCAGATTATTCGCCTATCAATGGATTATTGGAAGGACTGAACCAAGCCCAAAATTTTGTCCATTTCACAACTTTTGGCACTTGCAAGGAGATTCTGGGCTATTTGAAGTACGCAGCACAGAAGGTTAAGGTGCGTGGCATTGTATCTATACCTTCCAACCAAGAAAATTGGCTTTTGCCTGAACTGGAAAACTACAAAAACGAAGCGCCGAATTTAGAAATTAGGATTGTTCGCAGTTCAAACTGGCAACAACTACCTCATCAAAAACTGCTGGTGATTGATGGTTTGGTAGCTTTCACAGGTGGCGCTAATCTCACTCTAACTGGATGGCGTAAAGCATATCGGGGATACGATCACGTAGAGGTTATAACTGATCTTGACAAGGTGATTGAACTACATAATCGCCTATTCTCACCCCGTTGGGCAGAATTGAGCAATTATGGCGACACGATAGCTATTGGTAATGAGCTGATTGACGATAATGCTGCTTGAAATAAGAGTGCTTGCCGTTAGTATTCTTTGTTTGGCACAGGCCTCATGCCTGTGTCAAAAACAGTTTAAATTATTAAGTAGGTGGGTAAATAAACCTTTAAACACCTTTTCTCTGGCGATCGAAGCGTTTGGGAGAGCGATATCTTTTCGGTTTGTCAAATGGCTGAACGAAAATTGGGACGTATTCTCCGCTTATACAGCTAGTTCGATGCTCTGTTTGGGTTTGAATTTGTTTAAGTCCCGTTAAAACGAAGCTAACCAACTCAACTTCTAAATATTAACCAACAGTCCTCTTTAGAGGACTTTAGCTATGAGACAGGGATTTAAATCCCTGGCAGCCTAATTGTTAGGAAACCCTATTACTTGACAACTACTGTTACAATATACCGTCCGGGGATGAGTAGACCAGACACCTACCCACAAATAATGCAACCCATCCAAATTACCACATTCCAAGCTCTGTGGCGCAGCTTGGGCATGATAATCAAAGCCGCACCAATTGAACTCCGCAATTTAATAATACTCAACATTATCAGCGGTGCTGCCCCATCGGTCGTGCTTTTTTTAGATAAATTAATCATTGATGAAGTATCTCGGTTGCTGTCGCAAACCCAAACAGCACAGCCCCTTGCTTTGATGCTTTCCCGACCAATATTGCTGTGGAGTATTGGCGGAGTCTTAAGTCTTAGGTTAGTCGGCGATGCCCTAGACACAATGAGTTCTTTTGCAGCGACATCTTTGCGCGATCGCGTTCAAGGCTTTGTCGAAGGAAAAGTCCTCGAAAAAGTCGCCAATTTCGACGATATTGCCCTGTTTGAAAACCCGGAACTATTAAATATAGTAGAACTCGCAAAAACCGGAGTATTCAAAATACAGCAACTAGCATTTACCATCAGCATGACCATCACGGGAATTTTTATATTTATTCCATCGATAGGCCTTGCTGCTGCAATAGCTTGGTGGGTGCCAGTGGTGATGTTGATTTCATCCTGTCCCTCAATTTACATCCAAAGAAAATATAGCAAAATCATCTGGAGAGTTCAAAGAAAGCAAGCTAAAATCAGCCGCGAGATGAACTTATCCGCTAGAGTCTTGACGGGCGAAGAATATGCTAAAGAATTGCGTTTGTTTGGGTTGCAGGAACTTTGGTTCAAACGCTGGCAGGATCAGTTTTTGCAATTTTTTAGCGAGATGCAGCAAATCCGAAAAAAAGGAGCAATTGTTTTACTTTTGTGGTCAGTGTTTAGTAGAATCGGAGTAGCTTTGCCCTTTGTTTATGTGGTAATGGGAGCTTTGGGTGGTCGCTATACTTTGGGAGATTTGGCGCTGTATTCGGGTTTGATTGTTCAGGTGGAGCAAAGTTTGCAGTTACTTATAGGCAATTATGCTAATTTGTACGATATTTCCCTCGGTGTTACTCCGATTTTTCAACTTTTGGAACTCCAACCAGAATTGCAGTCTCCGCTTGGGGATGTAGCATCTCGCCTGCCTAGTTTACCAGAAGGCGGGCAAGATTCCCCCCCCACAAAAGATAAAATTGGTATCGAGATGAAGCATTTATCTTTCTGCTATCCCGGTAGCAATAAAAGCACAGTTGAGGATATCAACTTAACGATTAATCCGGGTGAAATGCTAGTGCTTGTAGGTGAAAATGGCGCGGGTAAAACCACCCTTGGCAAACTCCTCGGTCGCCTGTACGACCCGACAAGTGGTACGATCGACTGGAACGGCAAAGATTTGCGATCGTACTCTCTAGCATACGTGCGATCGCGCATCGCCGTCGTCATGCAAGATTACGCCCGTTTCCCCTCCACAGTTCGCGAAAACGTCGGTTTCGGCGACTTGCTTTCACTCTCAGATGACACCGCAATTAATGAAGCTATTTCCGAAGCAGGAATTAGCGCCAAAGTAAATAGTCTTTCCGCAGGTTTAGAGACTCCGTTGGGGAAACAATTAGAAGACGGCATAGACTTATCGGGGGGACAGTGGCAAAGAATTGCGATCGCCCGCGCCTTAATGCGGCTTTCTACAGCCGAAGTGCTCATTTTTGACGAACCAACCGCCGCCCTCGACCCCAAGACAGAACACGAAATTTACAGCATCTTCCGCCAAATAGCCGCCGGGAAAACAACCATAGTCATCAGTCACAGATTGGGCTTAGCAAAAATTGCCGATCGCATCGCCGTCATGGAAAACGGTAAAATAGCAGAAATAGGAACTCACGACGAATTGATAGCATCAAACGGAATTTACTGCTCAATGTTCACCCGTCAAGCTAGCAGCTATATTTAGAGTTAAACAAACAGTCCGCCAGGGGTTAAAACCCCTGTCGAGAGAGCGAAACTCGGTTGAAACCGACTGGGGAGATATTGCAATGCTTGTTCAAAAATGTGTCTTTCAGTCCTCTTTGAGAGGACTTTTGCTATGAGACGCGGGCTTTCAACCCCCGGCGGACTTGTGGGTTAGCGTGGGGAATTTGGCGCGGGTGATTGCGATCGATTATCGCGGATTTGCGCTCTAATTTCTCTCGTTAGGTGGCGAGAAACCGAGTTTCTGCGACAAGTTTCAGTTGAGTACGAGAAATATCGGAAGAAACCCGGTTCCTGGGATTAGCTGCGTGGCGAGAAACCGGGTTTCTGCGACAATTTTCCGCCTCGCACGAGAAATATCGAAAGAAACCCGGTTTCTGAGCGTGCGATCTTTTTGAGAAAATTGTCAGAAAGTGCGAGTTATAATAAAACCAAGCTAGTTGGCGATAATATCAACGATGGAAACTATAACTCTCAACCTACCTGCATCCGTCGCTTTAACCGACGAACAATTTTATCAATTGTCCATCGCTAATGAAGAGTGGCGATTAGAACAAACCCCCGAAGGAGAACTAATTATTATGCCTCCAACAGGCGGCGAAAGCGGCATCAGAAATTCGGATCTCAACCTGGGACTCGGTTTGTGGAATCGTCAGACTCGATTGGGAAAAGTCTTTGACTCTTCCACTATCTTTCAATTACCCAACGGTGCGAAGCGTTCCCCTGATGCTGCTTGGGTACTCCTAGAACGTTGGGAAGCATTATCCGCAGAAGATAAGCGCAAATTTCCTCCCCTGTGCCCGGACTTTGTAATAGAATTGCGTTCGCAAAGTGATTCCCTAGAAACATTGCGGGCTAAAATGCGGTATTATCGAACTAACGGCTGTCGCTTAGGTTGGCTAATTGACCCCCAAACGCCTTTAGTAGAAATCTATCGCTTGTCTGAAGATGTAGCAGAAGTGATTAATTTCTCTTTTGACCAACCGCCTACACTTTCGGGTGAAGATGTACTTCCCGGATTTCTTCTAGATATTACACCTATTCTCAATCCTTGAATCTAGATCGAGAACTGTCGCCCAAGTTGCGAAAAACCGGGTTTCTGCGACAATTTTTGGTTGAGTACGAGAGATATAGGAAGAAACCCGGTTTTTGGGATTAACTGCGTGGCGAGAAACCGGGTTTCTGCGACAATTTTTGGTTGAGTACGAGAGATATAGGAAGAAACCCGGTTTCTGAGATTCTTGTGCCTCCAAAAAGTCGATCGCAAATTATCTCCCCGTCAACGTATCCGCATAAGGATCGGGCAAAGCTTGCTGCACCTCCAAAAGCGGCAAAGGATCTCCAGTCAACGGTTGGCTAATCAAATTTTTTTTTACCCCATCCCCCTTGCGATCGCGCTCTTGCAAATGCGATAATTCCTCTTGATAAACCGCAAGAATTCGCGCCAAACTCGCCGCCAAATCATCCCAATTCTCATCTCCTCCCAACTTCTCAGAAATTCCCTCAAATAACTCTCCCGCTTGCCTTTTTTGAACATAAGCTTTCAAAAGCTTTCCCGACTTTTGCAAAACGGCCTGATAAATATCCCCATCAGACCACCACAGCCCCTGTTGACTCAGCAGCCAAGTCAAAATATACTCGCGAGCGTGTTGCTCCTTCACCCAGGCCGCGAGATACTGCAAATCTTCCATAGTTACAACAGTCTCCTCAATTTTCCTCAAAATGTCCGCTTGTTTGTATCTACCGTTACCGCGATCGACATAATACCTGCCTTATCATCACCTGTCGGCGTCATTAATATCCCTTAAATCTTAAAAAAACCCTACTGATTTACCAAACAGCAATTCTGAGAATATAAAAATAAACCTAAACCTCCTAGGTCTATTGTCCAATACTTTTAGTCCACCGGAAAGCGCTACACCCCGCCTCGCTTTCCTCTCTCGCAAACCTATCATCAAGCGGGAACAACCAGCGGGTTATTAGCATGACAAAGCAAAATTTTGGTTTAATCGGTCTAGCAGTGATGGGCGAAAACCTAGCGCTCAACGTCGAAAGCAGAGGCTTCTCCGTGGCTGTATACAACCGCACCGCAGCCAAAACCGACGACTTCATGGCCAAGCGCGCCCCCGGCAAGAACATTGTAGCCGCCAAGACTCTGACAGAATTCGTCGATATCCTAGAAACCCCGCGCAGAATCTTAGTCATGGTGCAAGCTGGGAAACCCGTAGATGCAGTCATCGACCAGCTCAAACCCATGCTGTCACCGGGCGACATGATTATTGACGGCGGCAACTCGCTCTACGACGACACCGAACGCCGCACCAAAGATTTAGAATCGATCGGACTGGGATTTGTCGGCATGGGAATCAGCGGCGGCGAAGAAGGCGCGCTGAATGGTGCTAGTTTGATGCCCGGTGGCACCCGCACTGCTTACGGCCTACTAGAGCCAATTCTCACCAAAATTGCCGCTCAAGTAGATGACGGCCCCTGCGTCACATTCATCGGCCCTGGTGGCGCTGGCCACTACGTGAAGATGGTTCACAACGGCATTGAGTACGGTGATATGCAGCTCATTGCTGAAGCCTACGATTTGCTCAAAAACGTTGGTGGATTGAACGGCCAGCAGTTGCAGGAAGTTTTTGCCGAATGGAATACCACAGACGAGCTCAACTCGTTTTTGATTGAAATTACGGCTAATATTTTCAAGTACATTGACCCGGAAACTAAGCAACCCTTAGTTGAGGTAATTATGGACGCAGCCGGTCAGAAAGGTACGGGCCGCTGGACTGTAATGAGTGCTTTGGAATTGGGCGTGAGCATTCCCACAATTATCGCTGCTGTGAATGCCAGAATCATGTCTTCTTACAAAGACGAGCGCATCAAAGCTTCCCAAGAACTAACCGGGCCTAGCGGCAAGTACGAAGGCGATACTAAAGAGTTTGTGAATAAAGTCCGGGATGCGCTTTACTGCTCGAAGATTTGCTCCTACGCTCAAGGCATGGCGCTGTTGAGCGCGGCATCGAAGTCCTACAATTACGACTTGAGTTTGAGCGAAATTTCCCGAATTTGGAAGGGTGGCTGTATCATTCGGGCTGGCTTTTTGGACAAGATTAAAACAGCTTTCAAGGACGATCCTACGTTGCCGAATTTGCTGTTAGCGCCGGAGTTCAAACAGAGCATTCTCGATCGCCAATCGGCTTGGCGAGACGTGTTAGCTACTGCTTGCCAACTGGGGATTGCAGTGCCAGCATTTAGCGCCTCGCTGGACTATTTTGATAGCTACCGACGCGAAAGATTGCCACAAAACCTCACGCAAGCTCAGCGTGATTATTTTGGGGCTCACACCTACGAACGCACCGACAAACCGCGCGGTGAATTCTTCCACTCTGAGTGGACGCAGACTGCTAAAGAGTCGCTGCAAACCGGTACTACGGACTAATTAATTTTTGTAGGGTGCGTTTCGGCGCACCTTACTAATTTCGGATTTTGAACCGCTTCATCCGTGGGCTCGCCTCTCAAATCTAGAATCTAAAATCTAAAATTCATTGACGTTTGTTTTTGAGATAGGTTTTAATATATTCGTCGTTAAAGAGCGATCGGGCGATCGTCAGTGCTTCTTGTCTTTCTGCGTCTGTCATGTAATCATCGCCTTTTATACCTGATGGCGGGTGTCGAGGATCGCCGCCTGCATCGAGGAATCGCTGACGTGCGATCGCCATTAATTCTCCCAATCTGCGGTCTTGTTCTCTTCTAATATCATGCGGTTTCGTCATAGTCTTCCAGCTCGTCTATACGAATAATCTCGCCACTTTGTAGTATAGCAGCCCTTGGTAAAACTCGACTAGGGGTTTCGATGTACCAAAAGCCCTTTTCTTCATCATATATTCTCCAGATGAGCAAGTCGAGAGTTTCCAGGGCATTGATAATTAAGTATTGAACTCCTGATGATGGCATAGGTTGATGTGTAGTTGAGCCTGTACTGAGCAAATCTGGTACAATTATAACTACTCCTTTAAAATAAATGTAATTTTATGAAACCTTTTATAGTGAGAGCAGCAGCCGTTTTCAGTGATATTGCAGCATTGGTATTTGATAAATTAACAGAAGAAGATCAAAGAAAACGTTTATTAGATAGTGGTATTCTGGAAGTGGATGAAATGACTGGTAAAGAGTTTGAAATATTTCTCAATATCCATTTTAGGAACTTGGGTTATAGTGTTACTTTAACTCAAGATAGTCAAGATTATGGGGCTGATTTAATTTTATACAAAGATGGCTCAAAAACCGTGGTTCAAGCCAAAAGAAGCAAAAATCCAGTTGGGATTAAAGCAGTTCAAGAAGTAGCAGGAGCCGTCAGACATTACAAAGGAAATAAAGGTAGAGTAATCACTAACAACAGATTTACAGAAAACGCTTGCAAACTTGCTCAATCTAACGATGTAGAGTTATGGGATCGAAAAAAACTAATTGAGTTTATACTCACAGCTAAGAATTATCAATAAATCATGTTACAAATTTCTAATACTGTGTTCATTCCTGATGGCGAAATCGAGATTAGTGCGATTCGCTCTCAAGGCGCGGGGGGGCAAAATGTCAATAAGGTGGCGAGTGCGATTCACTTGCGCTTTGATATCCCAGCTTCCTCATTGCCCGATCGCTACAAGGAGCGTTTGTTGCAAATCAACGACCAGCGCATCACCTCCGAAGGTGTGATTGTCATCAAAGCTCAGGAACACCGCAGCCAGGAACAAAACCGGGAAGAGGCTTTGAGACGGCTGCAAGAACTGATTAAAAGTGCGATCGTCATACCGAAAAGGCGCAAACCCAGCAAAGCGACTCGTAGTTCCCAGCGCAAGCGTCTCGACAGCAAAACCAAGCGAGGGCAGATTAAAGCTATGAGAGGGAAAGTCACGGAGTGATTGATAATCTCAATTCCTATTAAAATTAGGATATAATTGTAGGTGATGATGGTTAGTTTTAGGAAACGGCAATGACAACTACTGCAAGTAACGAGCCGACGCTAGCCGATGTTATTGAAAAGCTAGACAAGCTATCGGCTGAAGTTGAGAAATTATCAACTGATGTTGAGAAAACTAATGACAAAACCGACAGATTCAATGACAAATTCGATAACTACCAGAAAGCTACCCAATGGGTTGTGCAACTTGCTTTCACTTTGATTGCAAGCGCCACTATCACGGTGATTATCACTTCTGTTTTTCGTAAGTAATACCAAATCCTACTTTAATATCCTCTTTATAACTTGCTTGTTAGATGCCCGACTTCTTGAAGAAGTCGGGCATCTAATCTGCTTTTTTAGGTTGGTCTAATTAGAACCAAGCAACAAATGTTGTCAGTCGGGATTTGGTGGGCCTAAGTCGTTAGGTAAATCGTTAAGCGTTTTTCCCAAAGCTTTGCAAAGAGCTTTCATTTGAGCAATGGTCAGTTCGGGTTCGTCTAGTCCTCGTTCCCATTTGCTAATGGCTTGCTGAGTTAAGGTTTTTGTGCGAGTCTTGTCGGGAATTTGTTTTGCTAACGCGGATTGTGATAAACCAACAGCCTCCCGCAAGATTTGCAGTGCTGGTATATCTTTCGACTCTTGAGTTTGTTTCTTTCGGGGCATATCATAGAAAATTCACAACCAAAGTTGTTGACAAATCGCTAAAATACAACTAAGGTTGTTTAAGATAGAGACAACAGAAAGGCGGCTCCTTTAGCCGGACGGTGGAAACGCTTTGGTTTAGCGAGCTGCCTTATTTGTAGTTTCTACCCATTATGCCTGCATACCCTTAGTATTTTCCGGGCTTGGGTGCATGACTCAAGCCCCTTTCCCTAGACATGGACAAACCCCTGCGGGTTAGTTATCGTTCGGTGAGGACTCACGACTTGGTAAGTCATCGGGAATTTTGGTTACGTCTAATCCTAAAACCTCAAACATAGTTTTTAGAGAAACCTGGTACAGGTTAGCCATAGCAAGTATGTTTTCAGCATTAGGTAGGGCCTTGCCTAATTCCCAGTCAGCTTGTCTTCGCTCGGAAATTCCGATTTTTTCTTTGACTTGAGGGCGTGTTAGTCCAGCTTGTTCTCTGAGTAGTCTCAATGGAGACTTCTCCTTTTCTTGTAAATCTTCTTCTATCATGGGACGAAATATTCATGAAGTTTACGTCTTAACAAAGGCTTGAATAAGACGTAAACTTCATGTTAGTAGGCAAAACAAAGGCCGCTCAACGAGCCTCCAAGGTCAAAATGCAGGTGTCAACTACCCAGCATCAAGCGGAGTACCGCCGGAGATGTGGGCTTGTATCTGAGCTCCACCGCAATTCCGAGAATCTTTGCAGAATCTCAGCTTTAGTTTCACGGCCCGACACATTAGGGGATGCTGACAAGCTCCCCGTACTCGTCCAGTCCTGCCGGACAAGCAACGTTCTCATGGCAATATTTCGCGCACCCACCAAATCAGCATGAAGCTCGTGTCCGCAACATTCACAGCGAAACAATAGCCCTTTTTTTGGTCTATTGCCTGCTGATGTGTGTCCGCACTTTGGACAGCTTTGCGAAGTATAATGAGCTGGGACTTTAGTAGCTAAAGAGCCGTTCAAATTAGCTTTGTAGTCAATATAGCCGTGCAATTCGGCAAACGACCATTTAACTTTATTTCGATTAGCTCTTCGCTGTTTCTTGCTAGCCTTTTTACCAGACTTGGACTTAATTCTCTCCCGAACTCCGGTTAGGTTTTCCAGTCCAATCAAAGTATTAGGTTTTGCAATATCCTTGCTAATTTGGTGGTTCACGTCAGCGATAAACCGTCTTTCTCTTCCCGACAAAGCAATTAGTCTGCGCTTTGCCGAACGAGTGTCTTTACGCTGAAGAGTTTGTCTAGCTTTATGATAGCGGTTGGCTTTATGTCTAGCGTCGGAACCTGAGTAGAAATTCGACTTGTTTTGTAAGTCTGTTTCTACGGCTAAGTAGCGCATCCCCACGTCAACGCCAGAAACTCTAGTTATTTTCAGTGGGTCGAGTTCAGGGGTTTCTACCTCAATACTTACCATCAAATAGTAAACCTTAGAGGAACGCTGATAGACAATTTTAGCTGCTCCAAACTTGGAACCCTTGGCAATCAAATCCAGATGCTTGTTGTAGCCATCATACGAAACTACTATTCTACCAGCTAGGGTAATAATACTCACCCTCTGCTCGGATTTGAACGAGTAGTCGCGCTGATAATTCAAGGTACAGGTTCGAGAAATATACTTAGGGGGCTGGTCTAGTCCTTTGTACCTTTTCTTGGTGTATCCTTTGGCAATAGCATCGTTAGATTGTTTTACCTTAGTCCAGAGTGTTTTGTAGGTTGCCGACACTTGTCTGGGTACATTGCAAGCCATCTGAGCGCCCAGCCCAAATCGAACACGCAATTCGTTGTAAACAGCCTTTTGCAACTTAGCGCCATTGCTGGTTTTGTTCGCATCAAAAGCAACTCGCGAAGTATGATTCAAGGCATCGCGATAAGCCAAGGTAGTCTGAGACACCAAACCTTTGTGCTCGGCATTCAGGTTGAGTTTTAGCTTGGCGGTGATTATTTGAGGCATTACTTTCACGAAGTCTGAGAAAATTCTATCTCGTGAACATGGAAAAAGCAAGTGGTGTAGCAAAAATTATTTGTTCGCTCATCGACCGCCCCGAACTTTCCGACACATAAAGTCATCGGTTTGGTTCGGGACGGCTCTCCTGGCTCACGCAAATTCCTCCCGACGCTCACCTAGGTACAGGTAGAGCGCGGGACTCCTTTTGGTTTAGTTGAAGAACCGCCTTATTTTTCGTGTCTATCAATTATGCCTGCATAGCCAAGCGTATTTTCGGGGGTTGGGCGCATACCTCAAGCCCCTTTTTTCTCAACGCCGAGGAGGTGATGCCATGTAAAAGGTCGATCGACCTCACAGGACAGCCCAACTCAAAATTGTATCAGCAGTAATAATTTTTTAACTGTTGGTTTAATTTAATTGCTAATTCGGCCCAAAGCTCTCTGGAAGTTCATCGATTTTTTCTATTTTTAGTTCTCGGCAAATAGCTTTCAACTGAAAGAGAGAAAATTTTGGTTCTGTGGCTCCAGATATCCATCTATGATACGTGGCCCGGGGAATCCCGCATCTAAAAGCAAACTCATCTTGTGATAAGTCTGTTTTGTTGATTCTTAGGGCTTCCAATGGTGAATTGCCCTCCTGTCTTCGTTCTTTTCTTGATGACATTGTAACATAAATCTCAAATTGAGATGTCATACTTGACAAAGTTAAATCGACATCTCATAATGAGATACAAGTGACAGAACAAAAGCTGGCCGGTCAGGGCGAACAGCCAAAACCTACAGTTTTGAATAACCGCCTTGAGGTGGTGCCATGTAAAAGGTCGATCGACCTCACAAGACAGCCCAACTCAAAATTGTATCAAAGATCCAGACCAAAACTTCAACTTTGCGATCGCACAACTTCCGTGCTATCGTGCCCTTTCTCGAACCATTCCAGATCATGTCCACATCAATTGACAACTTCTACCTAGGCGATGTCGCCTCCAACTTTCACTTTGCAGGCCCGCTGCTAGACTTTGAAGAAGAAATCCAGAATCAATCTCCCTTTCACGATTTAGATTACCTCACAGGCGAAATTAAAAGGGGATTCCTAGACTACGTGCGTCAAGGAATCATGCTGGACGCCATCCGAAAGCTGCGATTGTACAAAGACAAATTCAAAACTTTTAAAAGTTACTGCGAACAAGCATTAGGCAGGCAGTATTTTTACTGCACGCAAATTATCAAAGCTGCGAGCATTTGCCTGCGCTTAATTAAAGCCGGATTTGAGATTTTGCCTAGCTGCGTTGCTCAAGTTGTCCCTTTGTTCAAACACGCAATTACCGACCAATACGGCGACTGTCGTTTACAGGAAAAGTGGCAAGAAGTTGTCGATGTCATACCCAAAGAAAGGATTACGGCAGTAACTATTGCTGAAACCGTTGACAACAATCCCAACCTCCGGCTCAAACAAATTCGGATTAAAACCGACACCTACGCCATTTTAACGAAAAAAGCAGCCGCAGCCGGACTGTCAATTTCGGAATTTTTGGCAAGGTTGGTTGGCGAATACAATCCCAGAAATTCAGACCAGCCAGCGGAACATACTCCCGAACAAGAGGAGATTTTAGACCAATTAGACGCGGAGTTTAAGAAGCCTGCCACGGAACCGACTTCAACTTCTGCCCCAGGAAAAGTTAAGTCTAAAGGTTTTGGAGTCAAAGTTGAGCCTAAAGGTGGTAAAACGGAAGTGAAGGCGAAAACTTCGGAAAGGGAAGTTAAGGCGAAAACTTCGGAAGGTGAAGTTAAGTTCAAAAATCGGCAAACTGAAATCAAAGCCGAGAAACAGTCGAATTCATTTAATGAGAAAAATCATGAAGTCATCTGCCCAAAATCCTATCATGCGTCAACTGAAATTAATGGAGGCTCAACTGAACGAAATTCAGTGCCACCTTATTAAAGCCAGTGTGTTGAATTGGTGGCAAATAGTTTTGCCTGACGGTCAGAAAATTGCGATCGAGCACGCGGGCGGCGGACACTGGATTTTTCGGGCTAACGGGCTTGAGAAATTTCATCCAGAAGTGCGGCTAGCGGTGTTAAGGGCGATCGCCGAAGGCTGTCGCCGATAAGTTACGGGTAAGGACACGGCATCACAGCCGTGTCCCGGAAGGGGCTGGTGGGCGATCGATCTGATTTCATATCATTTGGGGATGCAGGGGGCGATCGACATCAGTTAGGCTTGGTGTCTGAGTCCAAGATTTAGGCGATCGAGTAATGCTTCTAAATTCGTAAGTGTTCGTTGTTTTATCTTTTAACGCTTCGGTAATCGTGTTATTTCTCTATGGTGGCGGGAGTTGTCGCAGCAATCCCTTTTTTTAGCTGGATTGTAGCAAGTCAGGGCTGTCAGTTGCACTGAGTCAGGGGCTGGGTGCGAATGGGCGATCGTAAGTAAGGTAATATAGATTGATGGAGTAGCTACGCCTTGACATGAAACTACCTGACTACACCACTGCTTATAAATACTCGATTAAAAGTAAGGTGGAACTGGAAGCGGAGTTTAATAGCCTCGCAGAAGAATGGCGTACCGAGACAAGGATGCTGTCATTGGTTGCACAGAAGTCAATGCACCCAGCTTACCAGAGAATTATTGGCATGGGACAGCCTGTTGCACCGTTGATTTTGCGCGATCTTGAACAAAAACCCGATCGTTAGTTTTGGGCGTTGAGGGCTATTAGTGGTGAACATCCGGTAAAACCGAACAGCGTGGTTGGATGTCCCAAATGGCTCAAGCGTGGATACAATGGGGGAAAAAAACGGTTATGTAATTATATTTAGACATATGGTTAAAATTATCTGGACTGACTATATGCAATATAGAGCCGAGTTAAGGGGGTTTGACTTAAGTATCTTGGAAAATATTATTAGATTTTCGGGAGAAAGGTATGATGACACAGTAACGGGAACTCAAATTGTTGTGGGTAAACATAATCAGGAATTGGTTATGATACCTTATGAAATAAATGAAGATTCTATTACTCCGATCACTGTGCATACAACTACTCGTCAACAAATAAAGTTTCGTTTAACAAGTGGGAGATTGGTAATTTATGAATAATCCAAAAATGGCGTATTTTGAAAAAGAGGATATTCTTCATTTAACGATTTCTGATGAACGGGAAGTCGGAAGTGTGGAAATCAGCCCTAATATTACGGTAGAACTCAATGAAGCCGGGGAATTAATTGGGATTGAAATTATTAATGCTAGTGCTTTTATTCGAGATTCAATTTTAGAATCTGTGCAAGCTAGATTATTAACATTCAGCGGAAATAAGTAGCCAATTCGTTAATGAGAAGGCTGATATAATTCTAATTATTATGAGTTGTTCAACCAAATTTAGTAAAAAGTAATTTATAGGGACAACTAAAAAATGACTGTAAATGAGCCGACCATAAGATTTAAAATAGTGATACCAGATGAATCTCAATGGACAAATAAACAAAGAGGTACTTTTTGGGAAACTGTGTCAGCAGATTTATTTCGTAAACAACGATGGAAAGTAACTCAAGATATAGAATTTGAAGGAATGCAAACTGATATCTATGTCAAACACTTAGATACTGATGAAATAGGATTAATTGAATGTAAATTTCAGCAAGAGCTTATAGATGCTCCTACTATATTCAAGTTAATGGGTCAAGCTCTTTACAAAAAGGTTGACTTTGCCTACTTACTCTCAAATTCTGATCTTAACAAAAACGCAAAACCGGTTGTTCTTGAATATAAACAGCAACAAAATAAACCATTTAGTTTAGTGAGTTGGAGTTCAAATGAACTTGCTGAAGTATTTATGGGTTTATATAATATTAAACCGCCTGATATGGGTAAAATAAGTGGTCGTTGTGAAACTATTACATTATTAGTAACGCATGAAAAAAATTTCTTTTGGGTCGCAGAAGAAATAGGAAATAGTCATAGTCCAAATTGTGCTATTATTTTCCCAACTCAAAAGAGTAACAGATGTTTGAGTTCAGAAGAATGGAAAGAATATTTTGCTAGTGATAAAGAGTGGAAAAATCTTGAAGTTACTGTTTTCAATCCAACAGTAATTGAGCCTAAAAATAAATTAATAAACCAGTCGATTTCGGAAAAAAGAGTAACAATATCGAACATTAATCAGGCTGATAGTTTTGATGATTACCATCGTCCATCCCGCCCTGAAGATTTTTTTGGACGTAAGACACATCAACATAAGTTTTGGGAGTTTGTCAAAAAAGTAAGGGATAACAGCACAGACTTAAGAGTTGTTTCTTTTTCGGGAAATACAGGGTTAGGCAAATCATCTTTAGTTCTTAAGTTAGCATCAGAATGCGGTAGTAAATCAGAAAATGAAGATAAGAGAAATGTTTACATATATCATATAGATGTTACGAGCGTCAACCAAACAAATGTAGATTTATTTGTAAGTGCCGCTATTACAAAAGCATTAGAAGGTGCTATTGATAGTAAATTTGTTGAGATTCCTAATTACCTAGTATCTCTAAATCCTGAATCACCTTTTGATAGTGAATCAATTCGATTATTAATAGAAAACCTTGAAAATAGTGGTAAGGTGATTGTAATCTTTTTCGATCAATTTGAAGAAATTTTGACGAGATATGCACTTTCATCTCTTTACGGTTTGTTTAAGGAAGCAGCTTATAAGATTGATTGTTTAAAAAAGAATATAGTTTTAGGCTTTTGCTGGAGAACCGATGTTCATTTACCCCCAGAACATCCAGCATCTTCTACATGGGAAAAGCTACAAGAGCGACTAAAAAATATTAAGTTGGCTGAATTTTCTGAGTCAGAATCATTAGAATTATTAGAGGGATTTCAGGAATATGTAACAACTAAGAAAGATAAAGAATTAGAAATAATTACAAAAGCCACTTCGTTGCGTGACAATCTTTCTAGTCAACCTTGGTTCAATCAACCTTGGTACTTAAAAAGAGAGTGCGGTGAACTTTATAATCAAGATATTGATCAATCTAAACTTGATCCAGACCCGAACAAGGTGATAACCAAGTCTGATATCGAAACAAGCTTTAATAAAGATATTCAGGGAGCTATTATCACTGGAGATGATAAGTGTTTAAAGTATATAGCTAAATTTTCTCCAGTTTCTAAGATGGATGTACGCCGCGAGTTTAATAAAGATGTAATTAGTAGCCTCTTAAAAAGCAAGCTAGTTATTGAAACTGGGGAAAACTATAAAATCTACTGGGATATATTTCGTGAATATTTGTTGGATGGTAAGCTACCTGAAATGATAATAAGCTATAGACCCCGAACGAAAATTTCAACGGCCTGGAAAATCTTTAGACGGCTTAATCAATATCAAACAATATCAGACTTAGTAAGGGTATTAGGCTATAGCGAGGGCGTAGTTGAGAATGCTATTCTGGATTTGCAAAAGTTTTTTGAAGTAAGAAAGGACGAAAGAGGCAAAATAATAGTATTAGAGAAATTTCTAAAGTTACAAGATGAGGAAATAGCTGAAATATTAGCTGAACAAATCCAGAATCATGTCATAATAAAAAAAATTTATGAACAACTGAAACCAGGTGAATGGATATGGCTTGCTCAATTTCAAAAATTGTTGTCTGAGCAATATAATTTGAACTCAACAACGGCATCGGATTATGCCAGTCGAATGTTGTCATGGTTTCATTTTGCTGGTTTGCTGGAGGAAAGAAATAGGCAAATAGTCAGACCAAATAATCCAAAGCAGGGGAAACAAAAAGGGAAACCTGAAAATTGTGAGCCTCCTTATGCTTCACAACCTAAATCCACTGTAGTTGAGGGACAACTCTCCTTGTTGGATACCAGTAGCTATCGCAGTCGCCATGATGATTAGGACAATTTTATTTGTGGGATAACTTACGTGGCGTTGCTGATTTACGGTATGAAAGGCTAAATATGCACATCATAGAAACCAGTATTCACAACGCTTCGGGATTTTCAAGTGATTTTTTTCATACCCTGATTAAGCAACGCCGTTAATTGTCTAGCGAAAGACCAGACTCTCGGTAGGACGGCCAACCTAAAACCCTTGATTTATAAATGATGGAAATTCATGGACACAACTGGACTCGAACCAGTGACCCCTACGATGTCAACGTAGTGCTCTAACCAACTGAGCTATGCGTCCTCACGAATTCCTAATGTAGCAGAACATACGATCGCCTGTCAAGCATAAATATGAAATTTTTTAAGCAGGCACTCTTGACATCGCCCCTAATGCCCCATCCCCCGCCAAATCTTCACAGTTCGATCGCCCGCACCGCTAGCCAAACTCCCCCCATCAGCACTAAACGCCACCGACAAAACCTCCTCCCCGTGGCCCGTCAGAATTTCCAGCAAACCCCCCGTACCCGCATCCCACAAATAAATCGTCCCATCCCGACTCCCCGTCGCCAAAACCCTACCATCGGGACTCAACGCCACACACAAAACATCCCCAGAATTGTCCCTCATACTCCGCAGCAGCGTCCCTCGCCCCTGTGCATCCACCCGCCACAGCTTCGCCGTACCATCCCGACTCCCCGTCGCCAAAATCGATGATCCTTCTGCATCTCCCCCCCTTACCAAGGGGGGGCTGGGGGGGGTCTGACCGGCAGGGGACACAGAGGAAGTCAATCCTTCTCCTACTCCCCCCCTTACCAAGGGGGGGCTGGGGGGGGTCGCAAAAACGATCGCCCGCACCCAATCCCCGTGCTCTGCTAAAGTACAAATCGATCGACCCTTTTGCCAATCCCACAACTGCACAGTCTTGTCCCGGCTGCCGCTAGCCAAAAACTCCCCGCCAGGACTAAAAGCCACCGCCTCCACCCCGCCAGCGTGACCAGTCAAAGCCGACATCCGCCTTCCCTTATTCAAATTCCACAACTGCACAGTTTTGTCCCGACTGCCGCTAGCCAAAACCTGACCATCCCGACCAAACGCCACAGCAGAAACCCTGTCAGAATGACCCGCCAAAGCGTACCACCACTTACCCTTATTCAAATTCCAAATATGAATCATTTTGTCCCGGCCGCCACTAGCCAAAGTCGCGCCATCAGGACTAAACGCCACACAAGTCACCCAGTCAGAATGACCCGTAAGAGTGTACCACCGCCTACCAGTCTCCAACTTCCACATCTCAATCGTCTTGTCCTCACTGCCGCTAGCTAAAGTCGCGCCATCAGGACTGAAAGCTACCGACGTAACAGCATTAGAATGCCCTACCAGAGTATGAACACACCTCCAAGTAGGCGCGCGTGCGGGCACAACCCGCTGCATCGGCGGCACAGGTAAAATGGTGCCTGCAACCGTTGGCGGCACTGCATTCTGCACCACAGGCGTCCTCTGCGGCACGGAAATTTTAGGCGCTGGTAGGGGCGGTGCCCCCGTGCCCGCCCCCGTGCCCGCCCCCGTGCCCGCCCCCGCCGACTGCTGCGGCTGCAAATCTTTCAATACCTCAGCTACAGATTTGTAGCGCCGACTGAGACTCGATTCGATCATTTTGTCGAGGATGCGACTTAATTTCGGATCAATTGGAACCTTCAAAAAGTCTCGCCAAACCCAAGCATCTTGATTGATATCGAACAAATCAAAAGGAGATATTTGAGTCAGCAAATAAATGCAAGTTACTCCCAAACTATACAAATCACTGGCATAAACCGCTTGACCTCTAATTTGTTCCGGCGCGACGAATTCGGGAGAACCGATGACTGTACCGGTTTCTCTCAAACCCTCCACAAGTTTTGCAGCGCCAAAATCAACTAAAACTAATTCCCCGGTTAATGTTGGGTAAGTATAAATGGTGGGAGTTTGAGAAAGGCGGCGGCGGATAATATTGGGGGGTTTAATATCTCGGTGAATTACACTGCGATCGTGCACGAACTGCAATACTGGCAATAAATCCTTCAGCAGACTAAGAATCTGACTTTCGCTGAAAGGCCCACTCCGCGCCAACTCTTCCTGTAAATTCTGACCTTCTATAAATTCCTGTACCAAATACTGATAGCGTTCCTGCTGAAAGTGCGCCAGCAGTTCGGGAATTTGCGGGTGTTTCCCCAATTCGTCTAGCCGCACCGCTTCTCGGTTGAATAATTCTGCTGCTTTCTCGCTGCTGCTGGTACCTTGGGATAGGGGAAAAAACTGTTTAATTGCACAGCGCGGTTTTGAGGGTTTGTCTTGGTCTATTGCTAAAAAAGTGCGGCCAAAACCGCCGCGCCCAAGGGGTTTGATGGCGCGGTAACGCTCTCTGAGCAACAGTTTGGAGCCGCAATTCAGGCAGAATTGGGTACGATCGGCATTTTGCGGGTTTTGACAGGCGGGGTTTAGGCAATAACTCATAACTAAACCGAGAAGGAATCAGCAGCACATCTCTATGATACTGACGCCCAAGCGCGATCGACTCTCGCGTTACAATTAAAAACCAAAGGACTTGAGTCGTCAGAATTTAAGATGTGGCTTTTACTTTCAGAGCATACTCTTTAAACCTTTCCAAGTCAGCCTGAATTGTCGATTCAACCACGCGGCCCAGAAATAGGTTATCCATCAATTTTCCCAGCCAGCCGGGAATTCCGTAAGCCACTGTCAGCTTGACGATACTGCTGTCTTTGCGATCGTAAAATCTTACGGCACCTCGATTTGGTAAGCCGTCTACCGATTCCCACTGAATTATCTGATTCGGCACTAATTTGAGAATCCGAGAAAGCCAGCTAAATTCTAACCCGCCAGTTGCGAGTTTCCAGCGAGACAACTCTGGATCTTCTTCGAGAACATGAACAGATTCTATCCACTTCATCCAGCGCGGCATTTGCTCTAAATCTGACCAGAGTTGCCACGCTAATTCGATGGGAATTGCCACTTCTACTTGGACACTGTGTTCTAACCAATCAGTCATGGGATTTTAGATTTTAGATTTTAGATTTTAGATTGAAGAATTGTTTCTTTTTTTCTTGTTACCAGGAAGAGCCTGGTAACGCAGATCCAGAGGCTCCGCCTCACTTTTCCTCTCGAATACTGGAGGCAGAGCCTCCCGATCGCCCTTCCCAGGCAGAGCCTGGGAACGAGAGAAAACGATAGAAGACTAAGGACTAATGACTGTAAGCTTCGAGAATTGCCTTAGCGGCTTGATGGCCTGAAAGTGTCGCTCCTTCCATACTATCAATGTAGTCTTGCTGAGTGTAACTTCCTGCTAAAAAGAAATTGGCGATCGGAGTTTTTTGAGCAGGGCGGAAAACATCCATTCCCGGTGCTTCGCGATACAAAGATTGAGCTAGCTTCACTACACTGTACCAAGTCATGTTTAATTCCCGCGCTGACGGGAATAAATCCTGAACTTGCTTAAGTACGTGTTGGGCGATCGCCTCATTGCTTTGTTTAATAAACGGATCTCCCGGAGTCAACACCAACTGCAACAGAGAACCTTGTCCTTCCTTATAATAATCCTTGGGACTTGTCAGCGCCAAATCAGCAAAACAGGAAAAATCTGCATCTGCTGAATATAGCAAATTATCGATGCCGACAGCGTGGCTCAACTGTTTGCGCTTGGCTTCGTCTTCCAATTCCGTTACCCAACCGTCGAACCGCAATTGCACTGTAGCAACTGGCACCGCATCTAATTTATAAATGTTGTCAAATTCTGACCATTTGCGCCAAGCTGGGGGCAATATTTTCTGAATTCCTGGTACGTCTAATGCAAAAAGATAAGCATCAGCGGTAATAGTTTCTTCAGTTTCGCCGCTAGCTACTGCCAAGCCTGTGACGCGGGTTTCTGCACCTTCTTCAAACTGAATTTCTCGGACTCTGCGCCGCGTGTAAATTTTTGCTCCTTTCTTTTCCAAATATTCCACAATTGGTTTGTGCAAGTATTCGCTGGGAGAACCAGCCAGCATTCGCATCCTTGATGCTTCTGTTTTGGTAGCAAAGAATTGAAATATTGTCAGCATACACCGAGCAGAAATATT
Organism: Microcoleus sp. Z1_A1; assembly: GCF_036700305.1. NCBI lineage: Bacteria > Bacillati > Cyanobacteriota > Cyanophyceae > Oscillatoriales > Microcoleaceae > Microcoleus > Microcoleus sp. Z1_A1. The sequence continues at coordinate 116,875 of NZ_JAUBOR010000007.1, forward strand.
TTCGGTGTCGATAAAACCCAGTGCGTAGGCGATCGGATTCCACATTCTTTTGAGCGAGTTTTGGTTGCCGCCATGACTGCGGAACCAGTCAGCAAAGCTAACTTTATCCAAATCGCGGATGGTTTTCATCGCTCCGTCAAAGTCGATCAAACCTCGGACGATCGGGCTAGTTCCCAGGGCGATCGAATTTTGGATTTTGTCCTGTACCGATAGCTGAGATGTAGTAAAAAATGCCTTCAATCCGTGCAAAGGAGCACCCACCGGAAAGCGAAAATCCAAAGAACCAGTTTCGCCGCCTCGATTGATAAAAGTGTGGACGTGTTCTTTGACGAGCAAGTCGTCAAAAGCTCCCACTTTTTTCATCAGGGCAAATAAGTTATAATAGCAACCGAAGAAGACGTGCAAACCCATTTCAACGTGATTGCCGTCGGGATCTACCCAACTGCCGACTTTGCCGCCAACAAAGGGGCGGGATTCAAAAATTTCTACTTCGTGGCCGGCCTCCACTAAATCGACTGCTGTGGTCATTCCAGCCAGTCCCGCACCTGCGATCGCAACCCGCATTTTACCTATCCTTTACAGTATTTTTACAAATTGTAACAAAATTTAGAATATTAGAAATATTATTAAAGTTCGTAAATGCCGATCGACACTTGTATAGCCCTCTGAATTCTGGCTAGGACATCGGCACTAAGTTGACCGTAAGCGCCTTGTTCCAGATAAGTCTTTTGGACAGTTATAATTTGCTCGCAGACAGCCAGCGAGTCAGATTCTAACCCTCCTTCACCAGGCGGAATCAAAACCCGACTCGGAGTTTCGCCCCCTCTCAAATCGCTAGTAAAAGGGACAATCAGTACAGTACGGCTCAATTCATTCCGGCTATCTATGGAAACGACAGCAACAGGACGCTTTTTGGTATCTCCGATCGTTCGCAAAGCTCTAACAAGATAAACTTCGCCTTGTCGCGGATAAGCTTCTGTCATTGTATCAAAGACCTTCCTCTATTAAAATTTCTTCCATTTGTTCCTGAGCAAATGTTGCCCATTCTTCCTCAAACTCAATATCTTCTTGGCTGCAGTTTTGATAAAACTTCCGCAACTTATCTTCTATTTGCTTAGCGTACCAGAGACGGAGAGCTTGTTCGATCGCCTCCGTCCAATCATCAGTAAGTTGGTCTATTTTCTCCGCGAATTCAGCATCAAGGGCGACTAACACTTCTCGCTTTTGAGTAGAATTTGACATAATCATTTTCCTTTATAATTTAAAAACTAGGGTGCGCTGGGGCGCACCTTACAAATTACTTTTACATATTCTTTCTTCCTTCTTCCTTCTTCCTTCTTCCTGCTTCTTTATTCCTTCAAAACATCGGCATTAACTGAAGTGGCCCAATTCCCAACTCTTTAGCAGACACCCAGCGAACCTCAAGCAAAGCGATCATATCCTTAAACTGAGGCTGACCGCGAGAAGCACCCATCAACCCTTTAGCAATAATCAAACCGCACCAACCGTTGGTTAATTTACAGCGACGGTCCCATTTCTTGCGAGCTTCCTGATGCACCGGATCGTCTTCATTAAACTCCCCAAACAAATACAGCTCCCCATTTTTAGTTTGCAAAATACCCAAGTCGAATTGCTCATCCTGAAAAGGATTTTCGCCCGGATTAAAACCAATCCCCTTCACACCTCCAGCTTCTTTCAAATCCTGAATCATAGTTTTTGCCTTCGGATGAGAAGTTTGGATCATCACCACCGGCAAACCATCTCCGGCGGTATTAATATCAACTTCTGCACCTTGGTGAAACTGGACACTTTGGCGCAGGAAATCTACCGTTTCCCAAGGTACGGCACCGAGACTCAAAAATGAATTTTGCGGTACTAAATCGTCCCGCAGCAGTGGCTTGTCAAATTCATCATCGTCATCATCGTCATCATCGTCATCACCGAGCATCTGTAATAATTCGTCTGACACATCGGGCATCGTGGAAACTTTAACGGATACCTGTTGAATTTCTCCGTCAGGCTGCGGCACTGGGATGCGGTAGCGGCTGCTAAGACTGGGAAAAGTGTCTGAACCCAATTTCCGGCGACCGTTGCGGAAAAAGCGATGAAATGCTTCGAGAGCAACTAACATCGTGAGGGCTTCTTCTTCGTAAAGGATCGATCGCAATCCTTCTAAAGGATGTAGGTTGCCGAAATTTGGTTCAATTTCCGAGGGAGGCAAATCGGCTAAATCAATTTCGTCCTCGTCGTCCTCATCAATATCTGCTGCACTTTCAAAGGTAACAAACAAACAGTCTTGCCCTAAAAAAGCCTGTTCTAAATCTTCAAAAGATTCATCGTTGACGACTCGTTCTCGAAACCGCTTCAAGGATTCTAGAGAACGGTACAGTAAAACTCCGTAATCCATTCTGCCTTGCCCCAATACGGACACGTAGAGGCTGGCGACATCCCACTGATTGATTTCAATAGATATAATTTGGTGTTCCCTCAAAGTCCGCCACGGAGCGTCTTGCCAAATTTGAGCAGCTTTTTCCATTAAAACTTCAGCATACTGAGGTGGCAACTCAGGAGGTCTGTTGATGGCGACCTCTTCCATGCCGCGAAATATTTCGTCAATTAGGGGCAATTCCGGCACGTAGTCAATGGAAATGCCTAAATCTTGAAGTACGCCCCGCAGATAAAATTGAATTTCTCGGTTTTTGACTACTATTTTTTGGGGGCGGACTGCGGGAGCCGGACTTTGGGGATGTTCCATTGCCCGTAGCAGGGCCCGGACGAGCGCCTCTGGGCCGGCATCTGGGCCTACCATGTCCATAGCCCTCACGACTCCTTCGGAGCCATCGACCCAGAGAATGCACTCGCCACCAGCTTCTAGAACGTCATCGTCATCTAGCATCATGTGTGAGTCAGCATTAGATAAGGGTCGGCGATCGCCCTCCCACACGCTGGGAATTTGAGGTAAGTTTTGTAGCCGACGAAGAGTAGTGCGATTCAGCGCTGCCATAGAGTAAGCCCGTTGGGTGAAGCATTGTTGCGGTGCCGGTAGCCGGTCAACCGCTGCTTATCAATCATAAACCCTATAGGGGGAGAGGACATCGAGCTGGGGAACGAGGCCCCACGGGAATTAAAAATTAGAAGCTAAAAATTCGGCCTTCAGCATCTAACCTTATGCCTTCTGGCGAATGCCTGTACAATGGAGGGATAAGATTACACTCTTAGCATTAGACAATCTCAGGAGTTCGGCAAATTGTCAGGAACCTCAGCCTAAAGGCATGAGGCTTGAAGGAGAAATCTAACAAGCCGTTCTGACCAGCCTAAGTCTTAACTGACTACGTTTTTCGAGTCACGACACCCTGGGATGCGTAGCTAGTTCCTTGCTCTGTCGTTGAGAGTTAAACAGTTCTAAGGTCACTGGAACAGTGCTTTCAGCCTAACAAGCTCTTAAAACATTGGCGAAGCTAACTTTACTCCGAAAGGAGATTGAGGCAACCATACCTCGCCGGAGGGGCAACCATACCTCTCCACCCCACAAAAGTTTTAACTCAATGTAAAGCCGTCCTAAAAGGACGGGGTTTCTAACCCATATTTCTGATGACTCAAGCCATTTCTGAAAAGCGCGGCATTCAAATGACAGACTCTGCTGTCCGTCAAGTTTTAGCTCTGAGAGAGAAACAAGGTAAAGACCTCTGCTTGCGGGTAGGGGTGCGCCAGGGCGGCTGCTCTGGTATGTCTTACGTCATGGATTTCGCAGATCCGAGCACTGTGAAATCCGACGATGAAGTGTTCGACTACGATGGTTTTCAGGTAGTTTGCGATCGCAAGAGCATTCTTTATCTCTACGGTTTGGTTCTCGACTTCAGCGATGCTATGATCGGGGGCGGTTTTCAGTTTACTAACCCCAACGCAACTCAAACTTGCGGTTGTGGCAGTTCATTTTCTACATAAATTGGAAAATAGGGCATTGGGGATTGGTAATTGCTAATTGCTGAGAATGCCTCGGACTGCCTTGCGGCGTCCGGCACCCAATGCTCTTTCCAATCTAAAATCTCAAATCCCAAATCTAAAATCGAATGACCCCTGAAGAATTGTTTAAAGACGGTTTCGATCGCTACCAAGCTGGCGAAGCCCCGGCTAATCTGATCCCCGTGTTTAAAGAAGTGTGCGAAAAAGCTCCCAAAAATGGCAATGCTTGGGCTAGCCTCGCGTGGCTCTACCTGTTGGAAAATAAACCATCTTCGGCTCAAAAAGCAGCGAAAACAGCCGTTAAATTGAACCCTCATGACCCCCAAGCTCGCATCAACCTAGCAGTAGCGATCCTCGATCTCAAAGAGAAAGGAGTGCGTCCCCACGTAGAAGTGGCTCAGCAACTTCTGATGGCTTCCGAAGAGTTACTCGACGAAGTTAAAAAAAATTTTGAAGAAGGATTAAGTAGAAAACCCGACTGGAAGAGTCTCGCCCGCGTTAAACAGTGGCTTCTGGAGCCGTAACCGCGCAAACAAGTCTATTTGGGGCGGGGATCGACGAAAGTGGCTTTGCGGTTTATTACGACATCGTAATAAATCAATAAATAACTTTATGGAAAACTCAGAAAGTCAGTGCTAGTATTTGAAGACTTAGACGATTGACAAACCCGCTCAGCGGTTTTCAGATTTTACTACGATAATACTAGGAGTTGTAAAAACATGAGCACTGACAGCCACGTTAACATCAAACCCGCAACCCGCAACCACAAAGGTTTCTTTATTCAGCCAGCTTCTTACAAGTTGATGAGCATCGATAAATCCGGTTGGGCCTTGATTTGCATGGACAAAGCAGTTTGTCACTACGTAGACCCGGATGATTTGCAATTGCCCAATAAATCAGGAATGTCTGAAGGTTAATTCTGAAGTTGTGAGAGACTTTAAGATGCTTTATTTGAGTAGCTGCCCTCCATGGAGGGCAGCATCTTTTTTAGTAAGAAAAAAGTCCGGCAACGCGCAGTGAGCTCATGTCAGGTCGCTCAACCATAATATCCGGTCGGGGCGGGTTTATTGGATTTGGGATTTGTGTTGAATATCACGGTGAACCCGCCCCTACAACAATCACGATCGATTCACCGGACATGATATGAATCGGGATTTAAGGGATAGGCTGTTACGAATCTAGATTGTATTTTTGGGCGGGCGGGACGCTAGGGCCCCTACTCCCCACAAGACTTTGATTTTTTTTTGACACACAATTTAAGGCCGCAACAGCTTAGGAATGAGAATTAAATAACTTCCAAAAGTTTGTGGGATGGGCCTGAAAGCCCGTCCTGTTTGGACGGGCTCTTAGGCCCATCCCACAATAACAATTAAAATTGTAAGTTATTTAATTCGCGATCCTTAGAAGGATAGAAGGAAGAATTACCGATTACAAATTACCGATTACAAATTGCCTAATTGTTGTTAGATTTCAAGGCAAAAAGCATCTCCAACTCAGCAGTTGTCGGTTGCGTAGAAGCTGTGGCTACGCTAACTCCTCGGAGAGAATTCAGCAATTCAGCGGCGGGCGGGGAAACTAAATTTGGCTGTACTGCAAGCAAATATTGGTTAGCCCAAGACAGGGTTTTTTCCATATCTATGTAAAAGTAACCTTGGTTGGCTTGCGGTAAAGAAGTGGCGATCGCCTGAAAACTCGGACTGCTGCTTAACGGCTGGGGCGGCGTCGAAGTAATCACATCAACTAAAGGGCCACCGAAAGCTACAAACACAGAATTTTCATTCAGCCAACCGTGCCCGAATAAAGTGCCTTGCTGGGGTATTTTCCATTCCGTAACTTCCTTTCCTTGAACTTGTCTGGGGGCGACACTGACTGTAGGATTGCTTTTGGCGATCGCATCGAGTTTTTTCAGAGTTGCTTCTGCAGCAGGGCGATCGCTGGTTTCAAAAATCATCGCCGCCCCCATGCCCAACTGAGACAAAATCCCTTGATCCGAACCGATCGCCCCGATCGCAAATTCCCCATTCATCCAACCAAAAACCTCTCGATCCGCATCCAAATCCAACCGCTTAAAACTATCCCTCACCTGCTGAACTCCCCTGTCAACTTCCGGGCTATCTTGTGCCTCAGCGGTTGCTTGCGACCAAATTTTATCGATTCCCTGGCCGCCGACTAAAGCAATAGTTTCACCAGGAAATCTGGGTAACAATTTCGATGGGACTTGTGGATTTTGCTCGACGAATTTAGGGTCTAACTGAGCGATAGTTTTTACCCTCAATCCCGCACTGTCCGCCCCAATTCCCGCAACCAAAGACTTAACCTGTTTGAACTGCGAAAAAACTGTCCAAGGCAACTGGATATCAGCGGGCAAATTAGCTTTCAATTGCTCAATTGCAGCAGGATAATCAGCAATATAAACAGTTGCGATCGGATTCTTGACACCAGCACTCTCTGCAAAAAACTTAGTTGTACTCTGCTGCGTAGCGAGGGAGGGTTCTCCTTTAAAAGTATCGATCGCCAATTCCACAGGCTTTCTCAAAGGAGCCATCACTAATTGGTCGTTCAGCAAAGCCACACTGTAGCGCTTGCCAGTTGGCTCTGCAATGTCATAAATTTTAACTCCTTTATACTCAGTTTCTTGAGTAGTTGCACCGGGCTGAGATTTTAATTTATTCGCAAAATTCCAAGCGCTAATTTTATTTTTGACGCTGACTACTACCAGCAGTTTTGGAGGCTCTGTATTCGTCACAGCATCAGGGGGTAGCAAAGCGACCATCACCCCCCCTAACCAAGGTTTTAAGTCCCTGTCAAAGTCGATTTGAGTGCCGGCCAAGCTTTGTTCTTGAAAGGCCTTCAAACCCTGACCGACCAACTTTTGAGCCCCTGGCGTGCCAAATCGCTGCAACTGGGCCAACGCTTGGGGATTGGGGGAGATAAACGCGGCCATCATTGCTTCGTCGGGTACAACTTTGGCGCTGTCTTGAGGGTTGGATACTTGTTGGCTCAAACCCTGGAAGTAAAAGTAGACCGCAGCGCTACCTGCTGCGGCGATGGAGGCAGCAATTAGAAGCTTTGATTTTTTTGCAGGCATGGTTTGTTTTCCTCGCGTCCTTTATCAGTTTAATGAAAATACAGAAAGCTTGTGGGGAGGCGATCGAGGCTGCTCTTTATTTTTGTATGATTTAACACAAGTTTGGACGATCGTCTAAACTGCTAGAACTGTGCATTATTGGTAAAAGATGAAAGTAGCGATCGCGGGAGCAACGGGATTTGTAGGTAGCCGGCTGGTGGAGAAGCTGCAAGCTGCGGGACATCAAGTGGTGGTTTTGAGCAGGGATGGGGCGAAGGCTAGCCGAGTTTTTCCGGCTTCAGCTTATCCGAATTTGGAAGTTGTCGCCTACACTCCAGCGGAGTCTGGTGATTGGCAAAAGTCGATCGCGGGCTGCGACGCTGTTGTCAATTTAGCTGGGGTTCCGATTGCGGAGGAAAGGTGGACGGAGGCGCGCCAGCAAGCAATTCTGGACAGTCGCAAACTGACTACGGCAAAATTGGTCGAGGCGATCGTCAATGCTAATCCTAGACCATCTGTGTTTGTTAGCGCATCGGCGATCGGCTATTACGGAACCAGCGAAACCGCTGAGTTTGACGAAACGAGCCTCGCGGGAAACGATTTTTTAGCAACAGTTTGCAAGGACTGGGAAGCAGCCGCCCAACCTGCAAAAAATGCGGGAACGCGGTTAGCAATTTTGCGGCTGGGGATAGTTTTGGGAATGGGAGGCGCGTTGGCAAAAATGCTGCCACCTTTTAAACTATTTGCAGGCGGCCCAATTGGGACAGGAAAACAGTGGTTTTCTTGGGTTCATCGCGAGGATGTGGTTGATTTAATTCTGTATGCTTTGCAAAATTCGCAAGTTGAAGGCGTTTTGAATGCGACAGCACCGAATCCGGTGCGGATGAATGAATTGTGTCAAACTTTAGGGGAAGTTTTAAAGCGACCTTCTTGGTTGCCGGTGCCAGGTTTTGCATTAGAAATGCTGTTGGGAGACGGGGCAAAAGTTGTTTTGGAAGGGCAGAAAGTGTTGCCGAAACAAACTTTAGCTAGCGGTTTTCAATATCAATATCCGACGCTTAAATTAGCACTCGAAGAAATTTTATCGGGAAGCTAGAAATCGAATCCTCGTTGTTCAAGAAACCGGGTTTCTGCGATAATTCTGGCATCTTCACGCCCGATTTGGTGAAGAAACCCGGTTTCTGAGGCCCTGCCAACCATCCAAGAAACCGGGTTTCTGCGATACTTTTGGCATCCTACCGAAGATTTGGGTAAGAAACCCGGTTTCTGACTCCCCG
>NZ_JAUBOR010000007.1:125281-189799 GCF_036700305.1 Microcoleus sp. Z1_A1
CCCGGTTTCTGACTCCCCGACGCGCGCCCCTCAGCCTCAGCCAAGAAACCGGGTTTCTGCGATACTTTTGGCATCCTACCGAAGATTTGGGTAAGAAACCCGGTTTCTGACTCCCCGACGCGCGCCCCTCAGCCTCAGCCAAGAAACCGGGTTTCTGCGATACTTTTGGCATCCTCACGCCCGATTTGGGTAAGAAACCCGGTTTCTGAACCCCACGCGCGCGCCCCTCAGCCTCAGCCAAGAAACCGGGTTTCTGCGATAATTTTGGCATCCTCACGCCCGATTTGGGTAAGAAACCCGGTTTCTGAACCCTCCCCTTCCGCTAGCCACTCACCTATCCTCTGATATGCCACGTCGCCAAATTATCTTCCAAGCGCGTAATTACTACCATGTTTATAACCGAGGTAATAACCGTCAGCTTATCTTTTTTGAGCGAGAAAACTATATTTATTTTTTACGTCAATTAAGAAACCATCTGATTATTCATGGTGTCGATATTATTGCTTATTGTTTGATGCCGAACCACTATCATTTATTAGTTTACCTGCAAACGGATGATTTTTCCAAGCTGATGCAGTCATTTACTCTGTCTTATGCTAAGGCTATCAATAAACGCTATCAAAGGGTGGGTTCACTATTTCAGGGACGGTTTCAGGCGATTCATGTGGATGGAGAAGACTATTTATTACACTTAACTCGATATATTTACTTAAACCCAGTCTGTGCTAATATAGTTGAAAAAGCAGAGGATTGGGAGTTTTCCAGCTATCAGGAATATATTGATTTGCGTTAGGGAAGTTTACCTAAAATAGATGGAGTCCGATCGCAATTTTTTTCAGCCGATGCTTATCGTGACTTAACATTTGAAGAATTGAAGGCTTTAAGAAACCGGGTTTCTGGGAGAATTTTGACATCCTCACGCCCGATTTGGGTAAGAAACCCGGTTTCTGAATCCCCACGCGTGTTCCCAGAAACTCCAAGAAACCGGGTTTCTGGGATAATTTTGGCATCCTACCCAAGATTTGGGTTTCAAACCCGGTTTCTCAACCCCCCACGCGATCGCGCCTAACCCTGAGCCAAGAAACCGGGTTTCTGTGATAATTTAGGCATCCTACCCAAGATTTGGGTTTCAAACCCGGTTTCTGAGCCCCACGCGCGACTATATCTAGTTGTTATAATAAATAAACCTGAGCATTTTTTCTTCTAATAGAATAGCTTGTATTAATTGCCAGATGAAGATTAAGCGCGATCCCCCCCCCGGAGAGTGACAGAAGAGGGATATAGGGTTTAATCTTCAATATTGCGATCGCAATATAAACGCATTCTTAATATTCTGTTTATTCCTTGCTATTGAAACTGTTTCAGAGTAATCTAGTAACCATAAGTCAGTTATAATATTTTCATAAGTTGGATTCACGAAAAATTTCTGCAAGTTTAACTCACATCTCTTGCGCTCAAATCATATGGACACATCTGAAAAGTTTTGTTTTTGTACTCTAGCTGTAGGTGATAGGTATCGTGCTCATGTAAAGATGCTAGCTCAAGATATCCAGACCCATATGCCTTCCACAACTTTATGTATCCTAAGCGATCAACCAGAGCAGTTTAAAAATTTCCCTCATGTTCTGGTGTTCAAGCACCACCTCCAGAGTGTGAAAGGGTATCATGACAAACGTTTCGTTCTTGAAAAAGCTCTCTCACTATTTGAGAGTTGTATGTTTTTAGACTCTGATGTTAGATTGCTAGGCCCTCTAGTAGAAGAAATGAATTGGTCTCCTGGAATTACAGCAAGAGCAGGTACTGATTTGGTCAAACACATACAAAACATTAAAAATCCGAAAGAAATTGAAGTTATAAAAGCAGCAGGGCAAAAACTAAATATCGATCTTCAACAAGTGAAGTGGCTTCACGAGTTTATGTTTGTCATGAAGAGACAGAATGGATTAGAAGGAGAATTTTTTGAACTTTGGCAGACAATTTCTTACTTTTTTGAAATGCAAGAAATCTATCATGGTGAGGGTTATGCTATGGGGCTAGCTGCGGCTCGAATTGGGATGACATTTGATTTTTTCCGCGAAGACAAATTTCCATTCTTTAAGGATAATATTGAACGAGTAAGAATCCAAAATGGACAAGCAATTATTCAGGAGAAACAAATTTACTTCGACATCCATAAACAGATTGAATATCCCAAACGTTCTCTTTGGAAGAAAATCAACAACAAACTAAGTAAACAGGTTGTGTTTTATTATCGATTATTTAGACTGAGAGTTTTTATTAAAAAAGATCCTAATTATTATAAAATCTTTGGATGAGTATACAAAAAATAATGGCTCTTCATTACTTGGTATGCCAAATTGTATAGAAATGTAGTCAAAACCTTTGCTCCGCAAAGGTTTTGACTATTTATTTAGATGAATTGGGCTAGAATGAGCGATATTTCGTTTAATCCTTATTTAATATTGTTTCCGGTTGCATCGGAATGATTTAACCACAGAGAACGCAGAGAACACAGAGGGAGATAAGAGAGATGAATAATTCCGATGCTACCGGATTTGATATAACAAGGTTTACAGCTTGATTTTGGGTTGTTTAGCATACTACGTACTGAAGAACCAAATATTTCAACCTGAAAGCAGATGATGCAGTAATTTGCAGTATAGAAAATGGAAAAATAGTCATAGAGCCTGTAAATCAGAAAGTTTCCAAATATACCCTAGATGAATTATTAGCAGGCGAAATAGAACCGGGCGAAGAAATCTCTTGGGGAAAACCAGAAGGAGAAGAATTTTGCTAAAATATATCCCCGAACGAGGTCATTTTATTCGCTTCAATTTCGATAATCACAGAGATTTATGGAGAAACCCGGTTTCTGAACCCTGCCCGATCGTGAGCTTTGAGCAAACTCGCCGGATCGGGCCCAGCCGGGATAATGCAGCCGGGATTCAGCGGGAACAAATTGCCGTAATAATCGCGCTTGACAGCCTCCAAATCGCAAGTGCCGGCAACTCCCGGTAACTGGTACAAATCGCGCAGATAAGCTCCCAAATGCTCGTAATCTTGAATGCGGCGCAGATTGCATTTGAATAAGCTGTAGTAAACGGCATCAAAACGGAATAGAGTAGTAAAAAGCCGCACGTCTGCTAAAGTCACCCGATCGCCACACAAGTAACGACTCCTCAAGAGCGAGCGATCGATCTCGTCTAAAACAGCAAACAATTCACTGCAAGCCGAGTCATAAGCAGCTTGAGATTGCGCGAAACCGCAGCGATAAACGCCGTTATTCACCGATTGGTAAATCTTCTCATTCCACTCGTCAATTTGTTCTCGCAAATCCAGAGGATAAAGATCCATTTGAGGATTGCTAGCAAACTCGTTAAACTCCGAGTTTAGCATCACAATAATTTCCGAACTCTCATTATTGACGATCGCCTTTTTCGAGTCATCCCACAGCACCGGCACCGTACACCGCCCCTGATAGCCCGGTAAAGCCAACTGGTAAAGTTCCGGCATCGTGTTGCAGCCAAAAGTCTCCGACTCCATCACCCACATTCCCCCTTCCGAGGGATAGACAATAGATACGGATATCGCATCTTCAAGCCCTTTGAGCGCCCTCGTCACCAGAGTGCGGTGCGCCCAAGGGCACCCTTTACCCACGAAGAGGCGATACCGTCCCGTGGCGGGCCCGTGAGGGTTGTCTGGTGCAGTGCTGACAAAGTTCCGGAAACTGCTGCTGGGGCGAATGTATGCTCCCGTGCGATCGGGCGGCGCTAGTTTTGACATCATTAATTGCCACATTGATGTCCAGACAAATTTACCTAGCTTGACTGTTACGGATGAAGGAAGCGATTTGTTTTTCACGGCGGCGATTAAAAGAGGTTTGCTAAACATAATCTGCTTATTTTAACTCACAGCCGAAGGAAGAAGGAAGAAGGAAGAAGGAAGAAGGCAAACTAAGCAATGGTTTCAGCAATTAATAATGCACTCCCGCCTTCCGGGCGGGCTAGGAGCAACGGCCCACAATAAATTTAATTTTTGTAGAACAGGCTTTTCGGCCTGTTCTTTAAAATGATGAGCGACGAGGTTTGTTCCCTTTATATCTTGGATCATTTGCAATAATGCCCTTCAGGGCGGGCTAGAAGCCCAACCCCTACTCCCCACAATAAAATTTAATTTTTGTGGAACAGGCCGGAAAGCCTGTTAAGCGAGAATGATGAGCGACGAGTTTTATACTATCTATCCGAGGCTATTTCGCCATAAGCTCGATCGATCAATCGGCGAGCAACCGTCTGAATTCCGGTATGTTCGTAATAATTGGTACTCATGTCTAAAAACGCCGCCACATAATCCAATTTGTCATCGGTAACATCAATGTATTGCTTGAGATGGCCTAAAACTATGGCGGGAGTTAAGCCGCGAGACTGTACTAAATTGTTCATCCAACCTTGCGCTGAGGCGAAAGTTGTTGTCACGAATCCAAATTTTGCTGCATTATTAGCGCCGGGAATTAGGTTGCTGATATTTTGGAATGTTGAGTTTTGCTGCAAGGTTGAAGGATTCAATCCGCCTAGGGTATTTTGTGCTACTCTAAGGAAGTCCGGGCCAAGGGGAATTAAACCGTCAGCACAAACTAAAGCAGCCATCCGCATCAGAGATTCGTCTTTGTAATGGGATAAATAATTACCAAAGCTTCCCACATTGTTAAGGGAAATATTGTTAAGTTTGCAGTAGGCAATTAGCTCGATCGCCACTTTGACGCACAAGTCGATCGTTTGAGTTGTGTCAGCTTTGGGAGTGAGGCGGTTGAGAAAGGAAAGAAAGCCGATGTTTTCGCCGATTTTATTCGCCATAGCCGTTGCACCTAACGCACTGTCGGCGCTGTCTGCTAACTGGTAAAGCCTGACTACGCCTTGATATGGCTCGTTGGGGTTAGCGTAAAGCTCGATCGCGCGATCGCGAATTTTCTCAACTAATTTGCGCTTTGTTTCCCCTGTCAGCGCTTGAATAGTATTATCAAAACCCGTGAGATTGTTCCACTCCCCCGGAACCACAAAATCGAGAGATTTTAACATCATCACAGTGACGCCACCCGACGGCAAATTGTCAACCAATTCAACAATAGACTTGCTCATCAAAAACTCCTGAATAGCCCGATTTAAAGTGTTCTTCCAAATACTCCAACTTCAGCAAATCCGATTCCCGATTCCCGGTAAATTCCCCAGCACTAACTAGGCAAGCACAAATAAATATTATACCACCCGATCCACTTTTGCCCTACTCCGATCTTTTCTCTCTTCTCGCTCCTCTGCGTTCTCTGCGCCCTCTGCGGTTCATTAAAAAAAGTCTTTATATTGACCAACTCAAAATCGCCCAAACGTGTTAAAATAGAGGGCGCAAAATAGAAAAACCTAAAAAATGACTGTTGCAGTTAACAAAACTCCCGGATTAGCCTCGCGTTTAGTAAATGGCGTACTCTCCATCAAGCCTTTAGCTAATCTAGCCAAGCACCAAGCGCGGGAAATGATGATAACAAGAGCCGAAAAAATTGGAGTGCATTGGCGACAAGAAGCCCAAGCACTTTTAGCTCGAAATTGGGATGCAGAATTGCTCAGCGTTCAAAATCCCGATCTGGTTTACCCGAAATATTATCTAACTTCATTCCACGCTTACGAACAAGGTAATATGAGTTGGGAAGCTGCTACAGAAGTAGAAGTTGCCGCCCGTACAGTTCACGCCACAATTTGGCCGGAAGCGGGTGCAGAAGGCGATGCAAAACTCCGCGCCAGCTATCACGAAGTCATCAAATCTCAAATTGCTTCTTCGCCGCGAGATATTGTTGATTTGGGATGCAGTGTGGGAATGAGTACCTTTGCTCTTGGGGAGGTTTACCCGGAAGCGAAGATGACTGGAGTAGAGTTATCGCCTTATTTCTTAGCAGTGGCTAAATACCGTTCCCAACAGCGAGAATCCCAATCTTTCAATCAAAAATCTCCGACTTGGGTTCATGCTGCTGCTGAATCTACAGGTTTGCCTGCGGCAGCTTTTGATTTAGTTTCTATTTGTTTAGTTTGTCACGAATTGCCGCAGAAAGCTACTAGAGAAATATTCCGGGAAGCGAGGCGTTTGCTGCGTGTTGGCGGACATTTGACAATTATGGATATGAATCCTCAGTCGGAAGTTTATGCCAAAATGCCTCCTTATATTTTAACTTTGCTCAAAAGTACGGAGCCTTATTTGGATCAGTATTTTGGGTTGGATATTGAGCAAGCTTTGGTTGATTCTGGTTTTGCTGCGCCGACGATTACTTGTAATACAGTCCGACACCGAACTATTGTTGCTGAGGCAAGATAGCGGTTTTCAGTAGAGTGAAGTACAGATATAGCAATCCTTGCAGGAGTCGTAAATTTTTGACCCCACCCCAACCCTCCCCTTATCAAGGGGAGGGAGTAAGAAATTCACAAATGATTGAGGATGGCTAGATCGGGTAGGACACGGCACTGCCGTGTCTAAAGTTGTATTTATTTAATTCGATTGAAAACTGCTATAAATGGTAAAGTTGCAGAGATATTATTCGATCCTTGGGGCGGTGCGTGAGTGTAAATAGTCTAATCTGTGGATTTAAAAATTTCTGCGATCGCGCCCCCTACTGATAAATAATTCCGATGCTACCGGATTTGATATTAGACAGCCGTAGAAGCTATTCACAGCGCCATTTGTTAGACATTTTGAGAGAACCCTAAAAGAAGGACATCATCATGAACTCGACAGCACCCTCTCAAAACATCATCGATTGTTTGCAGGTTATCTTGGATGCCACTGCATCGAAAAATTACGAGCTTTTTACCACAGTGGGGGATGCAGGCTACAAAGCGAGCATTACACAACAAATGTTTGACGATGTTAGCGAGCAGCTTGCTTCCCGCCTGCAAAAGGGATACTCAATTAATTATTTTGGTGAGATAAAACAAGGTAATTTTCCGATTTATTTGTGGAAGCTGAGTTTTGAAGATGGTGGAGATGAATTTGTGGCACACATGACTATGAATGAAGACAAAGTTGCGGGGATTTTCATCGAATGACATACAGCATATTCCATGTATATGTAGTACACACAATCTTGAGATCGCCCGTGTAAGGTGCGTCGCCATCAACAATCTGCAAGTTTTATCCAATATCTCGCAGCGACGCACCCTACAGATTAACACTACAGCCGATCGCCCACAACCGTTAATCGGAATCGATCGGGCGGCACAAAGGTGATTCCCCGGCGCGCCGGACGAATTGGCCGATCGAGATTCGATACAAACTCACGGGAAGACAGCACCGTGGCTAAAACCAGCTTCATTTCAAACATCGATAACGCCATCCCGATGCAGCTTCGACTCCCGCCTCCAAACGGTAAAAATTCAGAGGCGGAAAACTTGCGATCTAAAAAGCGATCGGGGTTGAACCGGGCGGGATTTTCGTAGGTTTCAGGGCGACGGTGGGCCAAATAGACACAGGGGATTAAAATCGTTCCCGGTTGATATGTATAGCCTTCGAGTTCGATCGTCCGTTTCACCTTGCGCGGCTGCGAAATTAAGGCAATTGGATAAACCCGCAGCGCTTCCTTGCAGACTGCTGTTAAGTAGGGCGACTGCGAAAGCGCAATCGGATCGGGATTCTCGCCTAATTCATCCAATTCCTGCCGCAACCTAGCAAGGCATTCGGGAAACTGATGCAGCCAGTAAAACGCCCAAGTCAAGGCCGATCCAGTCGTTTCATGTCCCAATAACAACAGCGTCATCAACTGATCGCGCAATTCTCGATCGCCGAGGGATTCGCCGGTGTCGTCGCGGGCCATCATCAACACCGACAGAATATCCGTGCGAGACGAATCGAGAGATTGCGATCGCCTCTCGGCAATTTCCGCATAAATCAGCGAGTCAATCTGGGCCATCTGCTGCAAAAACTGCCCCCACGGGCTCCAAGATCCCAAATTTTGCTGCAAGGGTTCAAAGAAAAATTGTAGGGAGTACAGCTCAGAGGTAATCGCCTCTAAAAGCCTGCTGAGCAAGTGTTTCAGGCGTTCGTAGCGCTCTCCCGGCACTAATCCAAACACGACTTGCAAGATTACTTGCAGGGAAATTTCTGACATTTCTTCGCGGACTGCGATCGCATCTGGGGCTTTCCAGTCGATCGTCTGCTTTTGCGTCAAATCAACAATCAAATGCCCTTGACTGTGCAACTGTTCCCGATGCAGCGCGGGCATTAATAGCTGTCGCTGTCGCAGATGTCGCGGCCCTTCATTCATAATTAGGGATTCATTTCCCACCAGGGGGCGAAATACGTTGGTCACTTTGCCAAACTCAAAGGCATCGGCTAAGGTCGTAAACACCGCCTGAATCGCTTCTGGAGAGCCCAGAAACACTACGGGGGGCGAAGCGGGCCCCAACACGCGGGCGGTAAATGTATCGCCGTATTTGGCCGAGTTGCGATCGAAAAATGCGATCGGGTCAGCTACCAGCGAAAGCGTTTGGAACAAAGCAGGAGAACGAGATCCGGTAGGCAGCGTCATTGAAAAACTGGCGATACACAATATTTCTAGTGTATTTTGACATACTCCGAAGTCCTCGATCGACCTTGCAGCCTGAAATTTATCTGCGATCGATTGCCAAGGCCAGTAGCAAAAATAGTAATGCTATCGGGATCGATCGCAGATTGTACGGCTAGCTTCCCAACCTAAACTGCTAAAAGTTGTAGTCTTAGATGAAATGGATGCTAGCGATCGTGTGTTTGGCATTATGCTCACGAAAATCAAATGACCGAAAGCATCCAGGATACCCGCCACGTGATTCATTCCGAAAGTAGACTCAGGACCGGTGAAATAAAAAACCTGTATCCGATGAAACTTGCCGAACGTATTTATCTCGCGCAAGTCAATGCTTCAATTCTTTAATCTAAAATCTAAAATCTAAAATCTAAAATCGATTGACTTTGGGATACAATTGTTGTAAAAGCTGGTAGCCAGTTGGCTGAATTTGTTATGACATTAACATCCCGTGTTGTTCATAGCGACCCCGATATTCTGGGGGGAACCCCTGTTTTTGTTGGGACTCGTGTACCAATGAGAACCCTACTTGACTATCTTGAGGCTGGTGATTCATTAGAGGTTTTTCTAGACCATTTCCCTAGTGTCAGTCGGGAACAGACAATTGCAGCTCTTGAATTAGCAAAGGAAATGCTGACAGCCTATGCGAATCCTGCTTGATGAATGTGCCCCACGACCTTTAAAGCGTGAACTTGCTGATTACGAGATACGCACAGTTGTTGAGATGGGATGGTCAGGAAAAAAGAACGGTGAATTACTGCTGCTTATGAGTCAAGAGGGCTTCACAATTCTGCTTACCACAGATCAAAATTTGCGTTATCAGCAAAACTTGCAGCAAGCTGGAGTAGCAGTCGTTGTTCTTGTAGCATCCAGCAACAGACTTCCTGATTTACTTCCTCTGCTACCAGATGCTCGTAACGTTTTGAATACTATTACTCCGGGGGAAGTGATTGAAGTCGGAGGTTCTTAAAAGTTCTCTAGGCGACGCAGCAAAACAACGCCCATGCACCCGATCGCACAGAGGTTATTTGTTGGGAACGGAGGTAGTCTGCAGCGGGTGATTGACACCGTTAGATCGCTCTATTCCTGCGAGGGTGGTTCCGCAGATTGTACGGCTAGCTTCCCAACCTAACATGACTGTTTTACGCTCTACTCCCCAGCCATAGCCACCGAGTTCTCCAGATTCTCGAATGACTCGGTGACATGGAATTAGATAGCCGATCGGATTTTTACCGATCGCATTTCCTACAGCCCTAGCAGCAGTTGGGCGAGCTACCATTTGAGCTATACTCTGATAAGTTGCGATCGCACCAAATGGCAATGTCAAAAGTGCTCGCCAAACTTGAATCTGAAAGTTAGTGCCTTTTACCAAGAGCGTTAATGGTTTTTGCTCGCTGAGAGTTTCTGAATTGAAAATCAGGTCACACAATGATTGAGTGGCTTGCTCATCACGAATAATTTCAGCGTTTTTCCATGCCAATCGCAGTCTTTGTGCGGCGGCTTGTTCGTCTGTTGTATCCAAAAAATAAAGATTACAAATACCACGGGTAGTTGTCGCAATTAGAGAGGTGCCAAACGGGGTATCATGAATACCATAGCGAATTTGTAAACCTGCTCCGCCTGCTTTGAACTCCCCTGGTGACATTGCTTCTAAGTTCACAAATAAATCGTGCAATCGTCCGGGACTCGATAGTCTCACGTCCAATGTTAGGTCGAGAAGGCTTTTAGTCTGAGTGATTTTTGACTTGGCATATTCAACTGTCAGATATTGCAAAAACCGCTTGGGGCTAATGCCGGCCCATTGAGTAAATAGCCGTTGAAAATGATATTCACTAAGTCCTATGTGTTGGGCCACAGTTGCCAGATTGGGCTGGTTTAGGTGGTGTTGTCGCATAAAGGCGATCGCCCGAGCAATCCGGTGATAATCTTCGCTAGCATAGACACTCGCATTCTGCATCGAAATCATCTAGTCTAAGTCAAGGGAATAGTGATGTTTCCTCACTTTAGCCATAGAGTAGGCTCAAAGCCACCCGTTTCTTGCGGTGAATGCAGCCACTCGATTTTAGATTTTAGATTTTAGATTTTAGATTGAAGAGATTGAAGAGATTGAAGAGATTGAAGAAAGCGACCTCATATCGTTTCCGGTTGGATGGGAATGATCAAGTCAAGGTCGCGCAATTCCACATTCCCCCACGGATCACTCCCCACTCCCCATCATAAGGAGTGTTACCGGAATTGATATCACCCTCCGCGCAACTGCGTCACCAAGTGAACTAATTCCGGTAAAATTAGCTTTTCGACAGCTAGTTTCACGCCATTGCTAGAGCCAGGAAGAGAAAAGACTAACTTGCCTTGATACACGCCTGCAACTGCGCGAGAGGCGATCGCCCTCGAACCAATTTCTTGATAGCTCAAAAACCGAAATATCTCCCCAAATCCCGGTAAAATCCTGTCAAGCAAACTCTCCATCACATCATAAGTCGTATCTCGGGGAGCGATGCCCGTGCCGCCGTTAAAAATGATTGCATCTACATCTTCACGCTGGGAAAAAGCCTGCATTTGCAATACAATTTTGGCTGCATCATCTTTAACAACAGTGTAAGCTACCACAGAGTGACCCGCATCTTTTAGCAGCTTCTTAGTTAACAAGCCGCTAGTGTCTGTTTCAGCAGAGCGCGTGTCGCTAACAGTAATGATAGCGCAGTTTACGGTTATTTTAGATAAGTCGGGGTGAGGAATTTGCGTCATATAACAGATATTGAAGGAAAAAGGAAGAAGCAAGAAGGAAGAGGAAATCAGGAAAAGGGAAGAGGGAAGAAGTCATTAGTTAGTTGTGATTTGTTCGTTGTTAGTTATTCATTATCAAATAACTAATAACCAATAACCAATGCCCCATACCCCATGCCCCATACCCATGCCCTATTCCCCATCAATTATGCCTTGCTAAATCCTAAGCCGTTTGATTCCGAGTAGCGTTCCATAAAACGCATAAATCGATCCCATTCTTCGGGACTTCTCATTAGATAAAGAGCTTCCAAACCAGCAGGCTGACCGTTGATGAACTTAGCCTTAACCTCGCGAGTGAGGAGTTCGCCTTCTTCGTCGATCATGTACATTCCAGTAATGTCTTCGGTACTGGTGCTGCTGAGAGCTTTGGGATTTTCAAAGATAAACGTGGCAGTGCCTTGAGCTCCCGTTTTAGAACGGGTTAGGCGCACTTCGGGCACAGCATCTTCGTCTATACCCCGAGAAAATTGAATTTTAGCCATAATTTGACAGTCGAACCTTAAGGATTGCTTACTTAATTTCTTAATGTTTAATCATAAAACGATTCGGGTACTCGCAAATCAAGACTTGAGAGAGTGGGAGTGGGTGAGAGTGGGTGAGAGTGGATGAGAGTGAGGGAATCGGAGACAAGGGCGAGGGGTGATGGGTTGGTTCTTCTGAGATATTGCACCATTCTCAATAATCCTTTCAGGGCGGGCTCTCCGGCCCACCCCACAAGATATTCTAACCAGAGTTCGGGTTAAGCAGAAGGGAGAAAAAAAGCATCGATATTGAGAGAAGGCTTCTTAGGATGAAGGGAATAAAGCGCACTTTCGCCGGGCTGGGTCGCAACCTGCCTCTGATCAAAGATTATGAGGCCCTGCCGCCTAGCCCAGAAGCCTTCGTATATGTGTCCACGATCCGCCTCATGCTCAAGCGGCTCACCAAGCCAAAGCTGGCGAAACGCCAATTTCACGGCCTATGAAACACGCACTTATAGGGATCGCCACAGAAAACCCAGAAAAAAAGTGAATTATAGGTATTGAACTATTATGTAGTGCGCTATATAATAGTTGTTGACTGGATTTTTAAATGGATAACAACTCGAACATCAACGAACGGCGACAGGTGGGGAGGCAGCTTTCGTTTGCCCTCTATAGTGCGTCGAACCGCGTCATTCGGCTTCATCGGCCCTTTCTTGAGCCTTTGGGCCTGACCTATCCTCAGTTTCTGGTCATGCTGGCTCTCTACGAGGGCACCCCGCGCACTGTTGGAGAAGTAGGGCAAGAACTCGGTATGGATAACGGAACCTTGACGCCGCTCTTAAAGCGCCTTGAGAGCGCGGGGTTGGTGACGCGCACCCGTGACCAACAGGACGAACGCCGCGTTCTTATCGAGCTGACAGAAGCGGGCGAGGCACTCCGCGAGGCAGCGTGCTCGATCCCTGAAAAGATCGAGACGGCCTGCCGTCTCTCCGATGAAGACCTTGCCGAGCTTCGCGACACCTTGAACGCGCTGGCAATACCCCGTCAAACAACTCCGTAAAAGGATTATTTATCATGGTTGACACGAAGAAAATGAACATCGGGATCTTGGGCACTGGCCATATCGGGAAGACTTTGGCACGCAAACTGGCTGAGGCCGGACATGACGTGAAGGTGGCCAACTCTCGCGGCCCAGAGACGATCGAGGCCGATGTGCTGGCGAGCGGCGCACGCGCGGTCTCGACGGCCCAAGCGGTGGAGGACGTTGACGTGGTGATCCTCTCGATCCCTCTCAACCGCATTCCCACAATCGCGCCGCTAATCGCCAACCTACCAGCCGAGACAGTCGTCATCGACACGTCCAATTACTATCCCCACCGCGACGACAAGATCGATGCTATCGAGGCCGGGCAGGTTGAGAGCCTTTGGGTGGCCGAACAGCTAGGCCGGCCAATTGCCAAGGCGTGGAACGCGATAGGATCTGGCTCCTTCGCCACTAAGGGCAAGCCTGCTGGAAGTCCTGACCGTATCGCCCTCCCTGTGGCTGCTGACCGCGAGAAGGATCGCTCCGTGGCGATGGCGCTCGTCGAAGACACCGGGCTTGATGCTTTCGACGCCGGAACGCTCGCCGATTCGTGGCGTCAGCAACCAGGCACGCCCTGCTATTGCACGGATCTCACGCGCGAACAGATGGCGGCAGCGCTGGCATCTGCCGACGCATCACGATCGCCAAAGCGCCGGGACTTAGCAGTTGCAGTGATGCAAGAGCGGCTTGGTGACGCCACGACAAATCCGGATGCCGATTTCGGGGTTCGTCTGAGCCGTGCGATTTATATGTAACGTGAGTTCGGGATAAGAAAGGGACAAGCAAGTAAGCTAAAAGTCATCACACCAAAGCTTTACAGGCTCGTCCCATGATTAGTTTAGAAGAACTATTTTGCGCTGTCGATGATTTCTGCCAAGTTTGTCAACTACCCAGCATCAAGCGGAGTACCGCCGGAGACGTGGGCTTGCATCTGAACTCCACCGCAATTCCGAGAATCTTTGCAGAATCTCAGCTTTAGTTTCACCGCCCGACACATTAGGGGATGCTGACAAGCTCCCCGTACTCGCCCAGTCTTGCCGGACGAGTAACGTTCTCATGGCAATATTTCGCGCACCCACCAAATCAGCATGAAGCTCGTGCCCGCAACATTCACAGCGAAACAATAGCCCTTTTTTAGGTCTATTTGCTACCGAGGTGTGTCCACATTTTGGACAGCTTTGCGAGGTATAATTAGCTGGGACTTTAGTAGCTAAAGAGCCGTTCAAATTAGCTTTGTAGTCAATATAGCCGTGTAATTCGGCAAACGACCATTTAGCTTTATTTCGATTAGCTCTTCGCTGTTTTCTGCTAGCCTTTTTGCCCGACTTGGACTTGGTTGTCTCCCGTATTCCGGTGAGGTTTTCTAGTCCAATTAGGGTGTTACGTTTGGCAATATCCTTACTGATCTGGTGGTTTACATCAGCGATAAACCGTCTTTCTCTTCCCGACAAAGCAATTAGCCTGCGCTTTGCCGAACGAGTGCCTTTACGCTGAAGAGTTATCCGTGCTTTGTGATAGCGGTTGGCTTTATGTCTAGCTTCTGAACCTGAGTAAAATTTAGACTTGTTTTGTAAGTCTGTTTCTACGGCTAAGTAGCGCATTCCCACGTCAACGCCAGAAATTCTGGTTATTTTCAGTGGGTCGACTTCAGGGGTTTCTACCTCAATACTTACCATCAAATAGTAAACTTTAGAGGAACGCTGATAGACAATTTTAGCTGCTCCAACCTTGGAACCATTGGCAATCAAATCTAGATGTTTGTTGTAGCCCTCATACGAGACTACTATTCTACCAGCTAGGGTGATAATACTCACCCTTTGCTCGGATTTAAACGAGTAATCGCGTTGATAATTTAAGGTACAGGTTCGAGAGATATATTTAGGAGGTTGGTCTAGTCCTTTGTACCGTTTCTTGGTGTACCCTTTAGCAATACCATCGTTAGATTGTTTTACTTTAGTCCAGAGAGTTTTGTAAGTTGCCGAAACTTGTCTTGGTACATTACAAGCCATCTGAGCACCGAGTCCAAATCGAACTCGCAATTCATTGTAGACAGCCTTTTGCAACTTAGCGCCATTGCTGGTTTTGTTCGCATCAAAAGCAACTCGCGAAGTATGATTCAAGGCATCGCGATAAGCCAAGGTAGTCTGAGACACCAGAGCTTTTTGCTCGGCATTCAGGTTTAGCTTTAACTTGGCGGTGATTATTTGAGGCATTACTTTCACGAACTCTGAGAAAATTCTATCTCGTGAAGACACCAAAAGCAAGTGGTGTAGTAAAAATCATCTGTTCGCTCATCGACCGCCCCTCACCTTCCGACACATAAAGTCATCGGTTTGGTTCGGGGCGGCTCTCTTCGCTCACGCCAATTCCTCCCGACGCTCACCTGGGTACAGGTAGAGCGCGGGACTCCTTTGGGTTTAGTTGAACCCAGATTGGGATTCAACTGATTACACAGCCAAAGTGCAATATGAAAAATAAGCTGATGCCACTGATGGATAAGCTACTAACGCGCAAACGCTCCATCATTGAGACGATTATCGACCAACTAAAAAACTTCTCTCAGATTGAGCATTCTCACCCGTCGCAGTCCGGTCAATTTCTTAGTCAACTTGGTCTGTGGATTGATTGCCTATTGCCTTCATCCTAAAAAGCCTTCTCTCAATATCGATGCCTTTTTTCTCCCTTCTGCTTAACCCGAACTCAGGTTAATCTACTCTTTGTGGAACAGGTCGGAAAGCCTGTTCAGCGAGAATGGTGCAAGATGTGAGTTCTTTGTAGCCCAAGTTATCCTCTCCCTTGTCTCCCAATTCCCTTAGACGATGTAGGGAGAGTTTATAGGATCGGCCCGCTTTGTGGCTACCAGAGTTTGGTAGATGAGGGCGGATATCTCGCCACGGGTGATGTCGTGGGCGGGGGAAAGCTTTTCGCGCGCGGGATAGTTGACCACGATTTTACGCTCTGTGGCGGTTGCTATCTCGTCGGTGGCAAAACTGGGAATCTGAGATCGATCGACATAAACGCTCAAAGAATTGGGGTTGCCGCCGCCCAACTGCAAGCCGTTTACCAAAGATACGATCGCCTGAACTCTAGTCAAATTCTGCTCCGGGCGAAACGTGCTGTCTGGATATCCAGCCAAAAACCCAGCTCGATTAGCTTGGTCGATCGCTCCCTTGGCCCAAAAATCCCCCGCCACATCCTTAAAAACCGTCGCCTCACGGCGCGGCACCAATTCAAACGCCTTCGCCAACATCGCCGCATACTGAGCTCTAGTTACAATCTCGTAAGGTTGAAAAGTGCCGTTGGGAAACCCGCTAACAATATTCATCTTTGCCAAGCGATCGATAAAATCCTTAGCCCAATGCGTGCTGATGTCGCTAAATTTTAGCCCTCCAGGAGTCGGAGTTGGCGTCACATTTCCCAAATCAAATAAACCTTTCACCCGCGAAGAATTGAGCTGATTTCCCACCGCAGAAATCTTAACCCCAGTCGCATTTTGCAAGTCGAATTCGCCGTTATTCTGAAAGATATTGCCGCCCAAATCTTTAGCATTCCCCATATCTGGCAGGGACTTTTCCTCCGCAGTCAAACCGTATTCCGTATTTTTTTCAATGCGATTATTGCGTAAAATCGGCTGAGATTCTCCTGCTAAAACTATACCGGAGCGATTTTCCAAAATTTGGTTATCAGCAATCAAAGGAGCCGACTGAGCTTCCAGAGAAATGCCGAAATCCGTCTTTTGAAAAATATTGCGCCGTATTACTCCCTTAGCAGTTCCCGCCATAATCACCCCAGCCGCAGAGTTTGCCATAAATATGTTGTCGAGAATCGCAGGATTAGCGCTACCCGTGGCAAAAACGCCTCCGCGCTTACAAAGTGTGAAAGTGCAGTTAGCCACAGTCGGAGAAGTTGACTCAATCCAGACTCCCGTGCCGCGACTATCGAGATTCGTAACAGTTACTCCCCGCAATTGGGAATTACTTGCTAGCAGTATGGTGATATTTTTGCCCGCAGCGGTGGGACTGACAAATTTGCCGCTGCCTTGAATTAGAATGCCTCTACCTTTGTTAGTTTCATTGCCAATAACTTTTACTCCCGATGGAATTTCCAAGGGGAATTTTTCACCACTAGCAGCGCTGTAAGTTCCCGGTGATAACTGAATCGTAGTTCCCGATGCAGCGCGACTGACGATCGCGCGGGCTATAGTTTTGAATGGAGCCGATTGAGTGCCGGCCGCGGAATCGCTGCCTGTTAGCGGGTTGACGTAAAGTGTTGTCATGTTTTTGTTGAATAGATAATTGGCGATCGAGCTTTTGTGCAATTTTCATTGTCTGTGAACTTGACCCCGAATCTATATTCAGCTTTGATTGCGGGGGTTATTTAATTGCACGATATCTGCAATATTACCAATTAGGAGTTGCAACCACAGAGGGATTCCCCCTACAAAAGACTGTATTTCTCGTTCCCAGCAACAGCAGAACCAGACTTATTTAAGAAGTGCCGGATATAGGGATGCTATTTTTTCCAGATGTTGCCAAAACCACTAAAATTTCGATCGCCTCCACCGGAAAATCGAAGGTTTTGCTGTCATATTATGTCCGGTAGATTCCCTCCGCTTCGCTTCGCCCAAAATCAGGTAGGGGCGGGTAAACCTGCCAATATCTGCCAATAATTGACAATCTCAAAAACCCGCCCCGGCTGGGATATTATGGTCAATCGATCGGACATGATATCATGTACGATCCATCGAGATTCCCTGCCCAAAAACCTTAACCGCTTCAGCCAAATCAGTTTCACCCATTAAAATGCAGCGTCTTAGCAAATCGATATCCAGCGTTTCCAATCCTGACAGTTGACTCTGAATTACTTGCTCGTAGCCATCTTCCCGGAGATGATAAAGCCGCAGCGTGCCATCTTCCCAAAACCAGATTTCAGGCACGCCCAAAGCTCGATATTTTGGCAACTTGCTCAGTCCACCGCTAGTATAAACCACCTCGATCGACAAATCGGGAATCAACTTAGGTTCTCCCAAACAAAACGATTTGTCTGCTTGAGTAGAAGCTTCTGGCGTCTTCTCCTGCGTCATTGAACCAGAAGGGTAAAACTTAATACCTTGTTGCAGCAGAAAAGTAGTCACCAAGTAACCAATGATTTCCGAAAAATTTTCGTGTTGGAATCCCGGCATCAGAATCTCAATCGCCCCTGCAAAAAAAGACAACTTTATGCCAGGGGAATCTTCCGAAACCTTCTGGATTAACTTGAATTGCTCCCAAGTGCCGTTGAGAACCACTCGCCCATCGAGAGTTTCCCGATCGAGAACTTGTGTCATTGACCCGCACCATTATCTCCTATTGGCATTATAACTGAGATGTTGGCACCATTCTCAATTATTTGTTTAGGAACAGGCCGGAAAGCCTGTTCCTAAAATTCACTCTTTGTGGAACAGGCCGGAAAGCCTGTTCTTGAGAATGGTGCAATATGTGAGTTATAACGCATTGGGCGATCGCTCCTACAGAATATCCATGCAGCAATTGTAGCTTCAAAATCCGAACAGTTATCTCTAGTTCCCAGGCTCTTCCTAAGAACACATATCCCAAGGCTCTGCCTCGCCTTAACTCCCAGCCTATTTCACAATACAAGACGCATCCAAAACCACTAGAATTTCATTCTGAAAAACCGCACAACTTGTCATTGCTGAAGCTAAGGCGGGAATTTTCCCTTGTTCGAGAGAAAGGCTCGCCTCCGGTATAGAATCAAATTGATTTAGCCAGCCATCATCCTTTATATACTGAAGACTCAAAGCATTGCGATCTATCATCCAAAAATCAACTCCATATTGATTGATAAAATTTTGCAATACAGCTCGATCGGGAGTGTATTGAGCGCGAATTAAATCGTTAAGTCGCTGCAGATATCTGCTGTAGTAGCCTTTCTGATACGGCACTGCATATTCTTTTGCCACCAGAACCGAACGCTGACTAAAGGTTGGCAAATGATCCGTATCGGTGGCGATCGAAGCAATCAATATATCTTTAGGTTGTTGCTCAAAAAATTTGTACAAAGCTGGCATTTTACCTTCTACATACCCGACAGTTGGGAATTTTTTGACCAAGGCGGGATAAAGGACAACGGCGATAGCGATTGTCGCTGTCGTAATTAGTGCCACGATATTTTTTAAATGAAATATTGTTGCTGTTTTTGATGCCCAATGACCGACTCCATCGATAATTAAAGTGAGGGCGATCGCAGTTATTAAAACAACAATAAATCGCAAGCTGTAAGCTGTATATCTACCTGGTTGATACAGCTTGAAAATGGTAGCGTGAGCCGCAAAAAACATCGCAGATGATGCTAGAAATAGCTGAAGCAAAAGCCAGATTTTGCTTTGAATCTGATTTGCTAAGGGAAAAACCGATCGCAAAAATAGCAGCAGCGGAAATAACAGCGCGACACAGTGAGTTACAGGCGTAAACAGCGACTTGGGAAACATCCCGCTACCCCGCCCTGTCAGCCAATAATCTACCGGATTTGGACGAAAAAAAGCATTTCTGCCACCTGGTGCAAATTCGGCCATTTGCTTCGCTTCTGCTGCGGTATAAGTTGGGCCAAATTCAGAGTTATCTAAAGCATAGGGCAGCATTACTAAAAATATTAATCCCAAACCTGTACTGCAAAATAGGTAATTTGTGCGATCGCCCGACAAACGCAAACCGCCGTTTTTCCAGCATAGCAGGCGCAAAACTAAAATTCCGGCAGCAACCAAGGCGTAAGGAGGATAGAATAGTCCGATCAGCGCGATCGCCCCCAAACAAGGCAGCAACGAACTGCGCGACAAATAATATAAAAAAGCCAGAAATATCGGATAGATAAAAGCTCTTGGCGTTGTGGAAGCCAAATCATCAGTCATCCACATATGCTGATTTAACAGCAAAGATGCAATAAATCCAGTCATCGGCACTGGCAACATTTCTAGGCAAAGACCAAAACAGTAATAGGTGGAGATTAAGCCGAGAAATAGTGGCAATATTTTGTGAAATAATAGCGGGTGAATGCCAACTGTTGCTGCTAATTTGTAGAGCGTGCTGTATCCTGCGGGGGCGACAGATTGAAAATAATTAGCAATGAAATCGTTGGGGAATAATTCAGGATCGACAAACCGCATCATCCAGAAAACGTGCTGCCTCGCATCGTCTTGCACCATATACTCGGCGCTAAAGACTTGCTTGAGTCCTAAAACAGCATAAACTGTGGCAAATGTCAAGCTCAGAGTCAACCAAAATATTGTGTGCGATCGGGATGTGCGATCGACTGTAGCAGTCAGAAATTTGTGCAACCGAGCTATTAATACCATTTTAGATTTGAGATTTGAGATTTGAGAATTGGGAATGACTGATTTTGACAAGTAGGATTATATTATGCCAGGTCAATTACCCCTAATAAAAAGTGTTTGCCGTAAGGACTTTAGTCCTCACGACAAACCGCTTTATTTTCAACATCGCCCGATTTTAGATTATTTTCCAGCCCGCACGCCCGCAATTTTAAGGCGAATCCGATAAAGACTTGTACTTCCGGTAATATAAAGCGTTTTGCGATCGCTTTCTCCCCAAGCCAAATTAGTCGCCGTCTCAGGTACAGAAATCTTCCCCAAAAGCTTGCCATCCGGCGAAAAGATCCACACTCCCCCCGGCCCGGTGCTGTAAACATTCCCCTCTACATCAACTTTTAAACCGTCGGGTACTCCCCTTTGACTGGCATCTTTTAACTCCGCAAAAAGCTGCTGGTTAGTAACAGTTCCGTCCGGTTTTACATCGAAAACAGCAATGTATCCCGCTTCCGAATTGTTGACATAAAGTTTTTGCTCGTCTGGTGAAAAGGCGATGCCATTCGGCAGCACCAAATCCTTAACCAGCAGAGTTAATTTTCCGTCGGGTGCCAGTCGGTAAACACCGTAAAAGCCCAATTCTTCCTGCTCTTTACTAACACCGTAGGACGGATCGGTAAAATAAATACTGCCATCGGATTTAACAACTAAATCGTTCGGACTGTTGAGCCGCTTACCCTCGTATCTATCCGCCAAGGTGATAACTTTTCCGTCCTTTTCTGTACGGGAGACGCGGCGATTTTCGTGTTCGCCAGTAAGTAAGCGGTTTTCTTTGTCTAAAGTATTCCCGTTGGCTTTTCCCGAAGGGCGGCGAAATACCTCAACTTGCTGATTTGAGCCAAATTTATAGATAATATTGGCGGGAATATCGCTGAACAGCAAAAAGCCGTCTGGATGCCAAATCGGGCCTTCTATAAATTGGAAATTGCTAGCTAGTTTTTCTAGTTTGGCGCTGTCATCGAGAATACTTTGCATGGTATTTTTTGTGTTCTGGTTTTCCGTTTGAGCGGTCATTTTTGTGAAGTTTCCGCTAACTATTTCGCTAGGACTGCTGACTGCTAAAGTTAATACCATCAACAACAAACTAATTGTAGCAATTTTGATTGTCATGTTTGCTCATAAATAAATTATTTCCTTCCCGCCATAAGATTAACTATCTCCTTCTTTACTTCTTCCTTTCTTCTTTCTTTTCTCCAAGAGCGCTATCGCGCCCCTTCGCTAACAAATCTAAAGCGGTTCGTAAACTCACTCTTTTGTCCAGCAAAAAAGATGATTGAGAGCGGTATTAAATTTAATAGTACCGTATGGATCAAAAAAAATAAGCTCTAAAATGCGAGCTTAATTATATTTAACTTAAAAGGTTTTACCTGTCAACTGTTAAGCTGGAAATGAAACAAATAGCGCCGCAATACCAAGAACGATCGCACCGATACCCATCACAAAAGACCAGAAGCGGTGATAACTGTTAACCACCGTACCGCTATCGCTTTCAAGCTGAATCAAATCCATCCAAGGTGCAACACCCCGGCGGAACCAACCCAAAGTCCTAACATCCATCCCAATCAAACTTTCAACCCGTTTCATGCCAAACATAAAATTACCAATTGGCCCAAAACGAGAAGCATAGCGCAGATAAATCATTCCCGTTCTATCTTGCAATTTCAGATCGGAACCGAAGGTATAACCCGCATCGCCGCGACCAATTAATTCGCCTTGTAGTTGCGCCGGTTGACCCCGCAAAGGACTTGCGTAAGGGTCAGACATTAAGGTTAAAACATCCAAATGTTCTGCTTGTTGGTAATTCGGGAACATCACCAGAGTTTTGAGCAAAATTCCTGCACCCAAACCGATCAAAGGACAAGCAACCATCATCATCGGGTTTACAGCATACAGGGAAATGCCGATCGCAAAACCCACCGCTAAGCCCAGAGTTTCTGCACTGTACAGCAGCAAATCGAACACAAAATTGCCGTACAATCTCCGCTTGCTCAAATCGTTGCCTTCGCCGACAATTCGCCCCATGTCAAACTCAATATCTAAGCCTAATTGTTCGGCATAAGTGCTCAAAGCGCGAACTCGTTTACCAGTCAGCGGGTGAGTCGAGTTCAACTCCATCCACCAACCCCACGGATTAAACATATCCCACAAAAACACTCGCCCAATCTTTGCTGGTTCCGAAGAAATCCTGTAAGCAGTGCCAGTAGAGGTGGCAGCTTTGGCATCGTAAATGCCTAAAGCGCGAGTTCCTTCTAATAAGCTGCTGGGTTCTGTTGCTCTTTGTCCTTCTTCCAAAATACCGTAAGCAATTTTTACCAAAGCGCGGGACAAAGCATTGGGATTTCCGGTTGTTTCGGCAGCAAAATGGTCGGCAAAATATTCTCGCGTCCGCGACAAATACAGCAATAAATAAGTGCCAGCGATGTAAAACAAATAAGCAACAGCAGCTACCGTACCGGCCGCATCTTTAGCTTTTTCCCCACCACTTCGACCCATCCTTTGAGTTGTAGTGTAAATTAAATAAGTAATCTGCACCAAAGTCGAAGCTAAAGTCATTACTGCAAAGTCCCAGTGGACGATGTGACCGAGTTCGTGGGCGTAAACAGTGGCAATTTCCTCGTCGTCTAAATAGGTAAAAAGACCTTGACTGACGACTAACCGAGCGCTGTTGGGAAATGAACCGTAAGTAAAAGCAGTAGGGTTTTGGTCGTCGATAATTCCTAAACGCGGACAAGAGAGTTTTTTCTGCTTGCAAACCTTCTTAATAACTTTAGCTGTTTCTGGACTTAGGCTTTCAATTTCTGCTAGGGAAACCCAGCGAGTATGGTATAACCAATTTTGGCTTAAGTCCATCAAGTAAGGTGATAGGAAAAAGGCAGCGATGTTAAAAATCAGAGTTATGGGAAGTGCGATCGCCAATCCGGCGACTGGATCGGGACTGCTGAGAATCAAAACTGAGGCTAAGGATAGCGCTAACACCATACCAAACAGCAGGCTGATGGTGACGCCGGAAGCTAAAACGAGATTTCCCCCAGTTTTCTGTATCAGTTTAACGCCGGCTTTGGCTGCTCGCCCTGCCTTGCGTAAAGGGGCATGAGATGACATAATAATCTCCAAAGGTTATTGACAAAAGGAAATGACCGTGGGATTTTATCTATACTTCACTGTTTTAACCTGTTAATGCGGATTACTGTCAGGGGTCTCAACAAAAATATAGAATTTTCTCTAGAATTGTTAAAACTGAAAACCGCCCCGAAATTTATTTGTGCGGATTCAATTCCCAACTCAAAATTCAAAACCCAACACTCAAAACTATTTAAAAGTTACTGCCATGTCTATTATTGAAATTGCCCAAAAAACGCGCGGATCTGCTAGAAAATTGGCAGTTTTGTCCGCTGAAGCCAAAAATCAAGCTATTGAAGCTATTGCGAAAGCTTTAGAAGCTGCTGCGCCGGATATTGTGGCGGCGAATGCTGCTGACTGCAAGGCGGCTGAGGCTGATGGAATTGCGAAACCGCTGTACGATCGCCTCAAGTTGGATGAGAGCAAGTTGAAAAGTGCGATCGCGGGCGTGCGAGATGTTGCGAAACTCCCAGATCCGATCGGTGTCGTGCAAATCCACCGTGAATTGGATACAGGATTAATTCTGAAGCGCATCACCTGTCCTTTGGGCGTTTTAGGCATTATTTTTGAAGCGCGCCCAGAGGCGTTAATTCAGATAGTATCATTGGCAATAAAATCTGGAAATGGCGTCATTCTCAAAGGTGGCAAAGAAGCAGTCCGTTCCTGCGAAATCTTGACAAAAGTGATACATCAAGCATTAGCAGAAACTGCGGTTAATCCAGAAGTCGTGCAGTTGCTAACCACGCGGGAAGAAACAATCGAACTGCTCAAAATGGATGAATATGTAGATCTGATTATTCCCAGAGGTTCTAACTCTTTCGTGCGGTTCGTGCAGGAAAACACCCGAATTCCAGTGTTGGGACACGCCGACGGAATTTGTCATTTGTACGCAGACAAAGCGGCGGATATTCAGAAAGCAGTAGAGATTTCTGTAGATGCAAAAACCCAGTATCCCGCCGCCTGCAATGCCATTGAAACTTTGTTAGTTCACAGGGCGATCGCCCCCAAATTCCTGCCCGCAGTTGCCGAAGCTTTGCAGCAGAAAAAAGTCGAATTGCGGGGAGACGAAAAAACTCGCGCCCTCCTCGAAAATATTGCCGAAGCCAATGAAACAGATTGGTATACAGAATACAGCGATTTGATTTTGTCAATCAAAATAGTAGATTCTGTGGAAGAGGCAATTAATCACATTAATACTTACGGTTCCAGACACACAGATGTCATTGTCACCGAAGACAGCGAAGTCGCCGAAACATTTTTAAATGGAGTCGATGCTGCCGGAGTTTATCACAATTGTTCAACTAGATTTGCCGACGGTTTCCGCTACGGTTTCGGTGCAGAAGTGGGGATTAGCACGCAGCAAATGCCACCTCGCGGGCCTGTTGGTTTAGAGGGGTTAATTACCTATAAGTATCGAGTTGTTGGAAATGGCCATATTGCGGCTAGTTATGTAGGGAAAGATGCTAAGGAATTTACACATCGGGATTTGTAAATCCTCGATAGCCGATCAAACCCGACAATAAAAAAGCCTGTAGGGGCGGGTTTTACCAACAATATTTGATGTTCACGAACAATTTATATAAACCCGCCCCTAGACAGCCGATAATCCAAATTAACCTGATGTTCGATCGCAGGCGAAAAATGTAGATTTAGATTTGCCGCCCAAGTGGGGGCGGGTTTATTATATTTTTGGTTGATAACATAGATGGTTGGTAAAACCCGCCCCTACGATATCCTGTAGATACTGAATCTTAACCAAAGTGTCGCTTCTCCTTCATCCATCCCAAAAAAAGCGATCGCCCTTCCTTCCCTCGCATTCAAACAAACTTAGCTACAATAAGCTATACTGTGCTCGGCGACTCCCCACATCGAACAATTTGCCGTGGTTTATGTCTAACTCCTCCCTCCTCACCCCAGGTTCAACTCTAGAAAAACGCTACCGCATCCTCCGCGAATTGGGCCGCGGTGGCTTTGGGCGCACTTATCTCGCCGAAGATATCAACCGCTACAACGAACATTGCGTGCTCAAAGAGTTTTCTCCGGTGGTGCACAGCCCGAAAGCCGCCGAATTGTTCGATCGCGAAGCGAGTATGCTTTACCACCTCCAACACCCGCAAATTCCCCGGTTTCGAGAACTCCTGCGAACCGATTTGGCTGGGAATCCATCTTTATTTTTAGTCCAAGATTATATCAAAGGTCAAACCTACGAAGAAATATTGATATCGCGCCAGCAGCAAGGTAAAAATTTTAGCGAAGCTGAAGTTACTCAACTGCTATTTCAGCTTTTACCAGTTTTAGAATACATCCACTCAAAAAATTTAATTCACCGCGATATTTCCCCGGATAATATTATTCAGCATGATGCTGACAAACTACCATTTTTAATTGATTTCGGTTCAGTCAAACAAATTGCAGCCAATGCCGTACTTCAGTTTAACGGACAATCGGATACGGCGATCGGCAAACAGGGTTATTCCCCAGCCGAACAAATGCGACTGGGGAAAGTTTCTGCCGCTAGCGATTTGTATGCTTTAGCCGTCACGGCTTTGGTACTGCTAAGCGGCAAAAAGCCTCAAAAATTGTACGATATCAATCATAAAACTTGGGATTGGCGATCGCACGTCAGTGTCAGCCCTAATTTAGCCACGGTATTGGATCGGATGTTATCAGAACAACCGGGCGATCGCTACCAATCCGCAAAAGCAGTCCGCGAAGCACTCAAAGATCCAAAACTCTCTCAAATTGGCAGTATAATTTCCCAAATGGTGACAATGAACTTTGTCGGCCGCCCTTTCAAAAACGCCACTCAAACTGCTACTAGCAATCATACTCCTGTTCACCAAACTCCTCAAGTTGTTAACCACAACAGCACATTCAAGTTAATTCCTTGGAAAACCCTAGGGAGTTTAAGTGTGATTTTGGTACCGGGAATTTTAGCTTTTAGTGTAGTCAAATCTGGTTTCACATTGCCCAAGTTGCCGGATTTACCTAAATTTTCTTCGCGCCAACCGCCTCCCGATACATCTTTAGAGGAAGCAGAGATAATTCGTCAAGAAAAGATTGGGAAACGACGCAAAAATCTCAACATTGAGCAAGATATATTCTATCAAAAAGTTGATGAATTATATTACAATAAATATCCTGAATTCCAAGGTCGTACCTTGACAGAAAAGCCAGAAGATGCTGAAATTAGGCGGAAATGGTATGAAGTTGCTGAGGATTTATTGGACAAGTTGGAGAAAGGAGGACGGTTGTGAAATTTAAGATAGAATAAGAGTGATTGAACCGCAGAGGGCGCAGAGGGCGCAGAGGGAAGAGGAAGAGGGCAAAGGGCAAAAAAAGAGAGGGAAGAGAAAGAGAACTTTATCTGGTTTAATACAAATTGGTATAGAACAACGCACTTTTAGTTTATTGCAAAATGGATTCTATTCAACTTACAGGAATTCGCTGTTACGGATATACGGGCTATCTGCCGGAAGAGCAAGTTTTGGGGCAGTGGTTTGAAGTGGATGTTACTCTCTGGCTGGATTTATCGCAAGCTGGAAAAAGTGATGATATTCAACATACTCTTGATTACCGCAGCGCAATTACTCTGATTCAAAAGCTAGTCAAAGAGTCGAAGTTTTTATTAATCGAACGCCTAGCAGATACTATTGTTCAAGCGCTTTTACAACTACCGTTAGTCGAAAAAGTTAAACTACAACTCTCGAAACCTGCTGCCCCCATCCCTGATTTCGGGGGTAGAATTACTCTAGAAATTACTAGAAGTCATTAGTCCTTAGTCCTTAGTCCTTAGTCCTTAGTCCTTAGTCATCAGTCTTTAATCTGCATTAGTTTGTCGCTAATGACTGATGACTGATGACTGATGACTATTGATTAATTACCACTTCAGCAAGTTAAATTCTTCCATGTCTACTGTATTGCGGTTGCGATAAATCGCCAAAACAATGGCCAAACCCACCGCCGCTTCAGCCGCCGCTACCGTAACTACAAACACGGTAAATACTTGGCCCTTAATTTGTACGG
The DNA here is from genome assembly GCF_036700305.1 of Microcoleus sp. Z1_A1. Classification (NCBI taxonomy): domain Bacteria; kingdom Bacillati; phylum Cyanobacteriota; class Cyanophyceae; order Oscillatoriales; family Microcoleaceae; genus Microcoleus; species Microcoleus sp. Z1_A1. The sequence continues at coordinate 152,731 of NZ_JAUBOR010000007.1, forward strand.
GGTCGAGATAATTGGAGAAACCCATCAAATTGAGATTGACAGCATTCAGCATCAACTCGATCGACATCAACACGCGCACTGCATTTCTGCTGGTAATCAAACCGTAAATGCCAATACAGAAAAGTGCGGCGGCTAATAACAGGAAATACTGGAGTTGCAGTTGCATAAATTTTGCGATTTTGTCTCAATCTAAAGTTACTACAAAACTAACACTATGGTGCGCTCAGCGCACCATAATATTACTTAGATTCTGGCGAAGACACATCTCCGGCCGAAACTAATTCGCGAGGTCTTTCCGGCAAACTAAAAGCTGGTGTTTCAGATAGCTTGTTGGACAATTCATCTGGCAAGAAATCGCGGCGCGCCAAGACAATGGCTCCTACCATTGCCATTAACAAAAATACTGATGCTAACTCGAAAGGCAGCAAAAAGTCGGTGAAGAAATGTTTGGCGATTGTGACGATCGAACTTTCGGCCGGTGCTCCTGTCGTCGCGACAATAGTCCAAGGAGTAGACACCACCATCGTACCCAAAAGCGCAAACAAGCCTACGCAAACTACTGCTGTTGCTACTTGACGCACCCAAGCGTTGGGAATTGTGCGGAAATCTTCGCGCTTGTTCACCAACATAATCGCAAACAAAATCAAGACGTTAACAGCGCCCACATAAATCAATACCTGTGCTGCTGCTACAAAGTCGGCATTCAGCAACAGGTACAAGCCGGCAATGCTGGTAAATACGCCGCACAGCAAAAAGGCTGAGTAAACGATATTTGAGAACAGCACTACTCCTAGTGCTCCTGCAATCATCATTACGGACAATATTCCAAATGAAACAATTTGAACCCCTTCAGCTAGATTCACAATTTTTTATCCTCAATTATTAGTGTTCTATTGTTCGTTTTTACTCATTAGTTAGCAGTCATTAATAATTGGTTATTTCACTAATGACTGATGACTGCTGACTAATGACTAATGACTTACTTTTCGATAATTTCCTCTGGACGCAGACCGGCGCGGCGATCGGTGTAGGAAACTTCATGGGGGTCGATCGCACCTTTCGGCAAATAAGCGAATTCCCGCATCGGTGTCACCATCGGGTCATCTGTAACCTTGTAGGGCAAACGTCCCAGGGCCACGTTGTCATAATTCAATTCGTGACGTTCGTAGGCGGCTAACTCATACTCTTCTGTCATGGACAAACAATTAGTCGGACAATATTCTACGCAGTTGCCGCAGAAGATACACACTCCGAAATCGATACTGTAGTGCTTGAGTTGCTTCTTCTTAGTTTCTTTGTTAAATTCCCAATCCACTACAGGTAAGTTGATCGGACACACCCGAACGCAAACTTCGCAGGAGATGCACTTGTCAAATTCAAAGTGAATTCTGCCCCGGAAACGTTCGGAAGGAATTAATTTCTCGTAAGGATACTGCACCGTAATCGGGCGGCGTCTCATGTGGTCAAAAGTAACAGATAGCCCTTGACCGATATACTTAGCAGCTTGAAGAGTCTCTTTGGCGTATTCGCCTACTTGATTGAGGAATTTTAGCATCGTGTTCTCTCTCTGTACTTGAGTTTTTGGTAATTGCTAATTGATAATAGGTCATGAGAGTTAACAGCTACTCTAGGTTAGCTATTATCTGTTCTGTTACCTATTACGAATTAACCGCCAAAAGCAAAGGGAAAGGCAAGCTTCAAAGCTGCGGTCAACAGCAAATTAACTAAAGCAACGGGAAGTAAAAACTTCCATCCCAAATTTAGCAATTGGTCGATCCGAACTCGCGGCAGAGTCCAGCGGAGCAGAACAGCCAGAAACAAGAAAAAGTAGGCTTTCAGCATGGTCATTGTAATGCCCAGCAAGCCGGTAATTACCTGCAACCAAGGAGTCGTTTCGCTCAATCCTAGGGCATTTGTCAGGACTCCGACAGGAATCGGGGACTCCCAGCCGCCGAGGTACAAAACTGCTACTAACAGGCAAGAAAGGACGAGGTTAACGTAGGAAGCGATATAGTACAAAGCAAATTTCATGCCTGTGTACTCAGTCTGATATCCTGCTACCAATTCTTCTTCTGCTTCTGGAAGGTCAAAGGGTAAACGTTCGCATTCTGCTAGTGCTGCGATCCAGAAAATCAGGAAACCTGCTGGTTGCCGCCAGATATTCCAGCCGAGAATGCCGTAGCCGGCTTGCTGGTGTACGATGTCGATCGTACTGAGGCTATTGGACATCATTACAACTGCCAATACTGCCAAAGCTAGGGGAATTTCGTAGCTGAGGGATTGAGCGGCGGCTCTGAGTCCTCCGAGGAGGGCGTATTTGTTGTTTGAAGCATAGCCGGACATCAGCAAGCCGATCGGCTGAATGCTAGAAAGAGCAATCCACAGAAATATTGCTGTCCCCATATCGGCGATCAGCATATGCTCTCCGAAGGGCACGATTAAGTAGGAGAGAAAAACTGGAATCACCACAATTACCGGGCCTAGGGTAAATAGCAGCGCGTCAGCTTTTGCGGGTACGATGTCTTCTTTGAAGACCAACTTCAAACCATCAGCAACGGGTGCTAGCACTCCCAGAGGGCCGATGAATTCCGGGCCTACCCGCTGTTGAGCGGCGGCGGAAATTTTCCGTTCTAGCCAGACGCTAGTCAGTACCCCGAAGACGGCAGCGACAATCATCAGCAACATTGGCAGCGGTAGCCAAAGCACTTGGGCGATGTCCGCCGGTAAGCCCAAATTCATCAGGGCTTCTACAAAACTTCCTTGTAAGTCAATTCCTGGGTTCATTTTTCCAGCTTTTGAGCGCTCAGCATATAATTTTTCACCCGTCCTTTGTAGGAGTAGGCTTAGAAATCGGGGTCTTTGTAAAGATTTTTAATGCTTTACCGCCTAATAGTATATCGCCCGACAGGCTCCAAGAACGCACAGACAGGGTGAAGTTCTAATTATATGAGCCGGCAGCGTAGCTAATGGGTGGGTAACTTATGGTTGATGGTTGACTGTTGACGGTTGACTGTTGACGGTTGCAAGGCGGTGAGAACGCCAATTGAAAAACGACCAGCAAATATTTCAGTCCCCTCGCGGGGAAAAGGTAGAGCACTGCACGGATTTTGACACGGATACACGGATGAGTTGAGCTATCTGAGCCAAACAAAAGGGCCCAGAGTTAACTCTGAGCCCTTTTAATGCTATAAAGTGGCTTTCAAATGGCTTAAACCATTGATTTTACGTCACTTCTTTTATGGAACTGGGCAGAATCGAACTGCCGTCCAAAGCGGGTATTTACCTTCCGATCGTTCACAGGTTTATCCCCTCTAATCCTCGGGGCGGGAACCATCTTTATCCCAAATGGGGGGATTTTCTAGTGATTGCTTTCCTAGCTAGCCGACTAGAAACGTTTAGCTAGGGCATCCGTTGGGGGTTGTTATGCTACCTTTAACGGAGTGAGGTGGCATACACTCTAAACCAAGCTCAAGAAGTTTTTAGGCTACAGCTACGGCTTTGCGAGCGAAAGGAACGATGTTGTTCGCATTTACTATTTTTTTTGAGCCGATATTAACGAGAGTAGACTCCCTCTCGACCTGCATCACGGAGCAGCTTTCGCCACCCTGTCGAAACCATTACAGCCCCTCGTGCGTTCTCTAATTATAGACAATATTTCGTGTTGCGTCAACCGATTTTAGATTTTAGATTTTGGATTTTCGATTGGGGATTAAAGAAACCGGGTTTTTTGCGGTTTTTGTCTGCTTTAACGAAGTCTTGGAGCAAAAACCCGGTTTCTGACCACCCGTGCGTAATTCCTAATTAATGCAAATTTTCGTCCCAGACGCCGATGTAAATCCGATCGCGCTCATTGCGTTCGATCGTCCCTTCCAGCGAACCTTTCCTAAACGTAAAGCGATTACTCCGGCGCTGCTGCACGTCGCGGAATCCCTGCAAAATCTCCCGGTTTGCCCCGCCCACCATGCCGTTTAAGGCGGTTCGCACCACCAAATCGTCCACAGACTGAGCAAAAGAACCCTCTGTTTGTACTAGCTGGGCCGAATCGCGATCGTAAATGTAACCCAGAGTAATCCGATTTGGCAATATTTCGTAAAGTGCGGTGCGAGTATTTGGCCAATAGCCCCGCGCTTGAGAGTCAGTGGGTTCTCCCAATTCGGCTAAAATCTGACTTTCCGGCGTACCAACCGCATACCCAGGGATTGTGGGAGTCTTCTGATAATTGGTTCCCGGTTGTTCGCTGGGTGCGGGCGATCGATCGGGCGGCAACTCTTTGTCAACAAGTTTTTCTGTTGGTGTGGGTTCGACAGCATCGGGAGAAGGCGCTGGTGTTGGCGCTGGGGCCGGTGTTGGAGTTTCAACAGCAGGCGCTGGATTTTCAGCAGCAGGCGCTGGAGTTTCAGCAGCAGGCGGCGGAGTTTCTCTCGGAGTCGGCGAGAAAGGCGTTGGTGTCGGCGCGGGAATTGGTGCGGGGTTCACGCGCGCGTCTGGATCTGCAGGGGCCGAAGTGCGATCGTCCTGGGCCACCGGTGCGGGTTCCGAAGACGGCCGGTTGAGGAAAACCCTAGCAATACCGACAAAACCTGCCACAATAAGTGCGATCGTCACGAACCCCAAAATCCACCAAACCTTGCGGCTGCCTTGCCCAGAAGACACCACAGCAGGCGCTGTTCTGGAACCCGCAGGCGACTGAGGCCCGTGTCCCGGCATCACCGCCACCGTCGGCCCGGTGCTCGGCGACGCTGCACCATGAGGCTGCCCATGCAGCAGCGACAGCCACTCATCGACGCTAGCAGGGCGATTTTGAGCTTCTACTGTCATCCCCCGCATCACTGCAGAACTGACAGCCGCACTTAGCTGAGGCCGCAAGTCGCGGGGTGAAGGCATCGGCTGACTGGTACGCAAAATTGCAGCCACCGGCACCTGTGCTGTCAGTAAAGTGTAAAGCGTCGCCGCCATACCGTAAACATCTGTGGCGGGCGTATATTTTCCTTGGGCGAAATACTGTTCTGGGGGCGCGTAGCCGTCGGACACCATATTAGTGTGACTTTGGGTTGCACCGGGAGTAAACTCGCGGGCAATTCCAAAATCTATCAGCACAACTTCTTGGGTGTTTTGGCGCAGCAGAATGTTTTGCGGCTTGACATCTCGGTGCAGCAAACCCTTTTGATGAACAACTTTTAAAGCAGCGCCAATTTGAGTGATGTAGAGAATTGCGAGATTTTCTGGTAGCGGATTATTTGAACCGACTACATCGCCCAAATTCTGACCCGGAACGTAGTCCATCACCATGTAAGGCTGCCCGTCTTCCACAAAGAAATCGCTGACGCGGACAATATTCGGATGAACGCAGGAAGCCAACCGCCTCGCTTCGTCTTGAAACTTGCGATCGAACTCAGCAAAATTGGGTTGCTGCCGCAGAGATTCGTTGAGGGTTTTTATGACTACAGGCTGTCCTAAATAGCGGTGATTTGCCCTGAAAGTTATTCCAAAGCCGCCGCGGCCCAATTCTTGTTCGAGGGTGTACTTTCCACCCTGTAAAGTTTTGCCGATTAGCGCATCCATAGGTTCAGGCGATCGCGTACCAGAGAATATGGCTGATTATGGCACGTATGGTGGGCTAAGTTACCAGTCTAAAGGGCGATCGAGAAGTGCGATCGGCGTTGCCAGTCCTTCCCGAATCGATTCCCGCATCCCTGGCACTGAGAGAAGATACAGTGTCTCCTGCACAGATGCCCAGTCAGATTCAGATAATAACACTGCATTGCTAGTCTGTCCTGCAATCACAATAGGTTGGTGTGACTGACTCACCGCATCGATCAACTGCTGCAACTGCTTTTGGGCTTCATTGATTGGAATCATAATCTTCCACTTTTCTAAATACGCTTTTCTCGATGATGTGGCGTGGCTGTAGACACTCCCTTAATTATGAGCGATCGTTCCCTTTCTGGCTTCTATATCCATTTTATTTTAAGGTTAGGTCAAGACTTTCTATTTGTTTCTGTGTGTCGGGGTGCACCTGAATATTCAATTGCTCAATTTGTTCTCGCAGATAACCCTCAGAAATGATTACATCGTCCCATTCTTGCGAATAGTAAATCAAGCTCTCACCCCAAAAATCCTGAACTATATAATCTAAAACTTCCAAAGCAAATTTTAATGTCTCTGTGGAAGCTTCGCAATCAGGAGCGGCAGAAAAATGGACAATGATGTTTCGCAGATAGCCAAATTTTTGATATCTATCTAATTCCTTGATTCTATAACCAGTTGTCGCCCAAAGAACTTCAGGTAACTCTGAATAAATTAAAGTTCGACCGTACTTAAAGAGTTCCTTGATACTCAATACATCCTTAGTAGTATTTGATTTAGGGTAGGACTTGAAGATTAAAAGCGGATGCTCTTCAGCAATGCGTGCCTTGATAAGTATTTCTGCTCCATGTGCTGCATGAACTACCGACAACATATGAGCAAAAGGCCTCGTGATCTCGCTAAATGTTGCATCATAAATAGCTCTCCCAAGAATATGAAGCCCAAATTCTTTCATGTGCTGTGATACTTGTTTTGTCTCAGGATTCATCTAATCTACTCCGTAACGCTAGTTAACTCACGATCGCTGATTGACATCTTGAGCCGCCATCATTGCATTGATATGGGTAAAGATACGATCTAATTCCCCAATGGCATCGAGTTCGGCTGCCTCTTCTGCTATTAGTCGATCGTCCTTCTTCTTCTCTAACAAATTTTCCATACGCTGTGGCAGCGATTCACTAAATTTGAACAACTTCCACCGATCGACTTTTTCAATGCAAATCTCATGGATTAATGAGGAGGGTTTGTTGAGAATTGAAACCATTGTAGGCTCCCAGCTTCGGGCTTTAGGTAGTGACTAGATTATAGCTTTTGCAGTCCTGGACGCACCATATCCAAATTCCGGGGCAACCACGGGGGGATTGCCCCTACTTTCACACCATATAGGTCGGCTCACACCGCAGTACAATCCACTATCGAAATGCTGTTCTCGGAACCCTGGCGAGTTGGTAAGCGCCCCGACTGTCCAACAATTGATATTGATTTGGCTGCAATCCTAATTCCACAAATTTCTCTGGATATCCCAGCAACAAAATAGAGGGAGAATTTGGGTTTTTAGATTCCTTAATGTAGTCGATCGCCCTTCTGACAGCTCGGTAGTAAGTCACCGGCCCTTCGGTATAAAAAACCAGACTTGGTTTCCAGAAACCAACCATAATAAACTCTTCCCCCGGCAGTTTTTGTTGAACCGCAACCTGCGCTAACTGTCTCAGAGGTAGCTGGCGGTTGATATCAACCAATTTGTAGGCGGGAGTAAGACCAAAGATGATAAATGCTACTAACCCGATGAAGTTAGCAACCAAAATCCAGCGCTGTTGCCGCTGCCAAAGTAAAAGTGCGATCGCCACGGCTGTAATTATCCAAATCGTACCGCCGACAATCAGCAATCCCGACTGCTGAATTGCTTGGGGAAAATTCGGCATAGCCGGGTCGTCTCCGAGCCAGTTGTAGCAGTAGAAAGTTGCTCCGGCTATAATCAGTAAAAATATGACATTGAAAATGTATGTAACTAACAGCCCTCGCGGTAAAGAATTAGGTTTTTTTTCTAACTTTGCCCGCCTATTTTCTGGTTCGTTGCCTGCAATAATATCGCTCCACAGCAGCGTTACCAAAATCGCAGCGGCGGGGATTAAAGGCAATACATAACTGGGCAATTTGGTCACGGCGATCGTAAAAAAGCCAAAGATGCAGACGAACCAAAATAGGGCAAATAAACTCAACTGAGCCGATCGCGGTTGACGACGCCAGTAACTGCGCTGCCAAAAACGGGTGCGGGCGATCGCCACCGGCAAATAAATCGACCAAGGTGCAAAACCAACTAGCACTACAAAAAAGTAAAAATACCAAGGCGCGGAGTGCTTGTTGACTACTCCAGTAAAACGCTGGAAATTGTGATAGCCAAAAAAGCTGTCAATATAAGTTTGACCGTTGTCTAAAATAACCAAAATGTACCAAGGCAAGGCGATCGCCAGAATAATCAAGATTCCCGACACCGGACGCATTTCGCGCCAAAGTTGCCAAAAATTTCCCAAATAAAGCCCGAAGCAGCCAACAATCAGCGCTGGCAAGACAATTCCCACAGGCCCCTTAGCCAGAATTGCTAAGGCAATTAGTACGTAAAAAGTCAGATACCACTTATTGGGAAATCGGGAAGCGGAAACAGTGGAAAATTCGGCTTTTTCTCTCTGTTCTTCTAGAGTGTAACCGAGAAAAAATGCGAATAGTGCCGAACACATACAACTAACTAATAGCATATCTGAAACGCCAGTCCGTCCCCAGGCAATAGTTTGGGGATTTAAAGCTATTAGGGCAGCACCAATCCAAGGAGTAGAAAGAAAGAGGGGAAGACGACGAGTTTTGAGTTTTGAGTTGTTATTCTCTGTTTCTTCTTCCGGCTTCCATCGGACTTCTTCCTTATTCCTGACATCCGTTACATCCGTTACAGAATCCGTTGCCGAACTTCCTCCTTCCTTCGATAGGGTATAAAATCCGAGGCAAGTCAGACCGATCGCACACAAGGCCGAGGGAAGACGCACGGCCCATTCGTTAACACCCAGCGTGCGGTAAGCCACCGCCATCAGCCAGTAAATCAACGGTGGCTTGTCAAACCTCGTTTCGCCGTTGAAATAAGGAGTGATCCAATCCCCTGTCAGCGTCATTTGACGGGCGGCTTCGGCAAACAACGGTTCGGTTTCGTCAACTAAACCGATGTTGCCGAGATTCCACAAGAAACCTACCCAGGCGATCGCGCACAGCCATAAAAGCGACAGCAGCTTTGGTGCGATCCTCTTCGAGGGCTTTCCTTCGGATCGCTTCGCTAACGCTAACGGGCGCTTCCTAAACTCTGACAAATTTTTAATAACTTCCTTCACGCAAACTTCCTGCGATTTTAGATTTTAAATTTTAGCTCGCATAGAGAGTCTACCGAAAGATTCGCATTCTCGAAACTCCCCATTCGATCGAATCTGGTTAAACTCAGATGTTACACCATTCTCAAGAAGGCTTTTATGAACAGGCTTTCCGGCCTGTTCCACAATAAAATTCACTCTTTGTGGAACAGGCCGGAAAGCCTGTTAAGCGAGAATGGTGCAAGATATCAGTTAAACAGAGATGTTGCACCATTCTCAACAAGCCTTTCAGGGGCTGGCTCTCCTGCCCAACCCCTACTCCCCACAAGAAAATTCACTCTTTGTGGAACAGGCCCAAAAGCCTGTTCGGCTCTCCTGCCCAACCCCTACTCCCCACAAGAAAATTCACTCTTTGTGGAACAGGCCGGAAAGCCTGTTAAGCGAGAATGGTGCCACTATGTGAGGTTAAACTCACATAGCCGCACCATTCTCAACAAGACCGTATCAACCGGGTTTCTCGACCAAAATCTCGGCACCTGCAGCTAAGCGTTCACGGCTGCAAAATTAATTGCCATTCTCCGGCTGTGCTGTTCCAAGCCGGCGAGGGTGTCTCCCCGGCGACGAAAGGCCCCCAGTAGCGGCGAGAACCATCCTGAGCAAAAACCACTAAAATGTCTCCCCGTTTGACTTGTAACTTTCCCTCCGGCAGCGATAGCATCAGTCCCTTGCCGCCACCTTCCCCCGGCGCAAAATCCCAGTGCGCCGGTTTGCCGTAGGATTCCTTGGCTTGCCGTTTCGACAGCAGGGCCACTCGCACTGGGTGTTCGCTGCGGTTGCTGACGCGCAAACGGCCGGAGGCTTTAGCATCTACAGGGATTGAGGAAAGCACTTCCTCCTCTGGATCTGGGGGGGTTGGTGTTGAGTCGGGTTTGGGCTCGCTAGCGGTGTCTGCTGAATCTGTCGCAACTGGAGAAATGGGGGGTATGGGGGGGAGTGCGGTGGCTTGTGAGGGCCAATCGCTCGACTGATTTGAACCGTTGGAGATAGTGATTTCAAAACGTCCTAGAAACATTCCTGTAATTAGGACGATCGACACTCCAATTACGAGCTGGTAAATTTTAAGATTCATAAATTTTAGGCTTAAAGGATAGACTGCACCCGCAATGAGTCTTAACTATTTTTAATGTAAAACCAGGGGCTGCTGTGACACAAGATACAGTTACACTTAATGACTTAACCGTTCTCTGCTATAATTCGCCAATCGCTTAATACCATCTTAGATGTTAAATTTTATATTTTAGATGGCGACATACTGACCGCGGTAAGAATTTGGATTTAGCCTGGAGGGGCATTTGTTGACTCATCGTTATAGCTTTTAATAGCAGTTGAAAAAAAAAGTGCTACTCTATGCCCGTACTCCAAAACCCAATATTCATCAGTAATTCCGCATCTCAAATCTCCAATCTCGAATCTCCAATGGTATAACTTTTTTTATGCAGAATACCCGAATTAACAGATTGATTGATGTTCTGGGCGAGCGATTCCGAGGCTGGCTGAGCAATCCTTGGCGGCGGATTTCGCTACTGCTAATTAGCCTGCTTTTCGGCACTTTTTTGGGAACTGCTATTTCGACTATCGCCGGACAATCAGCAGATTGGGATATTATCGCGGCCGGGCTGTTGGTGTTGTTGACTGAGTTTGCGAGCTGGCTGGTTTACGGCAGCCCGCGGCCTGTAGCCCGTTCTTTTTGGGTGGATATGCTCTATGCTCTGAAAATTGGCGTGACTTACAATTTATTTGTGGAGGCTTTCAAACTTGGCTCTTAAAAGGAGGGGAAATATTTGTCGGTTGTAGATAGTAATTGGACAAAACCAGCCCCCGCTAGCGAGAGTTTTTAGGATATGGATCGATCGACTGTAACCCCTGTTGAAATTTTACATCGATGGCAAGCCGGCGATCGCCCGATCGCTCCCGACTTCGATCACCTGGCTTTGTGGGAACTTGCGGATGATGTGCGATCCTCTTCGAGGGCTTCGCGAACGCGCGCTTTTGGGATTACTCCTGACAGTGTAGCCGATGTTGTCCGCTGCAAAACCGATTTATTCTTTTCTCTTCTTGACGAACTGCATACTTTCCCCCTAAAGTCAACTGTTTTCCTCGAAACTTTGTGGAATCTGTGGCTGCCGCTGGCAATGCAATTATCGACTGCCAAACAAAGTTTAAACCGTCCTTTAATTCAAGGAATTTTAGGAGGGCAAGGAACGGGAAAAACTACTTTATGCCAAGTTTTGAGGCTGATTCTGGGAAAATTGGGATATTCTACTGTCAGCCTTTCTTTAGACGATCTTTACAAGACTTATGCCGATCGCCAACAACTCCAAAAAGCAGACCCGCGTTTAATTTGGCGCGGCCCCCCCGGCACTCACGATATTGACTTGGGAATCGCAGTTTTAGACAAGTTGCGCGGTTCTCAAACTCATAATTTAGCAGCATTTGACAATCCCAAATCAGATGCCCTCAAACCGGATATAATTAAAAATATAGAAATTCCCAGGTTTGACAAATCAGCCTATGGAGGTGCAGGAGATAGAAGTCAACCCGAAATTATTTCCGGTGCGGATATTGTACTTTTTGAAGGTTGGTTTGTCGGTGTGAATCCGGTGGTTGATGCCAAATTAAACGAGTTTTTGGCGGCTGCACCGTTTCCGATTTCCACAGAAAGCGACTGTCAGTTTGCGCGCGATATGAATGCGAAGCTGCACGACTATCTGCCCCTGTGGAACCGATTAGATCGGTTGATGGTTTTGTATCCCCAAGATTATCGCATTTCTCAAGTGTGGCGCAATCAGGCGGAACGGGAAATGATGGCGACGGGGAAGTCGGGAATGTCAGAAGCGGAAATTAATCGGTTTGTCGAATATTTCTGGAAAGCGCTGCATCCCGAGTTATTTATTAAGTCGATGGTTGAGGAGGGCGATCGCGTGGATTTAGTAATTGAAATTTTGGGCGATCGCACTGTCGGCCAAATCTGTCGGGCGATCGACTTAAAATTAAGCGATTAGGGAGAGTTAAAATTAACGCTTTAAGGACACAAAAATGTTGTGTCCCTACCCTATTGCAGCTTTTAAGGACAAAACCTTGTTCCGTCCCTACTGTATTGCAGCTTATCGTACAGTCACTTGCAGGACTTATATAAAAAGTGGTTTGACGCGCGAATTATAGGGGGAAGGCGCGTCATAAGCACCCTACAATACAGAGGTTGTCCGTCGAGGATGGAGAATTTCTAAATTAACTGCCGGGAGTACCAAGATCGATCGCTTTCTGCATCAAATCGTCGGTAACTTCGCCCGGTGTACCTGCAGGCTTAATTTCCTGAGCCATCGAACGAAAATCAGCGGGATTGCCGCTTGTATCTGCCGGCTTTGCGATATCTTTAGGAGCGGGAATAGGAAATTTAGGTGCAGTTGCAGCGGCGGCAGCTTGAGCGCCGGCACCCGTGCGATCGATGTCACTAACACTAAATTCTTTTGAAGCTTCGTAGTCTGCTGATACATCAACTGTCGGCAACTTTTGTTCTCCAGCTTCCACGCTTTCAGTTATCTGCTGAGCGTCAAAGCTTTCAGTGTTATTTGGTTCTGTATTGATTTGAGACATAGCCGACTCCTTTCTAGTTTTATTTAACAATTTACTGTATTTATTGTGATTCTATTTCGTTAATTTTTCATCTACCCGTAGATATATCGCGCGCTTCTATCTCAAGGCTGATTTATTCTCATGTGGCTGGTCAACATTACACGAGTTTCCTAAACTAATCCAACTATATGCAAGCTTCAAACCCATACCTCATCTGTCATTCTCAATTCTTTCATCTAAAATCTAAAATTTAAAACCTCAAATCGTATTACCTCTTCGGGATGGTGACTGGCACTTACAAATGTTGATATTTATATATTCTGAAAGCATTTTTAAGGAATTTTGTTTATGAACTCACCCGCCGCCACCAATCCTCACTCTCTCTCCAACGACACTCAAAACATCGTTCAGACAATCAACGGGTTGGGTACAGATGAAAAGCTGGCGCTGCTCTACTTTGTTTATGAAAAAATGGGAGATTCAATTACACCAGCCGCTCCCGCCGCCGCCGAACCAGAATTAGCTCCCATGCTGCTGGATGATTTTTACAAGCTTTCGGCCGATCAACAACTGAATATCATGCGAGGTATTGTCAACCGCGACGACACGCCCTATTCTCACGCTTACGGAGCTTTAACTGCTAACAATCAGTTGGTGGTTTGGTATGCTTGGGCGATTGGTATGGGTGAAACAATTGTCGATATCCCCGACGGATATGAGGCAACTGAGGCTGTCAATGGCGTGTTGGGTCAAATTGAAGGTCTTGATTTTGAACAGCAAATTTCGGTGCTGCGCGACGTAGCTAATAATATGGGCTACACCGATGTTAAACCAATTGCTACTCAGGCAGAAGTAGGGAAAACTTCTAGTCTTTAGATAAGAGTCTGCTGTTGCAACCTATCCTACACAAACTCTCCTCCTAGCAGAGAGGGACTCAAGAATAAAGGAATTACCCAAAACCTCTATATGTAGGGTGCGTCTCGGCGCACCCTACCGCTATAATTAGTAGGTAACACCTTTTTTTGCTCTTAGTCCTATTTATTTTTTCGTCTATTAAGCTGTTGTGCATTTAAAGCACTAAGGAATGAGAATTAAATAACTTCCACAAGTTTGTGGGACGGGCGGGACGCCCATCCCACAATAACAATTAAAATTGTAAGTTATTTAATTCGCGATCCTTAGTCAGGAAGTAAGTTTTTTAGGATAAACTTTTCGCGGAAATTCCATCCGAAATATCGAACCTTTTTTTGGTTGACTTTCAGCAGTAATTGTGCCGTCGATCATCTTGACTAAAGAGGCACAAATAGCTAGTCCTAAACCAGTGCCTGGATATTGGCGAGTTGTGGTTTGGTCGCCTTGGTGGAACTTGTCGAAAATGTGGGGAAGAGCCTTTTCACAGATGCCGATTCCTGTATCCCGAACGGTGATAATTAGCCGATCGCGATTTAATTCCCGCACCTCAATATAGATGCTGCCCTCATGTGTGAATTTAACCGCGTTGGAAACGAGATTGACCAAAATTTGCCGCAGGCGCAACTTGTCATTAACTATAAACTGATGCTGCAAGCACACGCTGACGGACAATGCCACATTCTTATCGGTGGCTTGATTTCCGAATTCCAAGGCGACATCCATTACTAAATGCGCTAAATCAAATTTTTCAATTTTTAATTCTGTGCGGCCACTCTCGATTTTGGAGAGGTCGAGGATATCGTTAATCAGCAGTAGCAGGTTTTTGCCGTTATGTAAAATGCGCCCCACCATTTCTGTTTGCTGGGCGGTCAGCATTTGTTTGTGCTGGCGCAGCAGCAATTGGGAAAAGCCGATAATCGAATTCATGGGAGTTCGCAATTCGTGGGACATGATGCCCAAAAATTGCGATTTTAACTTGGCTGCTTCTAGCAGTTCCAATTTTTGCTGTTGAATGCGTCGCCCCTGATTTTCCAGTTCTTCCTGCTGGCGAATTAGCAGCTCGTTTTGCAAGTCTAAAAGCTGTTCCTGCTTTTTTAATTTTTCGATCGCCAGTGCGTTATTAATGGCCATCGCCGCTTGTTTTCCCATCACCGCCAGCAGTTGCTGAGTATGCCCGTCCATCGCCGTGCTGTCTTTCCCGTTGCCGATGGCGAGCACACCCAAACGCCCGCTTTGCCCCGACTCGATCGCCGCTGCACAAGCCGCCGCCGGCAGCAAGCCTTTGCGGCACTCCGAGCGCCACAGTACAGACTCTCCCGTCGCAAATGCTTTCCACAGCAGCTTGTTTTGCACGTGCGGAGTTTTGCCCCCACCAAAGTTTTCTGTCCCTCCGACAGCGCTGAGTTTGAGGCCGCTGCAATCGGACTCCAGGAGAGCAACTAGGCAAAATTCCGCTCCTGCGATCGCCTCTACAGTCGCATCCGCAATGCCTTGCAACAACTGGCACAAGCTACCCGCCCGCTGGCTCAATATATTTGTAAACTGCTCTATCACCTGTAAATCCTGCCCAGCCTTTATTACCGTCCGGGCTTCGCACAATTTTTCTACTTGGAAATTAGCTTCCGATCGCGCTTGATGCGGCCAAAATTCTCGTTTTGCTTGGGGTTCGGCTTGAGTTTGTTCGATCGGCTCCATATCTGTGTAGGTTCCCACCCACTCCAAAACTTCCTGACTGTCGGGGTTAGCAGGCTCTCCTTTTGCCACGTTCCAGCGGTAAGTGCCCTCTCGCGTCTGCAGACGAAATATAATTTCGTAGCTTGGCGGCGGGAACTTAGAACTGTGCGATCTCGCCAATAGACGAGGGCGGTCTTCTGGGTGGACGCGCGCCAGATAGCCGAAACCCAAAGCTGCTGATGCTGGTACGCCTGTGTACTCCTCCCAGCGCTGACAGAAATAAGTCGCCCAGCCGTCGGCCTTTGTTTTCCAAACTATGTGAGGAATTGCCGACCACAGGCGATCGTCCTGAGTTTCGCAGTCGCCAACTTGCGGTTGGGGGGATGTTATTTCAGATACTTTGTGTAAGATTTCCGAGTCGGAAAACTCCGAGGGAAAAGACTTATTGCCGTGATACTGAGTCATAACAGGTTATATAAATAAGCATTGGACTAGAGCCCTAACACCGGCTAAAGACTCGTGCTGCTAGCTTTATTGATTTTGAGAACCCAAGTGCATCAAAATTTTTTATACTTTAAATTTATCCGGGTAGTGGTATCTTTACCTCTATCAACGGGCGGACAATGAGATAATTCAGTTAAACTGTTAAAACATTGAGAGCTTACCTGTCCCGATCGGGTTCCTGCAGGCATCGCAAAATAACTTAAAAATTAACTTGCATTCTTGGCGGCTGCATGAGTATGCTTTAAAATGATGTGCTACCTGTAAAACCCTAAATCAGGACACATTCTCAAATTTACTCAGTTTAGCTGAGTCAGTTGATGATATTTTAAAACTTTAGCGGACTATTGGAAGAAAGATGAGTAAAATTCGCGTTGCTTTGGTAGAAGACCATGACCTGACAAGAGTTGGCATCCGCACAGCTTTACAACAGCGTGACACAATAGAAGTTGTCGGCGATGCAGCTAACGCTACAGAGGGATTGAAACTGCTTCAGTCTTCAAAACCTGACGTGGCAATTGTAGACATTGGGTTGCCGGATTTTGATGGCATTGAACTTACACAAAAGTTCAAGAAATCGGTAGCGGAGTCCGATCCTGATACAAAAATTTTGATTCTGACTTTTCAGGACAATGAAGAAGAAGTTCTGGCAGCTTTTGCCGCCGGAGCTGATTCTTACTGCATGAAAGATATTAGCTTCGATCAGTTATTAGATGTAGTAAAAGTAACTCACGAAGGTAACTCTTGGATCGATCCGGCGATCGCCCGTATCGTCCTCAAACAAGCTCGCACTCAGGAACCCGCGCCGGAAGAACCGAAGGCTGAGGGCAAAAGAGTCACCATTAAGGCTGCCGAACCAGAGTTTAGTCACATCATTGAGACTTACCCTTTAACCGAGCGGGAATTAGAAGTTTTGGAACTAATCGTACAGGGTTACAGCAATGCTGCAATCGCCGAAAAGCTTTATATTACCGTCGGTACAGTCAAGACTCACGTCCGCAATATTTTGAACAAGTTGTGCGCTGATGACCGCACTCAGGCAGCCGTTCTCGCCCTGCGTTCTGGCTTGGTTGGATGAAGCCCGATCGTCAGGCAAAATCAAGTTAAAAGTAGGGTGCGCTGGGCGCACCTTACGGCCAATCGATTTGAGATTTTAGATTTTAGATTAAAGAATTGAAGCATTGACTTGCGCGAGATAAATTCGGGGGTTCCTTTATCGGATACACGTTTTTTATTTCTGGGTCCTGAGTCTGCTTTTGGAATGAATCACGGGGCGGGTATCCTGGAGGCTTTCGGTCACTGATTAAGGGTGTGCAGTGCACACCGAATGACTAATTGTTATCAAAAAATTAGGGCAGGCAGTGTGTACCAGCCGAGCAATTGTTTCTTGTTAAAAAAAAGATCGAGTTTAAATCCGCATCTATCCCAGTACAGATATTTTTTTCAAAATTTTAAAAAGTAAATATACCTTAAGATAGATGCTAAAAAACTATGATATTACTAATACTTATTGTTGAGCGATCGCCAGTGAGATAAATTTCGATCGCACTGCCAATACTGCGCGATTTCACTTCATAAAAGGCAGAGACAGAGACTAGATTACGATACTTTTAGGAAGAGTTAAGCCTTAAATAAATTATATCCGTAGAGTGATGCTGAGTTCGCTTAAATTTGTAAAATTAAAAGTATCAACTGCTACTGAAAAATTTTAGAAAGAGGTATTATGGCTGCCCCAATTGAATTCAAGTTATTTGCTCCCTACAACAAAGGAGCTGCCGTGATTGGCTCTTTTTCTAATTGGGAAGATATTCCGATGGAAAAGGACGAAGAAGGTTTTTTTCGCACGCGAGTTGAGTTGGAGGATGGCGTTTATCAATACAAATTCCGCGTTCAGTCGAAAAGCTGGTTTCTGGAACCCGATCAGTGGGTAGATGTGGTCGATCCCTACGCGACTGATATCGACGATCCTACTCAAAACGGCATTGTTCGGATCAAAGATGGCTCGCGCATTGTCGATACCTACGTCTGGAAACACGATGACAAACCGCTACCAGCCGATCGGGAATTAGTGATTTACGAAATGCACGTTGCCGACTTTTCCGGTGGCGAAGACGATCCCCTAGCCCGCGGCAAGTACAAGCACGTCGTCGAAAAACTCGATTACCTAGTCGAACTCGGCGTCAACGCGATCGAACTCATGCCCCTCAAAGAATACCCAGGCGACTACAGTTGGGGCTACAACCCTCGCTACTTCTTCGCTACCGAGTCCAGCTACGGAACCACAGAAGAACTCAAAAACCTGATAGACGAGTGTCACGGGCGGGGGATTCGCGTCATCATCGACGGTATTTACAACCACTCGGAATCATCGAGCCCCCTCACTCAAATCGATCACGATTATTGGTATCACCACGAACCCCGCGATCCAGATAACAATTGGGGCCCGGAATTTAACTACGAATTTTACGACGAAAATTTAGGAACTTTCCCGGCGCGCAGATTTGCTGGCGATACAGTCCGCTATTGGGTTCAAGAATATCATCTCGACGGCATTCGTTTCGACGCGGCGCGACAAATAGCTAACTACGATTTCATGCACTGGGTAGTTCAAGAAGCCAAAAATGTCGCCGGCCCCAAACCGTTTTATACCGTTGCCGAATACATTCCCGACGATCCCAGCATCACTAATCTAGAGGGGCCGATGGACGGCTGCTGGCACGACAGTTTCTATCACTCGATAATTCCACAACTGTGCGGGGACAATTTTGATTTAGAACGCCTCAAAGAGGTAATCGACTGCAAGCGGCAAGGTTACTTGGGTGCTACGAATGTAGTCAATTATTTGAGTAATCACGATCACGATCGCATTTTTGCCGAATTTGGCGATCGGGGAATTTTGGATGAAGCCGCCTTCAAGCGGGCAAAGTTGGGAACCGTGCTGTTAATGACAGCAGTTGGCGTGCCGCTGATTTGGATGGGCGAAGAATTTGGCGAATACAAAGGCAAAACTATTGAGCAATCTAAAATTGACTGGACGCTGCTAGGAAATGACCTGAATAAAGGTTTGTGGGAATACTACAAAGGCTTGATTCACCTGCGTAAAAATAACCAAGCACTTTACACAGAAAACATCGAGTTTTTCCACGAAGATCCCGACTCGAAAGTTTTTGCTTACACTCGCTGGAACGATGAAGGTTCGAGAGTTGTAGTAGTGGCGAATATGTCGGAAAATTATCTAGCAGGTTACAGCGTTCCCCACTTTCCGGCAAACGGAACTTGGCACGAATGGACTGGGAATTATGATGTTGAATCTGGCGATGACAATATTATGATTGACTTGCCGGAATACGAAGCAAAAGTGTTTGTTTGGCAGTAAGGCAACGGAGGACAAAGGCTTTCGCCGTTTCCCTAGCCCAAAATAATCATTATGTAGGAAAGGGCACTGCCTTTCGTCGTGTCAACTTAATCTATCAGTCCGCCAGTCCTCCCACCCGGCAGTCCGCCAGGGACTGAAGTCCCTGTCTAATAGCTGAAGTCCTCTGAAGAGGACTAATGAGTTTTTCAGTCCTCTTCAGAGGACTTCGGCTTTGAGGCAGGGGTTTCAACCCCTGCCGGACTGCCGGAGTGCGGGTTTAACGCTAAGTTGACACCTATGGGCATGGCGCCGTGTCCTACTCCCCGCGCCGGAAACGGCGAAAGCGTTTGTCCCTATCAGATATCGCTCAAAAGAGAAGCTTTTGTTTGTTCCCCGATTGATTTTCTAAGCACAATTGGGTGATGGCCGCCGCCGGTATTGGTTTGCTAAAGAAGTAACCCTGACCCATATCGCACTTATGCGATCGCAAAAACGCCAACTGTTCTGCTGTTTCCACTCCCTCAGCAATCACCTGTAAATTCAGGCCCTGTCCCAAGGCGATCGCCAGTTTCACAATAGTAGCACCGCTGCTGCCAGTCACCAAATCGGCCACGAAAGATTTGTCTATTTTTAAATTATTGAGGGGAAAGTTTTTCAGAGACCACAGCGAAGAATAACCGGTGCCAAAATCGTCCAGAGAAATGTTAATTCCCATGTCCTGCAACTGCTGCAATACCGACACCGTAAAGCTCACATCTGTCATGGCAATGCTCTCGGTAATTTCTATTTCTAAATATTCGGGATTTAACTTGGTTTCTGATAAAATTTCAGCGATGGTTTGTACCGTGTGAGGTTGCAGAAACTGGCGGGCTGATAAATTCACTGCTATCCGCATCGGCGGCAATCCCAGTAACTGCCACGCTCGATTTTGCAAGCAAGCAGTCCGCATCACCCATTCGTCAATTTGGCAGATTAATCCTGTTTCCTCAGCTAAGGGAATAAATCGATCGGGAGGAATCAAACCGCGTTCGGGATGCTGCCAGCGAATCAGAGCTTCCATGCCCACTATTTTGCCAGTATTTAAGTTTATTTGCGGTTGATAGTGCAGGACAAATTCTGAATTTTTTAGAGCTTTGTAAAGATGATTTTCTAAGTTAAGATCCTCGGAGACTTTACTGCCGATCGCCTGCGTGTAAAACTGATAATTATTGCGACCTTTCTGTTTAGCTTTGTACATCGCAGCATCAGCATTTTTCAGCAAAGTTTCTGCATCTTCTCCGTCGTAAGGAGCCAAAGCAATTCCCAAGCTAGCCTTAATATAAAGTTCCAAACCCTCAAAATCAAAAGGAGTGCTTAAACTCTGGATAATTAGCTGGCAAATCTTAGTTGCTTCCTCTGGGGTGTTGATATTGTACAGCAGCACAGTAAATTCATCTCCGCCCCAACGAGCCATCGAATCCCCCACGCGCAAACAGTTAGTCAAACGCCGAGATACACTTTGCAGCAACAAATCGCCCACTGGATGACCGAGAGTATCGTTAACATTTTTAAATCTATCTAAATCTAGAAAGATTACCGCCAGCATTTCTCCATTTTGGTGAGCGCTAGCTAAAGCCAAAGACAGCCTTTCATTAAACAGTAATCTATTAGGTAAACCCGTTAATGGGTCGTGAGAAGCTTGATGTCGGATCATCGCCTCGACGCGCCTCTGCATTACAGCCATGTACAGGTGAGTTCCTAAAGATTGTGCTAGCTTCTGTTCTTCGCTAGTCCACTTTTGAGCTTCGCCTGTTTTGATTTCTTTCCAAGCTGCAAAGGATTGTCGGGGACGATCGTTCCGGGCGTCCGAACTGCAACGGCCCGCCCACAAAATTTCGGTTTGTATAGGGCTGCGAAAAACGGTGAGACAGCCGATGCACTGTTGGCGATATTGCAGCGGTACTGCCAAAAATGATCGAATGGAAGCTGCGACTAAATTGGCAGATACAGATTTGAGTTGAGGTTCTTTAGAAATATCGGAAATCGCGTACAAGTGCGGTACGAGAAAACTGGAAATATTGCTGTCAATTGAGCTGTAATGCTGGGAATATAGATTTTCAAAAATACCTAATTGGCTTGTATGATTAGCTGTTTGTGCTGGATCGTCTTGATTTGCCCTCCCCATAATCTGCTGCCAAAATGGGCTGAGTTCAAGGTCGATGTTTGTAGGCTGCTGGCCACAGGTATAAAGCAAAGCGGGTCGATCGCCAAACTCGGCTGCAATGTAGAGTCGCCCTCCTGAACCACGCAAATGCTTGACAGTTTGTTCGAGAACTGCTTTCCGAATTTCGTTGAGTTCCAGAGGAGAATGCAGCAAACTGGTAATTTGGTTGATAACGGCTTCGTCACGCGCTTGCTGTCTAGCTTGACTCAGCAGAAAAGATTGGGCGATCGCAATTGAAAGTTGATCCACAAGCAACTGCACCATTTTCAATTCTCGATCGCTAAACCGTTTCGGTTGGCTATGGTGAGACACCAACAGCCCCCAAAGGTGATTTTGATGCAAAATCGGCACTGTCAGAGAAGAACGTGCCCCCATAGCCTTCAGATATTCAGCGTGACAGGGGTCTACAGGACGATAGCTAATATCTTCAACTGCTAAAGTTTGGCCGGTGTCGGGACAATCTAACCTATTAATTGTTTGATGCTTCAATTCCACATCTACAATCACTCGCTGCCGCGCTTTGAGAAACATTTCCCGAGCACTATGGGGAATGTCGCCTGGTGGAAAGCGCAAACCCAGCATCGATGGCAACTTGTCGCCGTTGATGGACTCAGCAATTACCTCACCGCTACCGTCTGCCTCAAAGCGATAAACTTTTACTCGATCGCTCTCTAAAAAGCTGCGGATTTCTCGCGCAGTTGTCGTCAAAATCTCTTGCAGTTCTAAAGAGTTGCGGATGCGATTGGTAATTCGATTGAGTAAAATCTCTTGTTCTAAAGTCGATCGTGACATTTGTGTAACTTTGGTGCGAGTCATGCCTTTTGATCTCCCGGGCTGTTGACAGCATTTTTGCGAGCCACAGTCTTAACTTGCCCTGTATTATACAATACAATACTTTCGCGCCGTCTAGGGGCTTGACCCTACCCCAGAGCGCGAAACTCGGTTTCTGGGGATATTTCTGGTTTTTAGACAAATTCGGGTGATAAACCGGGTTTTTCACAGCACTTACAAGGCAAGGCAAGAGCGATCGGACAATTAGTGAGGACGAAAGTTCGATCGAGTTGAATCAGGACTCAAGTCCTCACTACAAAGCAATTGCAGAGCTACCAGACAAAAGGTATATAGAAACCGGGTTGATCAACCAGTATTCTGCCCTGGGGAGGGAGAATACTGGTTGATCAACCCGGCTAGTAAGTATTTATACCTTAAAAGGTCTCATTAAGCCGACTCCCAAATTTCCCGAATTCTGTCCGGCAAAAAGCCAGCTATTTCCTGAATTCGCTCCTGGGACAGCTCATCCTTTGTTGCCGAAAATACAGCCGCGATCGCAGTTTCCGGTTTTACTCCCGAAGGAAGGGCGCCTTCTAGTTCCACCCTCCGTGCAAACAAATTGCCATCGATCCCCGCAGGTGCAGGCGGGCCGGTCAAAGGCTGACGTATCCGGCTGAGCAATCCCACCAGCGGATTGGTATCTTTCCAGAGGTCTGCTATTTCTTGTTGCAGGGTTTTGTCATCCGTAGGCAAAACTTCTTTGTGCAATTCAGATTCCACGTGCTCGATGGCGTCTTTTGTCATCACATCGCGCATGACCCGGTACACTACTTCGGTAATGTCGCGGGCATCAAAAATATCCTCCAAGTGACCTTTTACCATCACTTTTTCCAAAAACGGCATATCCTTTGAAGCGATAGGAACTGCCGACCCTTCTTGATGGAGCGACTTCGGAGGATTCGTCTCCATTTTGTGTAACAGTTTATGGCCTTTTTCTGTTAACTCAGCTTGTTGAAATGCCACTAAAGGCGGCAATAACTCAGTTCCTCCATAAGGCTCGCCACTAAACTGAGCTTTGATAAATTCCCTTTGGTTGAGGTAGTCCAAATGACCGAGCAATTCCGCTTCCGCCACCGTGTGACCCACATATTCTTCCGCTGCGTTCCTAATTTCTGACTCTCCCCTGCCGTTGCCGCTGTCAATCTTTTTGAGCAAAATGTAAGTCAGGTCGTCTCTGATTGGAATTGTCATTAAAACCTCCTAGGTTAATATCCGGTAAAGCTCATGTAAAAACTGATTTTTTTTACTGGCTTAAATTGTGATTATTACTACTTAAAAACATTGAAGTCTAAAGTAGAGTAATCAAGTATCTCTCAGCAGGTGTAAGTTATTCAAATAAAGTAACGGTTAGAATATTCCTTTAGGTAGATCCAGGTAGGGAAACCCATGTTTAATGTGGTTAATATCCTAAGAAGCTGTCGCCACTCTTCAATGCTATTAAGCGAGAATGCTTTATTGGTAAGAGTTTTCGTATTTATTGCGTATTTTTACCATGCCTGACGCACCAAGAGGGCCTCAGTTGGTAATTGGCGCTGGGAGAGGTAGAATTAAGCAGATGCTATGGAATCAATCAACTGCGGTCGTTTTGCCCGCAGCTTGTAGCGATATTGTATCGGGTTAGACCAAAAACTGGTCATGGGAGAGCTAAAAATACGAGCCAATCTGTGTCAAGTGCCGCAGCGCCACTTGAAGAATGCCTCGGTAACAAATTTTTTGATCGTTGCGATCGGCATTTATGAACTACCCTAATTGGAACAATAAATTGGAATCCTCGTCTCTCATTAGCGGTCAACCCCCGGTTGAAAAGCGTCCTTTAGTGTTGGCGGTAGACGACAATCCTGACAACTTAGAGCTGCTGACACAAATACTCGATTTATTCGGCTGCGAGTGCGTGGGAGCAGTTGACGGGTACGCAGCTCTTTCCGCAGCAGTCGATCGACAGCCCGACCTAATCGTACTCGACATTTGCCTGCCGGATATAGACGGTATGGAAGTAGTAAAGCGCGCCCAACAAAACCCCGAGATCAGACATATTCCGATTGTTGCTGTCACAGCACTAGCAAAACCAGAAGACCGTGCTCGAATTCTTCAAGCAGGCTGCGTGGAATACCTTTCCAAACCTTTTAACATCAAAGATTTAGAAACAGTTATCCGCCAGCACCTCAACTCTCCAATGCTTTTGGTTGAGTTTTAGATTTATAGTTAGAATCACGAACTTGAGGTGCAGAGTCCAAAATTGCGATCGTTCCAGTGCGGCCTGTCTCCAAGGTCGCATCGCGGAGCAAATCAGTAACTCCCACGCCCAAAACCTTTTGGATTAATTCTTTCAGTGGCAATTCCAGAACTGATTCTAATTGTGTCCGCACCTGCAAAGCCAAATCTTCCTGACCGTTCTGAGCCAGCAGTTTTTCGGGTTGAGTAAGCCCATTTTCGACAACAATTATCAATTTGTTATCCAAAAGATTGCAGAGCGCCTGACTCGTTGGATGTCCGAGTTGAGAGCGGTACAAAGCTTGAATTCCCTGCGAAAGAGTCCGTTCTAATTTACCACGAGTAGGTTCTAAGGTTTCCCCTGTCATATTTTTTATTGAAACCATGATAGATAAAAAATACTGTTAGCAGCAGTTAACAGTTACAGTAAACTTAACTACTGCTAACAGTCAACTGCTAACTGTTAGAAATAAAGTCGCTTTAGCCGACAGTAACTTGATTAGTTTCCACCCCAGTTGCACCCTTAACGCCTTTAGCAATTGTCACCAATTTGTTGACAATTTCCTGACTGGGAACTGTACCTTTGAGAACCACAGTAGAGCCAAGTTGAGCCACATAAACAGTCTCAATATCCGCAACATCGGGATTTGCATCGAAAGCCTGAGCCACCCGTTTAGCTAAACCGCTTTGATCGTATTCTCCATTCAAGCCCATGCGTTCCGGCGGGATTGTCTGAGCGCTCGCAGCAGGTTGAGCTTGAGCTTGAGCTTGAGCTACAGGTGCTTGGTAAGCAGGAGCGTCAACAGTTTCTTGATTTTCTTTTTTTTCTAAACCAAACAATCTTTTTAACCAGCCCATAGAGTTTTTCCTCCGACAAAGTTTGTGTTTATTGACCTGTTAATTCGCGATTGGCACGTCACCCTGTAATTGTTATTCTCAATACCAGGAATTACGATCGCACTCTTGGATGCACAAACCGAGTTTTTTACAATAAAGTATCGTTACAGCCATCCACCTAGGTAGAAAAACCCAGTTTGTTGACTTGCGTGCGCCCATCCTAAATACAATTTACAGTTGTACAACTTCGCCGATCATCTGCCTGGAGACATAATTCTCCGGCTCTCAAACAAATACTTGCGCTGACCATTCCGACAAATCAAACTTAAACCCTTCTTCCCCAACTTCTACTATTTTGTTAGACATCCACTCGTGCCAACTTCCTGCCGCCGGAAAGTTAGGAATGCTGTTACCAGATAGATAAGTATCCGAAAAATTAGCCACAACTACTGCCCGCGTTCCCTCATCGCTCCAGCGGTAATAAACCAGCACTTTGGCTTCTGGATTTTCGTGGATGAATTCAATATTTTCGGTATAAAGTGCAGGCAAATCTTGCCGCAGCCGAATCACGTGTTTGTAGTATTGCAACAACTCATGATTGGGCGGATTTTTCAACAAATACCATTGCAGTTTATGCGGCTGGTTGGGAGTTTGCCGAAGCGATGAGTTCGGGAATTTCGGGAATGTGTTCTGCTATGTTCTAGAATGGCTTGTCGCCGGCGGTTTTTTTCGCTTCATGAGTTATCCAGTGTAAGAAATTTCGATATGATATTCTTGCACTCCAGAAATTAACAACATCGCCGATGAATTTCCAAGCGAGACGAATGCCGAGTTTTGGGTCGAAATTTTCGTAGTTAAACTCCGGGATCCAGTAGTTAGCCGGATATTCGGGATAGTGTTTGTCGCGGTAGTACCAATAATTGCGATCGACTAGCAATAAGGGACAATCTTCATCGCAGTGGTTGTAAATCCCGTCCAGAATCACCCGAATGCCCCGTCCGTGGCACTCGTCAATCAATTGCTTCAAATCTGCGGTTTCACCGTAGCTGGACTCTACAGCAAAGAAATCGCGGACTTTGTAGCCCCAGCTATAATCGCCCGGATATTCATTAACTGGCATTAGTTCGATCGCATTTATAAGTGTGATTAGTATTGATTTTTACAATTTTGCAAATCTGTCGCCATCGTTCTTAAGAGTTAAACCTGTAAGTCTTATGTTGTAAGGTGCTTGGGGGCGCACCCGGAGGATTTAGTAGTGCGAACCCTAGCGAGTAAGGTGCGCCCCTAGACACCCGGAAACCTGATTTTAATCAAAAATGTAGTTAAAGTAACTAAACATTATTAAGTGCTATTTATGAAAAATAGTCCGGACTGCTTTGAGTTGGTAGTCTGAAACCCTAGATTTTCCGTTGGTAGCGAACGTGCCTTGGAGCCTTGAAACCCTTATTCTACGGTTGTCTATCAAAAACTGTCCGAAGTATTGTATGAAAAGTAATTTAACTTTTGATAACTAGATAAATCGTGGTGAATATTTAAAATTTGTAACTAAAGAAACATTTTTTAGCGGACAGGAATAATACCGTAGAAAGATGTCATTTTATGCGGAAACAGGGAGGATGAGCTTGTAATTATAGGGCAAGGGAAACCAGAACCATGAATCTTTTATTCAACTCGGTTTTCCCGCGACGTTAAGTCAAGTTTGAGCAGAGAATAGCAATAATTATTTTTGCTTATGTCTTGGCATCACTTGTTTTATAGTTTTTGACTTGCAAACTTTGTAGAACCTTTCATCAGCTTTAACGACTGCTGCTACCTCAGTAATTGGTAATTGGTGAAAATCTCATTCGTCCCTATTACCCGTTAGATATTCCGAGCAGTGGCTCTAAGGCTCTAAAAGTTTAATGTGGGATGTTGGCGAATTACCGTTACTGTAAAACTCTGGAGTGTTAAAAATGCTAAAACAAATGTGTTGGTTGCCCAGATTGGGACGTAATGGAGAAAAGATATTGCACTTACGCACCGATGCCCGTCAAGGGTGGCGGCCTTATACAGCTTTTCCGCAGTTCGCTGTATCCGACTACCGGGAACCGGGCGGTTCTAAGGGATGGGCAACATATCAGAAGCTGAGAACTCAAGGGTGGAATTTAATATCGACCGCAGAAGGGCAGCAGTCGATTTTTGGCGAACAGAAAAGTGCTTAAAAAACCCGAAACCGCAGCAATAAAAGAAGAGGTAAAATCCTCTTCTTTTTATTATTTTTGGGGTGCTGCTGAATTCAAGTATGATTTTGCCTGATGAAGTAATTCTAAGTCAGCGGTGGGGCAACCACGGAGGGATTGCCCCTACAAATTTCATACCCCAATTAAGCAACGCCATTTTTGGATACAGAAACTGGGTTTTTAACCATCCTACTTGGTAGAAGGGGTAAGGTGTGCAGTGCTCACCTTACATAATTTTGAGATGTTTGCCAGTTGCAAGTAAATTAGGCGATCGCCCTTTCTCTCTCTCCTGTAATTGCTACGTTATGGAGCACCGGCTGGTGAGTTTTCAAGTTAAACCGGTATCCGTGGGGGAGGATGTGCAACTTGGCCCCGCAAATCGCCAAAGCCTCATCCTTCAACAGTCCCTCCAGATTGTCGTGGAGTTGTTCAGACGAGTCGATGACAGTTACAGAGTTTTCGCCAATGACTTCCAACTCGTCACCGTGGACTAAAATAGCTGTATTTTCGTCAATACCAAATCCCAACACGGCAGGTTGCAGCAAAAGTGCGGAAACTAAGCGTCCCAGACGACCTCGCTGGGCGAAATGCTGGTCGATGACAACTCCTGGAAGGAAACCCATTCCCGGCCCCATTGCTACCACATCAACGCGGGGATTTGTCTCCGAGTCTCCTTCAATAATCATCACGTCTGGCATCATCGCCGCGCCGGCACTGGTGCCACCAATGATAATACCTTCAGAGAAGCGTTTGTGCATAGCTGCGTCGAGTATGGTGTCTTTCAAGCAGCTAATAATCCGCGCTTGCTCTCCGCCGGTAAAGAATATGCCGGTGGCTTGTTCGATCGCTTCTAAATAATCTCGATTGTTGGCATCTTCGGGTCTCTGGGTGTCAACAACTCGCACATCTTCAGCGCCAAGTCGCTCAAACACTCGGATGTAATTATCTCCTACTTCTCCCGGCAGGCTAGTGGCAGCCGTCATGATCGCAATGTGGGCTTTAGTGCCTCCGGCGCAGCGCAAGAATTCCCGCAGAATTTTGCAGTCCCCCTCTTTGTCTTCCGCGCCACCAATAATTAGCAACTTCCCGTGAATTTCGTTGCTCGCCATATTATCTCTACTTTTAATTTATTTAATTTCACTAAAACACAAACTTATTTTTTCCGAAAACTGCCAAAAGGTATATATAGATACAAAAAAAGCTCAGACTTTTACCACTTTAGAACGCACACAGCAAGGGTGATATGGGAGTTTACCGATCTTCGACGATCGACAAAACAAACTTACCCCCCCTAACAGGAGATAGGAGGGGTCAAGAAATGAGCTTAAACTACAGGGCCCACCCGCGCGCGGTGATCGATCCGGTTTCTGATCCGATGCTTCGCTAATCCTCCTCTGATTGCTCGTAGAAATCCGGTTGATGAGCGTAAGTCCTTAATTAGTCCGATCGCTCGTTAGTGGGATCGATCGATCAAATTGCTCAATATGGTACTCGCCCGTTCTAAAGGTAGGTGTCTGGGTTTGCCGTTCCAGACAATCTGATATTCGTTGCTATTTTGACCATCGCCGTAGCCAGAAATTAGCTTCCGGTGAAATGCTTCCTCAGCTAAGTGGTGAACTTTTTCTCTGAGAGCAGTTTGTGCGATCTTCATAATTTGCTGCCTCTTAAATTTTCTTTCACTGTCATAAACAATTATAAGTACACAGTGTACCTCTCAAAAGTTATAGCTTTTTTTGGGAGGGGGGAAAGAAGTAGTCATTAGTCATAAGTGCTTAGTCATAAGTGCTTAGTTATCAATGCTTAGTTATCAATGCTTAGTCATCTATACTTAGTCAGATGTTAAAGGAAGAAGGAATACTTTCCTACTCTCACCCACTCCCCCTCTCCCCATCCCCCCATCTCTCCCAATCCCCCTATTGGGCAATACTGAAGGCAGAATTGGTCGGAGTATTTGTCTGACTGCTGGAATATCTATGCCCCCAGGTAGTATCCCCTGCACCAACTATAAAGTTACCGTAAAAAATTAGCTCAAAGGAGGTTAGAAAATGCTGCAAGAAAAAAGCACAGAAACAGCGCGCGTCAATGCTCGAAAAACCGATATTTTCGATGTGTTCAACTTCAAACACTATATCGGGCCCAACCCTTATTTAGACACCGCGGCTTTAGTTTTTGATTTAGCTGTGACGGGGGGGAGCGAACCTTTGCCGATCGCACATTACCATACAATTATTAGCGATCGCTACCCGCAACTGCTGCACGAAACTTTCTCGAACCATGCCCAACTGTTCGGTCGTACCGCCTCAGAACTAGCAAAACTCGACATGGGTTTGCACTTCCAACACTGGAACATCAAGCCATTTTCTTACTTTAACAGAATCAGCATAGAAGCACTTCACGCCCGCACCGCCAGAGCCGTAGTTTACGCAGTTTGGGATTGGTTTGAAGCCATTAATCAAAATCAAGACTTTCCCTTAGAAGCACAAATGGGCGCGCTGCAAAATATGTTCCGGCAGTCAGTTTACGGAGGGCCGACAGTTTATTCGTTAATGCGATCGGCATCCCAAAAAGGCATTCCCACATTTTATTTGTGGGATGAAGGACTAATGCAATATGGGTACGGTAAAAAACTGGTTCGTGGCTCTGCAACTACTTTTGATTCTGACAGCCATTTAGACTCAGATTTTACCACGCGCAAAGACGATTGTAAAGCTTTTCTCGCTACATTAGGATTTCCTGTTCCCCAAGGCGATATCGTCTCCACAGAAAACGGAGCTCTGGCAGTTGCTAGAGAAATTGGCTACCCAGTTGCTATCAAACCCGTAGTCGGTCATAAAGGAATTGGCGTCACAGCAGATGTCCGAGATGGTGAGGAATTGCAGGCGGCTTTTAAAAGAGCAGTTAAGGCAATTCCCGAAACAGATCCGGTGCGAGTAATTGTGGAAAACAGCATCAAAGGATCGGATTTTAGGCTGCTGTGCGTTGACGGCAAATTTGTTTCGGCAACTGAACGCCGGCCCGCTTCGGTAACAGGTGATGGCGACTCAACAATTCGCGAATTGATCCGCCGTGAAAACCGCAAACCAGAACGTTTGGATACGCCTACTTCGGCGATGAGCAAAATTCAGTCCGACGAAGCGATGGAAATGTATCTGGAAGAACAAGGGCTGTCATTAGATAGTGTACTAAGTCGCGATCGCACTGTGTCTCTACGCAAAGTCGCTAATCTTTCCGCAGGCGGCGTCAGCATCGATGCTACCCGCAATATTCACCCGGATAACATTGTTTTAGCTCAAGATATCGCCCTACATTTTCGGTTAACTTGTTTGGGAATTGATGTGGTAACAGAAACTCTCGCCAAATCTTGGAAAACCGGGAATTTTGGGATTATCGAGATCAATGCCGCGCCGGGAATTTTTATGCACCTTAACCCTGCTGTCGGCGAAGGAGTTGATGTACCTTCCCATATTATCGAAACTTTCTTTGAATCGGGAAAATTAGCCAGAATTCCGATTATTACTTTCAACAGAATTTCGGTACATGACCTACAAGAAACCATCGACCATGTTCTGTTGCAGCATCCCGATTGGACAATCGGTGCTGTTTGTCGCGGTGGACTTTTTGTTAACCGTTCTGAAAAAGTTTTGAATAAGAATTACCATCTGAACTTGCAAAGTTTGCTGCGGAATCCCAAGCTCGATTTGTTAATTGCTGAATATCCCGAAGATATTTTGGAAGCTGAGGGAATGTTTTATCGGGGCAGCAATATGGTGGTGCTGGACAATCCGGGGGAAACTGAGATGATGTTGGTCAGAGAAAGCACTGATGACGATACTGTTGTGATGAGGGAAGGAAATAGTATTTCTATTCGCCGCCAAGGATTGATCGAACAGTATACTCTGGGGGATGATGAACCGTTTACACGGGTTTATTTGAAGGAAATAGGGACTGTTTTGTAAGCGGTTCCACCTTTAAGTTGGCTTTGTGGGGCGGGTATTGAGTACCCGCCCCACCAGATCGAGGCTTTTTCTTGTTCCCGGGTTCTTCCGGGGCAGGAACTTGGGAGCGCCGAGATGGGAACTGACTTCGTTACACTTAGTTACAATTGGTTTTAATTCCTCAGTAAGCTGTTCTCCATTTAAATTGTGTGTCAAAAATCACTCAAATTATTGTGGGATGGGCACGCGAGCCCGTCCCGAATATGCAATTTAAACGCGCAACAGCTTAGTGGATGGACTATTCGGAAGAAACCGGGTTTCTTCCCAACTTTCTCGTTACACATTAATATTTTCGTAGAAATTGGGTTTCTCAAGGTAAGTTCTATTTCTGCGATCGTAAGTTTTTAGACAATCTTGTTTGTCGGCTGTCGATCGTGCTATCAAGGACTTTTACAAGTCTTTAAAAAATAGCACTTCGGTGGCAGAAGGTGTGGAAATATGAATTTTGCGAGCAATTGGTTTAATTCGCTGACCGAAAGTTTACAGTCGCACCGTCGCTACATTCCAGCAGCGCTGACTCTTTGCACAGGTACGAGTTTGTCCTTGGCAGCCGCAGCCGTTGTGTGGCATTCGGAACACCAACGAATGCAAGCGGAATTTCATCAGCAAGCCGATCGCCTGAATGTGACTTTGCAGCAAAGCATCAACAAAAATTTAGAAGTTCTGTACTCACTGGAAGCATTCTACAGGGCGTCTACTGAAGTTAGCCGACAAGATTTTAAGCAATTCGCTCAACCTGCACTTGCCCGAAATACTGCTATACATTCTGTTAACTGGATTCGGCGCGTGCCTGCTGCCCAAAAAGCAGCTTACGAAAAGACAATTCGAGCCGAAGATTTTCCGGCATTTCAAATTTACGAACGAACTCCTGACAAAAAGCAGGTCAAAGCAAAAGTGCGATCGGAATACTTTCCTATTATTTACAGAGAAGCATTAGAAGAAGATAACAAAGTGATCGGTTTTGATGTTGCCTCCAGCCCCGATCGCAAAACAGCTTTAGAGAAGTCGGCGAATACCGGGAAAATAGCGGCTTCCGCGCGGATTAGATTAGTCAGCAACAATCAACCAGGATTGCAAGTATTTCTACCAGTACCCCGCCCCACAAATTCTCCAGATAATTCGGTCAACGGCCGCCAAAACCTCATGGGAGTGATTGCGGGTCTGTTTCAGATCACGAGTATGGTCGATTCCTCTTTAGAATCGCTGAATTTAGACAAGATTAATTTTTACCTCTATGACAACTCTGCTATAGAGAAAGAACACTTTCTGGTGCGCTACGACTCACAAGCTAAGCAGTTGATAGATAACCCAAAACACGAAAAGCCAGAGTTAGCTAATCTGCGGGGAAAAATCTGTAAAAATCCTAGTGCTTGCACTCGCCTATTTAACGTAGCAGACCGCCAGTGGAGGCTGCTAGTTTTGCCAGGGAAGGGGTACAACAGTCTGAGGACGCATCAGGGTTCGCTGGCCATTGGGGCGATCGGGCTATTGATGACTGGCAGCTTGACGATTTACCTGTTGATGTCTCTAGAACGTACTGCAAAAGTAGAACAGCAAGTGTACGATCGTACAATTCAACTAAAACAGCGCACCGCTGAACTAGAAACAGCACTAAAAAATTTGCAGGAAGCTCAATTTAAACTAATCCAAACTGAAAAAATGTCCAGCCTGGGGCAGTTGGTGGCTGGAGTTGCCCACGAAATTAACAATCCTGTCAACTTCATCTCTGGCAACCTGATCCATACAGGCGCATATACTAGAGACTTGCTGGAACTTGTGGAAATATACCAGCAGCAATATCCCAACCCAACGCCCGAAGTGCAAGCGAAACTAAAAGATATTGATTTGGATTTTATCAGTGAAGACTTGCCTAAAATCCTAAAATCTATGAATATGGGAGCTGAACGGATCAGCCAGATCGTGCTTTCTCTGCGTAATTTTTCGCGCTTGGATGAAGCTGAAAAGAAGTCGGTTAACATTCACCAAGGCATTGACAGCACCTTGATGATTTTGGATAGTCGGCTGAAACCCCAACCTGGTTTTCCGGGCATTAAACTTATCAAAGAATACGGAAATTTGCCATTGGTGGAGTGCTGGGCGGGACAATTGAATCAGGTATTTATGAATATTTTGAGCAATGCTATTGATGTTTTATCTGATGCAGAAAATCAAAAAAAGCTCGAAAACAACGCCTCGAATTCTGCCTTTTTACCTACTATTCGGATTCGCACTGAACTTTTAAGTTCTAATTGTGTATGCGTGCGAATTGCTGACAATGGAACGGGCATGACGGAGAATGTCAAAAAACGTTTGTTTGATCCGTTTTTTACTACCAAGCCTGTAGGCCAAGGTACTGGCTTGGGATTGTCTATCTGCTATCAAATAGTGGACAAACATCAAGGTTCGCTCAGGTGCGTGTCGGCTCCGGGGGAGGGAACTGAATTCTGGATTGAGGTGCCGGTGCGACAACAGTCTAAGCAATCTATTTCTAAGGTTTTACCTGCGGTAGGTGTCAATCGATTTTAGATTTTAGATTTTAGATTTTAGATTGACTTGCGCGAGATAGATTCGGGGGGGCAAGTTTCATCGGATACAGGTTTTTTATTTCTTCATTAATTAATCTGGGGGCTTGTATCCTGGATGCTTTCGGTCAATTGGAATTAGCGGAACAAATCTCGCTTTTAGCTGAGTCTTGCTGGGAGCATCTCAATGAAAGCAGCCCAGCTATAAATTGGAGACAGGAGGCAGGAGATAGGAGGCAGGAGGGGGCAGGGGGCAGAAGGCAGGAGGGGGCAGGGGGCAGAAGGCAGGAGGCAGGAGGAAAGAGGCAGAAGGAAGGAGCCAGAAGGAAGGAGCCAGAAGAAGTGTTTTTACAAATATGAGATGCTCCCTAATTCCTGTTTATAAAACGTAAAATCTCCGCATTTTACTTGGGAAAGTTTCGGATTTAGCACTCTACTTTCAACGGTTAACTGTCAACTGTTAATTGTCAACTGTCAACTGTTATAGTTATTAGCAAACCTGTGCTAAGTTCAGTGGAATATTGCCGAAAAAAATATCTGGGTTTTTACCCGTCGTAACAATTTATAATTGTAGCCAGGCCAGATTACCAATTATTAACTACGATGTCTTTACAATCTATTAGCATACCGCCCACAACGGATCGCAAACCTGTCGCTTTGATGGTCGCTTTACATGGATGGGGTGCTAATGCTCGGGATTTGACTTCCTTAGCACCCTTTTTCAATTTGCCGGATTATCAGTTTGTGTTTCCCTATGCCCCCTTTCCCCATCCCCAGGTAACGAGTGGCAAAGCGTGGTATAACCTTCAAACCAAAGACGCTCAGGGATTGGTAGAAAGCCGGCAATTGCTGAGGGAATTTTTGCTGTCTTTGGAAAGCACCACGGGCGTGCCTTTGTCTCGCACGATTTTAAGTGGCTTTTCTCAAGGCGGAGCGATGACTCTAGATGTGGGATTGACTTTGCCCCTAGCTGGTTTAATTTGTCTGAGCGGTTATTTACACCAGATTTCGCCAGTTGCGGGGAGTGTTTTGCCACCTGTTTTAATCGTACACGGTACTCAAGATACTATTGTGCCTGTTAGTGCTGCTGTGCGATCGCGCGAGAGTTTGACGGCTTGGGGATCTCCGGTGCAGTATCGAGAATTTAACATGGGACACGAGATTGTGCCGGAAGTTATAGAGGTAATGCGAAGTTTTGTTGTAGAAACTGTGTCGAAATCTGATTAAAGGTTTAGTATATAGTATGGCGGAAGTCTCGGGCAGGGGAAAAAAATGAAAACTTTAACCAAAGCATCGCGCGATATTGCTGTACTTACTTCTCAGGACGTGGCAGAATTGGCTGTCCGTTTGGAAGTTGACGATTATACAGATCCTTTTGAGGGATTGAATGATTGGCATTTGTTGCGATCGCTTGCTTTTCAGCGGCCGGAGCTAGTTGAACCTTATCTCCACCTTCTGGATATGGAAGCCTACGACGAAGCATAGACTGAAAAATCTAGCTCAAAAATTTCGACGGAATTGAGGAAGAAGTTAGCAGCATATTTTGTTGCAGATTAAACAGATGAATGAGGGATTTTAGTCTGTTTTTATCTTAATTTCTTTCTTGATTCTTTTTTATGGAAAAATGACACCAGTTTCAAAAAAGAATGTGAATGTAGGCCAGCTCTCAACCCTGGTATTCATCAGTCATTCCCAAATTAAAATCTAAAATCTAAAATCTAAAATCTAAAATGGTATGACATGAAAGGCAGACGAATTTTAATCGGCGTTAGTGGCGGGATTGCGGCTTACAAAGTTTGCGAAGTAGTTTCAACTTTAGCGAAAGCTGGAGCGGAAGTTAAAGCTATTCTTACTGATGCTGCCGGGGAGTTTGTAACGCCTTTGACTTTTGCTACTCTGTGCCGCCATCCTGCTTTTACTGACAAAGATTTTTGGCAACCAAGTCACGGGCGCCCCCTGCATATTCAACTGGGAGAATGGGCGGAAGTTTTTGTGATTGCTCCTTTGACAGCTAATACTTTGGCTAAGTTGGCGGGGGGTTTTGCTGATAATTTGTTGACTAATACTGTCTTAGCTTCTAATTGCCCAATTTTGCTGGCACCGGCGATGAATACGGATATGTGGGAACAGCCGGCGGTGCAGCGGAATTGGCGGGAAGTGTTGAGTTATCGGCGCTATCATGCTGCGAATCCGGGGGCGGGTATGCTGGCGTGCGATCGCGCGGGTGTTGGCCGTATGGCAGAACCTTATGAGATTTTGCCTCATATTGAATCGCTGTTGTATGCCAAGGGCGATCGAGATTTAGCGGGCCTTCGGGTGTTGATCGGTGCGGGAGGAACGCGGGAACACCTCGATCCGGTGCGGTTTATCGGCAATCCTTCCAGTGGCAAAATGGGTATAGCTTTGGCGCAAGCTGCACAGCACCGCGGCGCGACAGTGACGCTGGTACACAGTATAACTGGCGAATTGCCGCTCTCAGGTGTGCGGGCGATCGCAGTTGCGAGTGCAGAAGAAATGCGGCAGGCGATGCTGCAATGCTTTCACGATGCGGATTTGACGGTGATGGCGGCGGCGGTAGCGGATGTGAAGCCGGCTGAGTACAGTAGTGAGAAATTGCCGAAGCGATCGCTCCCGAATTGTTTGCCTTTGGCACCGGTAGCGGATATTGTGGCAGAGTTGGGAAAATTGAAACAGCCGCACCAAAAATTAATCGGGTTTGCAGCACAAACTGGGGATATTGTCAAGCCGGCTTTGGAGAAATTGCGATCGAAGAAACTGGATGTAATTGCCGCCAACCCGATCGATCGAATAGGTGCAGGTTTTGGCAGCAATACCAATCAAGCAATATTAATTAATGCCGCCGGCAAGCAAGTAGAAATAGCACCTTGCAGCAAGCTAGAAATGGCTCACCGATTGTTAGATTTTGTGATGAACGGGTGAGGGCGATCGAACTGCGATGATATTACCAATTGCGGATTTGTCGCCTTGTGGGGGCGGGTTTTGGAGATGGTAGGTTTCTAACATAAATGGTTGGTAAAACCCGCCCCTACAAATGTCTGTAGGGGCGGGTTCACCAATAATATTTAATACCCGCAAACAATTTATATAAACCCGCCCCCACACAACCGATAATCTAGATTAACCTTTACTGCGATCGAAATGAAATATTTGTCGCCTTGTGGGGGCGGGTTTTGGAGATGGTAGGTTTCTAACATAAATGGTTGGTAAAACCCGCCCCTACAA